>JAJZWS010000011.1 GCA_021846565.1 Bacillota bacterium
CGCTGTTTGGCCTGATTCGCGCCGTCGGTGGGCTGGCGCCGACGGAACGGCCGCGTGTGGCGGTGGAGCGACGATGTCAGGAAGTTGCCCGATCCCTTGGAGCACTCTCTCAGACCGGGGCGGCTAGCCGTGGCGGCTCAATTTTGGTGGGTCATTTACCCGTATCGCGGCCGGCGCTTATGGTGGGGGCAGCCTCTACGCCTACGCCCACAATCAGATGAGCTGGGACTCGCGTTCCAGCGAGATAGGAGCGGCGGCTCCGAAAGTGGGTCAGCCTGCTGGTGATCGGCGGACACGTGATAGGACTGCTGGTGTCGGTGCAGGGTACCAGGCGCTGGGGGTCAGCCGCACCACCAACCCTCTCGGGGCAGACACGTGGGTGGCTTGGCGGGCCTGACCACCTGGGTCGGCCTCGCGATACTGCGGGGATGCCGTGCGGAGCTCATGACCCACGCGCCAACGCTGTTTGAAGTGCCCATCCTCCTAGCCTTGGCCTGTTGGCGATTGGCCTTCACCCGGCTGGTGCACTTCTGGAGCCTACCGCGGGTCTACCTGCGCCGACCACCCAGCCAGTACCAAACGCGCGACCGCTGTCGACCCCGGCTCCTCAGCAACGCCGCAACCCACGACGATGACAGGCGGTCCGCGGCTCTTTGCGCCACGATCGCCTGCGCCGAGAGGGAGTCCCCTGTTTCGTGGTCGCGCCTCGACACCCGCCAACACCTCTACGTGTGGGACGCAACCCCCAGCGTTTCCACGCTGGTCCGCAGATAATCCGATAGAGGAGAGATCGCCCTGACCGCCGAGCCCGCCATGCTCAGGCATCGTGGGCCTATGTGGAGACGTTTGGGACGGTGATCGAGATGCTCGGCCAATGGCGGCCTCTGCACCGGCCTAGCTCTGCCATGCATCGGGGTAGAAGTGCAGGTGCCAGACTGACAGCACCTTGAAGGCCTCGGCCAGTTCGACGCCGGCGTCCGCACCGTACTCGGCTGCACGTACCCTGAGGTAGTATCCCAACACCTGCTGGGCCGGCTCGGCAAACTGGCTGGCATGCGTCCACATCGCCCGCAGCTTCTGGTCGAACGTGTCGGTCACATCTACGCGCGTGTTGGGCCAGGCGGTGCCGTAGTACGCGATGGCGGGCGGCTCCACCGGGCCGCCGGCGGTGGGCTCGACCATGGGGAAATGCGACATGGACACGGCCTCGGTCACGGCCATCCCCAGCGTCCGATGGTCCGGATGGCTCTCGTAGGGCATCCACGGATCTGGGCACAGCACCACATCGGGCGCAGCCGACCGAATGGCGTGAAACACGGCCGTGGTGAGTTCCGCCCGCCGGTCCCGCAGCCCCATGTCGGGAAAGCCGAGCCAATTGAGCCCGCCACCGCCTAGCACCGCGATGGCCGCTTCCTGCTCCCGCCGGCGCGTCTCCACGAGGGACTCCCGCTGGGCCGCCTCCAGCGTACCCACCGCGCCGTCGGTGGCCACCACCCAATCCACCCGGGCCCCCAGGCCGATGAGCTTCGCCAGCGTCGCCCCGGCTCCCACTTCGTTGTCGTCGGGATGCGGCGCAATCGCCAGCACCCGGCGCATAGCCATCAGGTTGGGAATTGGCAACAGATCTTTCGCGGGCATGTCCACCACCTCCACGTTGCCAGGATACTCCCGACCACCGCCAAAACGCCTCTCAGTCCCATCCCGCCCCCGTCCCACGCTCGTGTCCCCAGCTGCCTCCCTCCCGGGTCGTTCCTGTCTCCTCGTGCGGGACGCTGTCGTGATGGCCTGCCATGGCAAGGACCCCATTAAACCACGAATGGACGCGCCGGTCGGCATCGGGCCCTCCGCTCCGTGAACCAGGTCAGCCTCGGCCCTTGTTGCCGTGACCGTTTCGCGATAATTGCGCTGCCCGCGGGCCAATTCAAAGCCCGGTGTGGGGAGCTGATTAGCCTCGTCAAGGAGAAGCGGTTGGAAATCATCGTCACCAAGCGGGGGAAGCCCGTGGCCAGGCTGATTCCCCTGCCCGACGACACCTCTAACGGTCTCTGGGGCCTCCTGCGAGACCTCGTGACCGTCATCGGGGATACCACATTGCCCATGGCCGACGCCCGGGGACGCAGACCCCGATGGCGAGTGAGGGGCCAACCCAACTCCTACTCGACACCCATATTTGGATTTGACTCGGGAATGCGAACGGCTGAAGCCGACGACCGTCCAGGCCATTAAACGTGCCGCTACCGACAGGCCCGTGTACCAATCTGCTATTTCCGTGTGGGACGTCGAGAGGCTTGAAAGCACGGGACGCCGTCGCCGGTCTCGAGACTGCAACCAAAGCATCCGTCAGGCCCTGGCCATGCCCAGAATACACCTGTTGCCATGGTCTCCGGACATTGCCCTCGCAAGCAGTCGGGTGCTGGGGCACTTTCAGGGAGATCCGGCTGACCGGATCTTTTCCGCCAGTGCGCCGCTGATGAACCTCACCCTCGTGATCGGTAATGAGCGCCGCCTTGCTTACCTCGCGGTGCACAACGTGCCGGTGTTCGTATGGGAGGCGGGCCCCGGCTCGCCCCCCAAAAGTTGACGGCCCCCTACGGCTTAAAGCTCGCGTGATACTGCTCCTGCACCAAGATCCGATCTATCGTCGGTACCAGCGTGGGCAGGGACTCGACGGCCCAGGCGCGCATGTCCTGATACAGCGCCTGCTCCCGCATCGACCGCAGGGAATTTTGGCTGCAGGCCCATCGCGCCCATTTGTTTCGCAATCCACCCCATGTGGCGCATTTCGTCGATGGACCGCTCTTCCATATCCAGCCCCATGCGCCGACCGTGGTTTTCCATGAACGACTTCATCAGGTAGGCCATCATCTGCTGGTACTCGTGGCCCACGCTGGTCTGCAGATGGGTCGCTACCCCGCTCACCTCGGCGGCGGGCCGCTCGGTATAGTCGGGCTCATCGTGCATGCTGTCCAGGAGTTCCTAAAAGTGCCGCAGGTGGGCCCGTTCATCCACGATGATGCGCTCCAGCAGACCGCGCACCGACGCCCGCGGGATGACCTCGATGTGGTCCCGATACTGGTCAATCGCATGAACTTCGGCGTCCACATCTTTCTGGAGCGCGGCCTGCAGGGTGGTGACGGGTGCCACCGGGGACGTCTTCAGATCGGGCACCCCGCCCATCTGGGCAATGGCAGGTGCCAGCCACTTGAAGTGCCGCATTTCGTCATACGCGATGTCCAAAATGTCACGGCCGTACCGGCGTGCCACCGTCCAGGCGTGGGTCGGTAATACACGATGGCATCGTGCTCACCATAGAGGTCCTCGTTCAGCAACTCGACCGGGCGACGGTCTGGGCCATCCATCCATAAGCCTCCTTGCGTGCTCCTCCGCCGGAGGGGCACGCGTAGTCTGGATGGACGCCCGATCGGTTATGCGGCAAGCCAAGGGCGGGGAGCCGCCATCGCCGTGTCATCTTACGCGTGCCCGGGCGGCGGCCGATCCGACCCATTTCCGCAACGTGCAGCCGGATGTAGGCGAATGGGGTGATGCGCTCCCGCCACCCACGAGCGGCCGCCATCTGTTGTGTTGTACATCACGGTGGCCCCATGTCCTGTGAGGTCCCGCCGCTTCAATACGCCCACCAGCAGATACCCCGTGCCTTCCGTGGGGAAGGACAGGCTCTCGCCATCCTGGATAAGCCCGGCGATGGACCCGGACTGCGCCGGCACCGGTACCCACTGGCGGCCAGCATCGGTGGTGGCCACAACCTCGGACGTATCCATGCCACAGGCGGCGCAGGTTCCCGAGACAAAGGCTGCGTTCGCCGAGAACGCTTGCAAAGGACCAAGTCCGGTCCCCGGGCCGACGACCGGCGGATTCCCCGGTGCCGGTCCCCCCCTCCCGGCGTGCTGGCCCCAATAACCGCCGTCCACTGCCGGCCGTTGATGCTCCGGAACACCGTGTACGAGGCTTGGCTCCTGCCGGTTCCCCCGATGAGCGAGACCCATACCGCGCCACCGGGCGCGGCCCGAACCTCCCCGTCAATGATCCCGCCGCTCCCTGGCGACGCCACCAGTTGTCCCGCGGTCCACGACGGACCACCGCTGCGGGTTTGGTACACGGCGGGGCCATGAAGGACGTAGCCTCGGGCGGGGCTGATGAATCTGAGGCTCCATGCGCTCTGCTGCAGGGGAAACCAGCGCCGCCCCCGTCGGTGGTCGCGAGAATGACGCTGTCCTTCCACCCGAGGCCCCAGGCGAAACCGTCCTGCGGGCTGATCCTGTGAACGTCCAGGACGACCGTGGGTCCGCGACAGACGCGCGTCGAGGTGTGTGCGCCGTTGGTCGTCTCCTAGATCCGGTGGGGAGCGGCCACGAACCCTAGTGACGGCGTCAGGAAGTCACTGGCACGGAGGTTCAGATGGGTCGGCAGCGGGGCGAGCTGGCTGGTAGCGCCGGGTCCCCGATGCTGCCCACGACGCATGACGCGATGAGCCGGGGCACCAGCATGAGGGCCGCGGTCGCCTCGCACCACACGCGCGGCCCCAGCCCGGCCATGTCCACCGTGGCCGCCCACGTCCGTGGCGCTCTCTGTCCGCATGGGCTGGGTTGGGTCAAACAGGATACCGTCGGGCACCGGAGGCCTGTGAGGGGCGAACCAGCTCCGGGTAGCCTCATCGCTGTCCTCCCGGTGCTTATCCTGCCTATCCATGGATAGTTGCCTCCTTGAGGGTTGGGGCCAATCGGCCGCGTGCGCGCATGAGACTCAGCCGCACGGCGTTCTCACTGATCCCGAACCAGTCCGCCCCCTGCCGAGTGGACCAATCCTGCTAGTCAAACCGCGTCACGGCCTCACGCTCCTTCTGAGGAAGCTTGGTCACCTCGGCCCATACGACGAGACGCTGCTCCGCATCCGCGCCACCTGCTTCGCGGGCCTCGCCGTGGTACAGCGGCACCGTCGTCGGGCCGCGCCGGGACCTCTTGTACTCATCAACCGGGATTCGGCGCACCACGGTGAACAGCCAAGCCTCCGACGCCGGGCCGCGGGGAGCACGACGTGATGGCTAGAGCCGCCAGAGGGTTTCCTGTGGGATGTCCTGAACCAAGTCTCGGTCTTGACAGAGGGTCCAAGCAAGCGTGGACCGCCTCGTCCATCCACATCCCGTCGGATGCTGCCGAACCTGCTGCCCAACCCCGTGGCCCGTGGCGTGCCGCTGTCTTTTGACGGTGCGTAACGCACCCCGGCATCGAGTGACTTCGGCGTGTGCCGGTTTTCCGCACGTCCGTCCCCGAGTCGCTGGCCGCCCCAAACGGGGATCCGCTCCGCGGGCGACCCGAGGCGCCCAAGGGTCCTTCCAGGAGGGTGGGCGGACACTTACCGGATGGCCGACCATCGAACGACGTCAGCCCACCCGGGCAGCCGTGGTCTGGCGACAAGGCCAACGTCTTGCTACAGCGCAGGGGCCACCGATTTTCGCGGGCGGACGGGTAGCCCGTCCCAGTCTCCGGAGGACGCCGCCGCCGGCGTCCCGCCGGTTGTTGGCGTTCCAGGACCCGCCATGCCCAGCGGCAAAATCAGACCCGGCCGATGAGAGCGGTCTCGTCGCCTCCGAAGATTCGCCGCCGCTTCCAGGGGGGCGGCGTCACCGCCAGCTGCCAAGCTCTGAGCTTCCAGTAGGAGAAGAGAAACCACGGCTCATCCAGGGTCCAGGCGTCCCAAAACACCCAGGCGGGTGTCTCCACGCGGTCGCGCACCGTCAGGTACTCCACCGTCGCCGCGACAAAGCAATCCCACCGATGCCGCTCGAGGTCTGGCGAGAGGGAAATGGGTTCACGGATGAGGGCCGCCCGGAGCTGGGCATCGGGAAACCGGCGCCAGTCGTCGAGGAAGTTGCCCAGCGCCACCTCCGGGGTCGACGTCCCTTCCACGACGCGAACCCAGGCGTCAGCCAGGGGCATGGGCTGATACGCCAACACCGTCACGACTATTGCGCCTCCTCCATGCAACCCTCGGCAAAGTACTTGTGGCGGACCGTGAGCAGTCGCTCGGGGACGTATTGTTCCACAATAGCCAGCACGTCCTCTATGGAGTGGAGACCCAAGTGGCGAATCAACGTGACGGCATCATCGGTGTCGCTCCCGCGTGCCGCATAAATCTTTAGGGCCAACATGTAGTCGGCCGACACGGCGTATACCCGCAGTCCCGGGAACTCCCGCCAAAGCGTCTGGGGCGGCTCGCGAAAGAAAAATCCCTTGATGCCGTCATTCAGCCAATCCTCAGCCAGCCCGAGGGCTTGCGCCACCTCGTGGATCGCTTGGTGAATGGGCCCCGTCGGAGGCGCCAGATAGGCATCCATATCTTTGGTGACATCACGAGCTCCGAGGACCAGAGTCATCCACGCGCCGCCGGCCATTACGATGTCGGCGGGCACACCCCGGTCCGCCAACTGGCGCCCCAGGCGTTCCAGCGCCATCTCCATCTCTGCCACGGTCATGGCAACGGCCTATCCTCCCGCTGTTAGGTGGGGCCCCTCACGAAGGAATGCTTAAGGGGGGGTCCTCTTCGGCCAGCATACCATGGGAGCCGACGGGCTACCGCTCTGCCGAGAGCGTGGCGGCCATCAGCCGGTGAAAGTGATGCACCCCGTTCTCCCGCGCGGCAACGAAGCGGCCGCGGTCGTAGCTGGCCGACTGCAGCCCCCGTGCTACATGCTCGCAGATCACGATGTCCTCCTGCTGAACCTCGTCCGAAAAGGCCACCGTGTCGCGAACGGCCGCCTCATCGGTTCCCGGCTGAAAGAACCACTCGAAGATCGTCAGCGTCCGATCCACGCCCATTGGCAGGATCACATTGGTGGACACGTTGTCCGGGTAGATGTTCAGCATGAGGTTGGGCCAAATCCAGTAGTACAGCGCCTCGGTCCCGGCGTCGTACCGGCCGTAGCCGCTGTGCGCCGCTCCGGTGCCGGCCGACCGCGTGGGGCTGAACTGCTTCGAATAGTGCCCCCGCGGCTCCACCTGGTAGCGCGCGTAGTCCAACTCCCGAAACAGTCCGGGGTGGACGATGGGGATGTGATATCCCTCCAGGTAGTTGTCGACGTACACTTTCCAGTTGCACTGGAGCTCGTAGTCCCGCCGCACGCGGGGAACCACCCGCGCAAGGTCAAACCCGGCCGCGCGCATCTCCTGACCAATCGGGGCCATCACCGCCTCGAGCGGCGGTGCCGCAGGATCCAGATTCACAAAGACCAGAGGCCCCCACACCGCGACCGCCACGGGGACCAACCCGAACGCCTCGGGCTCAAAGTGCCCAGTGCCTTCGATCTCCCGCGCCTGACGCAGCCGGCCGTCCAACCCATACGTCCATCCGTGATAGGCGCACTGAAACCCGCGCCGACAGCCGGACCCCAGCGCCACCGGCCCGGCACGGTGCCGGCAGACGTTGTAAAACGCGCGCAGCAGGCCATCGTCGCCCCTCACCAGCAGCAGCGGCTCGCCCACCAGGTTCATGGTCACGTAGTCCCCCGGATTCGCGAGCGCCGCGGCGTGGGCCACCAGCTGCCAGCTGGCGCCGAACACCCGCTCCCGCTCGGCCTGGAAAATATCGGCCTGGGTGTACCAGTGGGACGGCAGGGTGAAGGCGTCGGCCACATCTGCTGCCACCAGCGGCCCCTCGCGGTTGGATTCGCCGGTATGGCCGTGGCTCATTGCGCTCATCACGAAGACTCCTCCTGGCTCCTATTCCCTGGGACCATCCACCCCATGATAGCGCATCAGCCACCTCACGCGGCACCGCCTCCTTCACGCGTGCGGCCGACTCGCCGGTGCCCTCCACCCGCCCCATCTATCGCTCCGCCTGCCCGACAACACCTATGCTTTCCACCCGCCTATGAAGCGAGCTCCATGCCGGAGGAGTGTCCACCGGCTATCGGTGGCGGGTGCCGCCACCCCATCATCCTCCTGGCTCCACGCCAGGGACAGCGCCGTGTGCACGAGCGTCCAGCCCAGCACCCGCCCGCCGTCGAGCAGAAGACGCTCGGCCAGAGCCCCCGCCATGCGCTCTGACGGCCCGGATGAGCGCATCCACCGATTCATCAAAAAGCAGGCGGGTTCGTAGGCCGGATCGCCCCAGACCCCTTTGGGGTCAATGGCATAAAAAGCCCCACCCCCCGCCGCCAAAATATTTTCGTCATGCAGATCGCCGTGCAGCAGAGACGGGTCACGGGTGGAGGCGGCCAGCCGATGGGCCACGGCCACCACCCACTGCGCGAGGCGCCCTTGCCCCTTCGACAGGGTGGCTTGCCACACCTCCAGCGCGCCCAGCTGGTGGTCCAGGGTGGGAAATGGGGCGGTCGATGCGCCGGTGCCCTCGGGGTCCGGTACCACCCGGGGCAGGGAGGAAGCCACCTGGCACCAGGCGTCGACCGCCGCCTGGTCATCGAGCTCCTGGGAGAGCGCGTGTCCGGGCACCACCCGTCCCAGCCACAGCACCCCCTCGTCCGGAGCGGAAGCAATCAGCGGCACCAGGCCAGGGCTGGCAAGCCGCGTCAGCACCACGGCCTCGCGCCGAGTTCCGGGGTCAGCCGGGGGTCGGCACTTTAGAACCCCTGGTTGGCCGGAAACATCGTGCACGGCCACCACGACGCTTTCCCAGCCCGTCGCCAGCGGGCCCAGCACCGTTAGGTCCCAAGACGTTGCCACCATCGCCACGCGGTCGGGCAGGTCGTGGGCCGCGCAGCGACCGGCGGCCCCATGTCGGCGCTCCCACCCAGGCCGCACCACCGTCACGGCGTGCTCCCAGTCCATGTTCCTCCCTCCCTTCTCTTCGGCGTGAGCCCGCCCGACAGCTCACACGCATTGTGACAGACGTTCGCCCATAGGGGATAGGACCCGGCTGCTGGCCGGAGGTGCCGCGCGGATGCCAGAGGGAGGTGCGGCCGGTGGCCCATGTGGTCCTGTCGAGTCTGCTGGCGGGCCTGTTCACGCCCGTGGGGGCCTGGTTTATCCTGAGCCGCCGGCGCGTGTCGCCCGCCACCCTCTCCTTTACGCTCGCTCTGGCGTCCGGCGTCATGGTGACCGTCGTCGCCACCGAATTGGTCCCCACCGGCCTCCGACTGGCTGGCGGGCCGACGCTTCTGGCCGCCGGCGTGGCCGGCGCGCTCCTGTTGGCGCTGCTGCGCGGAGCCGCGGCGGAATGGCAGGGGTCGGGCGCGGGAGAGCCGTCGCGCCTGCGCTTTGTAGGCTGGTTCATCGCCATCGCCATCGCGTTGCACGACATCCCCGAAGGCATGGCGATTGGAGCCGGCGATGCGGTGGGACGGAGTCTCGGGATCGTCATCGCATTCGCCATCGCGCTGCACAACATCCCGGAGGGCATGAGCATCGCCGCGCCCCTGGCCCTCGCCGGGGAGCCGCGGCGGCGCATTCTCCTCGCCACCGCGGCCATTGGGCTCGTGACGCCGCTGGGTACCCTGCTGTCTCTGGCCATCGGGCATCTGGGCCCCGAGTGGTCGGCGATGGTGCTGGGGCTGGCGTCAGGCGCCATGGTGTACGTTGTTGGGCGGGACACCCTCCCGGAGTCCCTCGCTGCAAGCCGCCCCATCGCGCTGGCCGGGACGGCCGCCGGCGCCGCCCTGATGTTGGCGCTGGCCGCCGTGCATGGGCTTTGAAGCCGGCCCGTATCCGCCAACCCGATCGGCGCCACGCTACCGCCATGGCAAGTGCAGAGTTTCCCTCCCGGCGCATGCGCTGGTGGCTCGCGGCCGCCGCGGGCGCGACGCTCTGGATCGCATCGCTGGCGCTCCTGACCTCCCCGGGCCGGTCGGCTGCCGGTCCCCGGATTCCGGTACTGGTGGTGGGCGGATCGGCGGCGGCGGGGTGGCGCGACGGCACCGGCCCCGGCTACGTCGCCCGAGGCCTCATCCGGTACGCCCGGCGGGCGGGTCTCACGCTCCGGATCGCGAACCAGGCCATTCCCGGCGCCCGCGTGGTAAACCGCCTGACCCAGCGGGATTTGGCGGCGTGGATTCGCCGGCCCACGCCGCACCGGCTGGTGGTGCTGGCGTGGGGCATTTTGAACGATCTTCGGCACCACACGCCCGCCCCCGCCATGGCACGTGCGCTGCATCGTCAGATTGAGACGGCGTTGGCGGCTCACGCCGTCGTGCTGGTCGTAACCCCCGCGGTCACCCGAGCCTCGTTTGAAGAGGACCGGCTGGCCGAACCGGCCGCCGTGCGGCAGGAACTGGCGGTGGCACAAAGCTTTCATTCATCCCGGCCCTCCCGGCCCTCCCGGCCCTCCTACGTGTACGAGGTGAACGTGTTTGGCGCGATGAAGCAGTATTTGGCGGTGCACCACGTCGCCTACCACCGCCTGATGGCGGGGCGGTGGCATCCCAACACGGCGGGACACCGCCTGGCCGGCAGGCTCTTGGCCCAGGCCCTGGTGACGCTGTGGGGCCCACCGGCTGGCCCTCCACCGGCGCTGGCGCCCCCACCCCCGCGTCCAGCGGGGCGGGCGGCGGCGCTCATGGGACCTGCCTAAAGGGGACTCGGCCGCAGCATGCCTTCCAACGCCTTCGCGGCGGCCTCATCCTGGGCTACCAGCAACAGGGTGTCATCCCCCGCGATGGTGCCCAACAGCCCGGGCACCGTCATCACGTCCAGCACCGCACCCACCGCGTGCGCATTGCCCGGCAACACCTTCAGCACCAGCAAGTTGTTGGCGCGGGCCAGCGACTGGTAAGCTTCGGCCAACAGTCGGCCCAACCGCACTTCCGGGGCCGGTCCCGCCGGGCCGGCGGGCACGTGGTAGCGATGGCCTCCGTCGGCCGTCGGCACCTTCACCAGATTCAAGTCCCGAATATCGCGTGACACCGTGGCCTGCGCGGCGGGAAACCCGGCTCGCGCCAACGCGGCGGCCACCTCCTCCTGCGTGCCGAGGGACTCACGCTCCACCAACTCACGCAGGAACCGCTGACGCACTTCTTTCACTTGCACGCACGGCCTCCCCCGGCATTATACCGGCTCGGCCACCGCCCTACGCAGCGCCGCCAGCTGGCGGGCGATGCTCAGCGGCCCCGGACCCATCACCCGGTCGCGCTCCGTGAGGCTCTGGGCCACAGCCGCCCCGGGGGCGGCGGGACTCTGGCGCCAATCGCGTGAGGACGCCACCTGACCATGGGCCTGGCGAAATGGCATGCCCTCCTCCACCAGCCGGTCGGCTTGGTCCGTCGCCAACAGGTCGGTGGTGAGGGCCGCCCCGGTGCGCTCGGGACGAAAGGTGAGCGCCCCCACAAGGCCGGTGGCCGCGTCAATGGCGCCCGAGGCCGTGTCATGCGTCCCAAACAGGTAGCCCTTGTCTTCTTGCAGGTCGCGGTTGTACGCCAGCGGCAAGCCCTTCAACAACGTCAGGAGGCCGGTTAGATGCGCCACCCCCCGGGCCGAGCGGCCCCGCAGCAACTCGGCCACATCCGGGTTTTTCTTGTGCGGCATCATGCTGGACCCGGTGGCCCACGCGTCGGCCAGTTCGACGAACCCAAATTCGGCCGAGCTCCAGATCACCAGTTCTTCGCCCCAGCGCGACAGGTGCGAGAGGGTGAGCGCCGCGGCAAACACAAACTCCGCCACGAAGTCCCGGTCCGATACTGCGTCAAGGCTGTTGAGATAGACGGCGGGCCATCCCAGCTGCTGGGCCACGGTCAGGGGGTCCACTTTAAGGGTCGACCCGGCCAGCGCGCCAGCGCCTAAGGGTGACACCTGGGCCCGCCGCGCCACGTCGCCCAAGCGCTCACGGTCGCGCTGCCACATGAAGCCATACGCCAAAAGGTGATGGCCCACCGTGATGGGCTGCGCCCGCTGCAGATGGGTGTAGCCGGGCATCGGCAGCGCGGCGTGGATTTCGGCGACATCGGCGAGCCGCAGGATCAGGCGGGCGAGCGCGGCCGCAAGTTCACGGGCCGCGTCCACGACATAGAGATGCAGATCCAGGGCCACCTGATCGTTTCGGCTGCGGGCCGTGTGCAGACGCCCCGCCACCGGCCCCAGGCGTTGGGACAGTTCCTGCTCCACCGCCGTGTGGACATCCTCCGCCGCCTCGTCCCACGGAGGGCAGCCCGCGTCCACCTCCGCCAGCAGCTCCCGCAGGCCGGCCGTCAACTGGTCGCGATCCAGAGGCGTGAGCAGGCCCACCGCCCCCAGCATGTCCACGTGCGCCAGACTGCCCACCAGATCGACGTGGGCCAACCGCCAGTCCCAGGACACGGTGCCGGTAAATGCCCGTGCGTCCGGGTGCGATCCTTCGGGCAGGCGCCCCGCCCACAGGTCAGGCATGCTGCATCGAGGCCACCTGCACGCCCAATACCTCCAACTCCACCGGCTCGATGGGGCGCACGCGCGCGCGCGTCCGGAGCCCGAGGCCAAACAGCGCCACAAAGCCTTCGGCACTCTTGTGGTCAAAGGCGTCTCCGCTGCCGTACGTGGCCAGGTCCGTGCGATAGAGGCTCTTTTCCGCCTGGCGCCCCACCACAGTCACGCGGCCGTGGGCCAACGCCAGCGTCACTTCGCCCGTCACCGGCTGGTTCGCCTCCGTCATGAACGCGTCGAGCGCTTCGCGCGAGGGCGTATACCAGAGCCCCTCGTACGCCAGCCGCGCGTACTCGCCCGCCAGGCTGGCTTTCAGGCGCGCCAGATCGCGCGTCAGCACCAGCTGCTCCAGCGCCTGGTGGGCCGCGAGCAGCGTGACCGCCGCCGGGGCTTCGTAAACTTCGCGCGACTTGATGCCCACCAGCCGGTTTTCAATGCTGTCGATACGACCCACGCCCGCACGGCCGGCCAATTCGTTCAGGCTGGCGAGGAGCGTGGGCAGCGGGAGCGCTTTCCCGTTCAGCGCCACGGGCACCCCATGGAGAAATTCCACCGTGATGCTTGCGGACACCGAGTTCGCGTCGGGATCGGCCGTCCACGACCACGCGTCGTCGGGCACTGGGTTCATGGGGTTTTCCAGGACGCCGCCTTCCACGCTGCGCCCCCACAGGTTCACGTCCACGCTGTAGGGCGCGGCCGCGGTGACGGGGATGGCAATACCGTGAGTTTGCGCGTACTCGATCTCCTGGTCGCGCGTGTAGGCCCACTCACGGACGGGTGCCACCACGGTGAGGGACGGATCCAGCGCCGCCACCGCCACATCGAAGCGAACCTGGTCGTTGCCCTTGCCGGTGCAGCCGTGCGCCACGGCCGTGGCGCCTTCGCGGTGCGCCACGGCTACCAGCAACTCCGCGATGAGCGGACGCGACAGCGCGGACGCCAGCGGATACACCCCTTCGTACAGAGCGTCGGCTTTCAACGCCGGCGCGATGAAGCGCTCCGCAAAGTGTGCCTTGGCATCCACGGCATACGCGCGGGGGACCCCCAGATGCACCGCCTTGTCCTGAATGGCCGCCAAGTTCGTGTTGGCCCCCACGTCCACCACCAGCGTGACAACTTCCCAGCCTACGTCTTGCAGCCACTTGATCGCCACACTGGTGTCAAGTCCCCCCGAATACGCCAGGACAATCTTCTTCTTCGTCGTGTGCGTCGCGGTCGCGTTCGTCGTGTTTCCCACAGCGCGGTTTCCCCTTTCAACTCAGAACCCGAGTGCGGAGCGGGTCGGGTCGTGCTTCTCCGTCATCCGGCTACCGGTATTCTACCGGCATTCCAGCAGAGAAAAGTCAGGCGTCAGCAAACTGGCCAGCAACGCCTTCTCCGTGTGCAACCGGTTTTCCGCCTGCTCCCACACGACCGATTGGGGACCATCCAACACCGCCGCGGCCACTTCTTCGCCCCGATGCGCCGGCAGACAATGCATAAAGACCGCGTCGGGGGCCGCCGACTGCATGAGCGCGGGCGTTACCTGGAAGCCTGTAAACGCCTGGCGACGCGCCGTCGCCTCGGCCTCTTGGCCCATTGACACCCACACGTCGGTGTACACCGCCCGCGCGCCATCGACGGCCGCCCCGGGATCCTCGGTCAGCACAACGCTGCCGCCGACTTGGCGCGCCGCTGCCGACGCCCACGCCGCGAGGGCGGCATCCGGTGCGTAGCCTGCAGGCGTCGCCACGCGGAGATCGAGCCCCACCAGCGCCGCAGCCTCGAGCCAGGCGGCCGCCATGTTGCTGCCATCCCCCACGTAAGCCACCGGGAACCCTTTGACCCCTCCAAACTGCTCAGACAGCGTCAGGAGGTCTGCCAGCGTCTGGCACGGGTGATACTGGTTGGACAGCGCATTGACGACGGGGATGGAAGCGGCCTCCGCCAGCTCCTCCAGCACACTTTGATCGCCCGTACGCAGCACGATGGCATCCACGTAGCGCGACAGCACCCGGCCGGTGTCGGCCAGCGTCTCGGCGCGTGCCAGCTGCAGGGTATTGGGGGCCAGCTCCAGCGGCAAGCCGCCCAGTTGCTGCACCGCCACGGCAAACGAGACCCGCGTGCGCGTGGAAGGCTTCTCGAAAATCAGGGCCACGGTCATGCCGGCCAGCGGCTCGAGCCGTGTAGCCCAGCGGCGCTGCTTCATCTGGTGCGCCAAGTGCACCAGCTGCAGCACCTCGCCGCCACTCACATCCGCCAGCCGAAGAAAGTCGCGCCCCACCAAATGGGGTTGCGCGGCAAGAACAGGGGCAGTAGCCACAGCGACACCTCCTCAGGGAATGTGAATATCTATGCATCAATGAGAAACTTATGTCAAGCCCACGCGGTCAGGGGCACAAAGTTTTTTGCTGTTCGGGGGCCAGCCGGGCCTGCCGTATCCCCGCACCCCCGAAAGACTGCATAAGTCATTCGCGTGCATGCTTACCCCACCCCGAGTGCCCCGCCGGGCCTTTGGAGTTGCTGCGTCATACGATGTAAACCAGGAACCCAGACAGGCGCGCGGAAAGGTGGCATCGCTGCGCCGACACGAGTTGTCCCGGCGCCAACCGCGGCGACCCAGCGAATCGCTGTCCATGATCCTCGAGGAGGCCCTACGTGCGTCGGAGTTTCTGCTGGTCCAATTTTGTGACACGCTTGTTGGCCGTGAATCCGATGTGGTGGGCACAAGCCCCGCCCGGGGGGAGATTGCCTGGCGGGCGCCACCGTACGAGGGGGACGCGGACCGCACTGCACCTCGAGTGGCCGGCCATCAACGTGCGGGCCGCGTTGGCGTACGCGGTTCGCTACGCCGGCGGGGTGGCCGACGCTCTGGCGGACATGAATCAGAGTGCCTCGGATCTGGCGCGGCAGCCGCCCGGCCGATATGTGTTCACCGTGGACGTCCGTGACGAAGCCCCACAGCGGCTCGACCATAGCCCGGCGGCTCGGCGAGCACGTGTCCGGCAGTGGCGAGGGCGCTCTCGGTGTCCATTGCGGTCCCCGGCCGGGAGCGCCGGACGACCTGCCGCTGAAGGAACCCGCCTCCGAGGGCCGCGGGCTGGTGACGGGTGACCTCCGAACCATCCCGCCGCTGCTGCGGCTGTGGGCCGAAGCCGGTCGGGCGCACGCGGGCGTTATGCTTGCCGACCGATGGACCATTCCCCCCAGCGACACCGGCGTCGGGCCGTGCGCTCGCCAGGCTTGTCGTCGACACCAGTCAGGTGGATTGGACCAACCGCTGCGATTACCGGCATCGCGTCCGCTGATAGCTTTCGTTTCCCTTTCTTCCCCGCGGGCGTGGCGTGCGGTTGGCAACCCCGGCTACCCGATGGCTGGCTCCAGAAACCGGGCCCACTGGTTCGCCACGTGAGACAGGCGCGCAGGCGCCGAGGCAGTTCGCCCGCGCGCAATTTGCCGTTCACGCACGTTGACGTTGGTGAGGGCTTCGGTCACCGCGGCCGGGAACGCCTCGACGCGGGTCGCCTCCACCACGAGGGCCGCATGACCCGATGCTTCGCGGGCAGCGGGCGTGTCCAGTGCCACCGCCGGCAGGCCGGCGGCCGCGGCCCAGCCGAGCCAATAGGGATATCCGTCGTCCTCGGCCTGGACCAAGACGTCGGCGCCGTGCAACAGGCCGGCGGCTTCGCGCGGTGACACGCGGGGCAGCAGCACCACATGTTCAGACAGGCCCAGATGAGCCACCAGCGGGGCGATGCGCTCCCGATGCGGCAGCGCCCCCAGCAGCACCAGCTCCCCTTCGCGGTGCAGCACATCGCGCACCAAGGGCAACAGCCGTGTCAGGCCCTGGCCGCGCTCCCAATCGGCGGCAGCCAACACCCGGGGCCGGGCCTCCAAGTGATAGCGTTCGTTCACGTCGACGACGGCCCGCGTGTCGTCCCAGTCGTAGAGCGGCTCGGGCGCCGGAAACGGCAGCACCACGACCTGAGCAGCTAGTCCCCTCCCGCGCTCCTGGAGCGCGCGCTTCAGATCCTGGGTGGGGACCACCACCCCCTGCCCGCGAAACGTCAGAGGCCCGGCGGGCAGGCGGGTAACGGCCGCGACGCCGTGCCGCCGCACGTCGGCGAGCCTCGAGGACACCGCTACCCGCCTCGACCCCGCGCCCGACGCCGCGGCAATGGCGTCAGGCAAAACGTCCGCCTGGACGCGGTCCGCGTCGGCGGCGCTGCGCGCGACGCGCCAGTCGACGCGGATCACGGCGCTGGGGTCCGCGTTGGCTCCCACGGCGAGGCGGCCCCGCTGGTGAGCCAGATGGAGGAGCTGTGGGTGGCGTCTGCAAAAAACAGCCAGCGCTCGTAGTACACGCCGGCCGCCGCCGTGACAGCTCCCAGGAGGGCGACGGGCGAGGAGGCGCTGACCATCAGGAGCACGGCGGTCAGCACGCCCGCCAGCACCAGCGGGCCACGGGCGCGCTGGCGTTCTTCGTCCGTCAGCGGGCGCCACACCTGTGGCTGGGTCCGATACGGCGTACGGCTGGTGCCGCTGTCGGCGAGACGGTACAGGCGTCCGGGCATGCCCATCGCCTGCCCCGACTCCACACGCACACGCGCCCGCCGAAACACCCGCCACTGAACGCCCTTCAGGACGGCCAACACCAACAACGCCCACACCAGCGCGACGGCGAGCCCGGTCTCCGACGCCCGCGTTGCCACCACCAGCAGGGCCCAGGCCCACACCCCGCCCGCCACGAGACCGGTGCCCATCATGGCCGGCACCGTCATAGGCGTGCGCCAGCTCAACATGGCAGGAATCGTTGCATAAATCATGGCGGTGACCCACATGGCCAGTAGGCCCAACAGCGCCGTGGCGGTGAAGAGACCGCGCTCCACGCCCGGGGCGACGGGGTGCACCACCGACACTAGGACCGAGAGCGCCGCCGCCACCCCAAACGGCGCTGTGGTGGCCACCTCGCGTGACAGCCACGAGGACTTAAGGCGCCGCAGGATGAATTTCGCGGCCGCGCGCCGGTGCATGTGGAACGTGGACGCGAGTCCGCCTCCCCCCACCAGCAGCAGTCCCACGAGCGCCAGGAAACCGGGCGCCGCGCTGTGCAGGAATGGCACCCCTGCCACCCAGCCCAAAGCGGCCAGCACGAAAAACACGCCGCCCGCCAGGCCTTGAAGGCCGGTCATCAGGATGAGCGGACCCGTTGGTCGCATATCAGTAGCTCCCCGTCAGCAGAGTGTCCAGCTTGTCGTCGTCCACCGCACTCGCCACCGGGCGCCGCGGCAGATAGTGCACGGCCGGATTGGCCCCGAGCTCCGGCAGCAGTTGAAAGCCCCGCTGTTCGGCCACCAAACGCGCCACCTTCGAGTCGGGGTCATCCAGGTCACCGTAGGTGCGAGCGTGGGTGGGACAGCTTTGCACACACGCCGGCTGCCGGTCCTCGGGTGCCAGCGTCTCATCCTCGATGCGGTCGATGCACAGCGTGCACTTTTTGACGACGCCATGGTGCTCGTCAAACTCACGCACCCCGTAGGGGCAGGCCCACATGCACAGCTGGCACCCGATGCAGCTCTCGTAGTCCACGAGCACGACACCGTTGTCCTCGCGCTTGAACGACGCACCGGTGGGGCAGACCGGCACACACGGCGCGTCATAGCAGTGCATGCACGCCTTGGGCAGATACAGAACGTCGGCGTCGGGGTATTCGCCCCCCTCCATGCCCACGATCCGGTTCCACCACATGCCGTCTGGATCCGCGTACGGATCCTGGTCCGGCACCGGGCCGAACGACCCCCCGGTGTTGTGCTCCTTGCACGACACCTGGCAGCTTTTGCACCCCACGCATTTATTGAGGTCGGTGATAATGGTCAGCTGCATGGCACACTCCTCCCTCCATCATGTGGCCTGTGGCATCTGGCGCCGCCGCTCATCGCCGCTCATGTCTCGGCAACCTGAGGTGGTGCAGCAGGTCCGGCGCCCCGGTGGCATGCGGATTGTCCACATGGGTGGTGTACGCGAGCCGCGCCTGGCTCACAGCGCCGGGCCGCCGCGGCGGCACCGCGGCCACTTTGGGCCACACCTCGTGCAGGTCCGACGGGTAGATCCGCACCCGCGTGTCGTACCAGCCCGCCTGACCCGTCACCGGATCGTTGTTGAAGAAGATCCCAGGCCCGCTGTGCGGCGCCACGTCCGGAATAATATGATTCACCAGCACCGCGCGGGTGGCCTCGGGCGCATCCGGGTGGAGCCCCCACGCTCCCGGCCCCTTGGCAATCGCATTCCAGGTCCAAATGGTGCGGGGCTCCACCGCTTCCGAGAGCCGCACGCGGGCCGTCATCCGGCCGAGGCGCGACTCCACCCACACCCACTGACCATCCACGATGTGCAACGATTCGGCCAGCACGGGATTGATAAACACGGGGTTCTCGTGCAGCAGCTGGCGCAGCCACGCGTTCATCGAGCCCCACGAGTGATAGTGCGTCATGGGCCGCTGCGTCAAAATCCGCAGCGGAAACGCCTCGGCGCCGGGCAGGGTGTCTTCCAGCGGAGGGTACCACGACGCCAACGGATCCATGTAGCGCACCAGCCGCGCCGCCAGATGCGGATTGCTGGGCCGCTGGCCCGGCCACAAGCCCTGGCCCGCCAGCCGAAATGTCTGCAGCGGCTCCGAGTAAAGATTCAAGACGATGGGAGCGGGCTCCTGGATGAACTTGTGATCCGTCGCCCACGCGAGATACGCCTGGTTGGCCATACGGAAGTACCGGGCCCCGGGTGGCAGGTGGAGGCGCCAAAAGGCCCGGTGTGTGGCGTACGCCTCAAGCTGGCCGGGATTGGGCTTTCCCACCAGCTCCGCCTTGCCGTTGACGCCGCGGAACCCGGCCAAGAGCCCCACCCCCGATCCGGGCTCCGTTTCCCACTCCTGGACGAAATCAGCGTAGCTGTCGTATAGGGGCTCGCCCTCTTTGTCCACGAACCGGGGCAGCTTCAGGCGGTTTGCCATCTCAATCAGCACATCCGCGGTGGGGCGCACGCCTGGCGGCGGCGGCACCACGGGCTGGCGAATGGAGTCGGCCGGCCCGTCCGGTTCGGAGATGGGGCGGTCCAGGAGGCTGGTCGCGTCCCAGCGCTCCAAATATGTCGTGTCGGGCAGGACCAGATCGGCAAAGTGAACGGTTTCAGAATCATAGGTGTCAAACACCACCACGTGCGGAATCCGGTACTGGCCGGACTCGTCCTGCGCCGTCAGCATCGCGCGAGTGTCGAGCGTGTTCCACGTGGAGTTCCACGCCAGATTGGCCATGTACACCAAGAGCGTGTCAATCGGGTAGGGATTGGCGTCGTGGGCGTTCCGAATCACGTTTTGGATCGCGCCGTGCACCGCCAGCGGGTACTTCCACGAATAGCTCTCATCGATGCGGAGAGGCCGGTCCCCATCCACCAAGAGGTCGTCCGGCGACGTGGGATACCCCAGGATCGGGCCCGAGGCGGCGCGCTTGGGTTCGTAGTCGTGCGGGCCGTGCGCCGGCTTCACGGGTGGCGGCACCGGCTTCGGGTAGGGACTCTTGTACAGAAATCCCCCGGGACGGTCAATGGCACCCAGCACCATCATCAGGGTGAACAGGCCGCGAATCGTCTGGAATCCATTGGTGTGCGCGGCGAGGCCCCGCATGGCGTGAAACGCCACCGGCCGGCCCACGGTCGTGTCGTAGTGCTGGCCGTACACGTCGGTCCAGGGAATAGGAAGCTCGACCGGATGGTTGAAGGCCGCGTCGGCCATCTCCAGGGCCAACCGCACTATCGTGCGCCGTGGAACATCCGTGAGGGTTTCGGCCCACCGGGGCGTCGCCGCCTTCAGGCGGTCAAACAGAATCGCCACGGCCGGCCGAACCCGTTCCCCGGCCAGGACCGCCTCACCCTCGAGCGCTCCGTGGCCCGCGGCGTCCAAATACGGCAGCGGGCGCCCGTCGGGTCCCAGCACCAGCGGCTGTCCCTCGGCATCCCGTGCGAACAATCCGTCACCCGCGGTGCCAGGCGCCACCCGCACCAAGTGGGCGGCGTTGGTGTAGCGCGCCAAAAACTCCCGGTCGATGAGCCCCTCTTCAACCAGTACGTGCATGAAGGCCATGAACAGCGCGCCATCGGTGCCGGGACGAATCGGCACCCACTCATCGGCCAGCGCCCCGTAGCCACTCTTGACCGGGTTTAACACCACAAATCGCCCGCCCCGGTCTTTTAAGGCGGCGATCGACAGTTTCAAGGGATTGGAGGGGTGGTCCTCCGCCACGCCGGCCAAGAGAAACCAACGCGACTCGTCCAGGTCGGGCCAGCCAAACTCCCACATGCTGCCGCCAACCGAATACATGCCGCCGGCGGCCATGTTGACCGAGCAGAACCCGCCATGTGCGGCCCAGTTGGGGGTGCCGAACTGCTGGGCCCAAAAGCCGTTGAACGCCTGCATCTGGTCTCGGCCCGTGAAGTAGGCAAGCTTCCGCGGGTCGGTATCGCGAATGTTGCCTAGCCAGCCGGCCAGCGTGGTGAGCGCGGTGTCCCAGTCCACGGGCTTTAGTCCCCCCTGCCCCCGCGGAGCATCCGGGTCGCGCATCAGGGGCGTAGTGAGGCGCGCCGGGCTGTACTGCGTCATGATGCCCGCGCCGCCCTTCGCGCACCACACCCCCTTGTTGACCGGATGCTCCGCAATCCCCTTGATGAAGCGCACGCGATTGTCCTCGACGCGCACTTCCAAGCCGCAGCGGCACGCACACATGTAGCACGTGGTGTGCACGGTGCGCGTGCTGGGCACGCTCGCAATCGGCTCGACCGTCTCTTTTCGAAGCGCCATTAGCATCCTCCCGCCAGCCCGAGGGGCGACTTTTCGTATGCCATGTACGCTAAGACAGTTGATGGGGCCCCGGCATACGGGATTGGTGCATGCCGCGTGCACCGTTTGCGCGAGCCAGCGGCTGGCCGTGCCCCATCCTCCCAGGAAGCGAACGGGCTATACTGAGCCACTAGGCAGGCGGCGGCGCCGCCCCAGGATTGTGCAGCGAATGGAGCGTCGGTCGTATGAACCCGCAGAGCTGGGAAACGTTTCGGGCGGTCGCGGAGGCGAGATCCATCTCGGCCGCCGCGCGCACCTTGAACTTGTCCCCGTCGGCAGTGAGCCAGCAGATTCAACAGATGGAGGAGAGCTATCACTGCCGGCTCCTAGTGCGCCACACGCATGGGGTGAACCTCACGACTGAGGGGGAAGTGCTGTACCGCTATGCCAAAAGGTTGTTGCGCACACTGGCGGAGTCGCACGAGCGATTAGCCGAGCTGTCAGATCCCGCAGCGTCCCGGCTGCGCATTGGGGCCAGCCTGACGATTGCGGAGTATGTGCTGCCCGACGTGCTCGCGCAGCTGTATCGGCCCGAGCCACGCGATCACGTGTCGGTCATGATGGCCAACTCCGAGGCCGTGTGCGACTTTGTCCTGAACCAGGCCGTGGACGTAGGGTTGGTGGAAGCCGAGGTGGAAAAAGGCCCGCTGGTCGCGGAGCGGTTCTACACGGACCGCGCGGCGGTCTACGTGGGGGCGGGCCACCGGTGGGCCACTCAACAGGCCATCGACCTAGAGGAGTTCATGCAGGAACCCCTCATTCTCCGAGAACCCGGCTCGGGCACCCGCCGCGCGCTGGAGCGTGCGCTGGACGACCACGAACGGGGCATCGAGGATTTGTCCGTGCGCCTCGTGCTGGCGACCACCGAAGCGATTAAGGCGATGGTGCGGGCGGGATTTGGGGCCACGGTGTTGTCGCCTCTTGCCATCCGCCCCGACGAGACGTCTGGCTTCCATGCGATGGCGGTGCGGGGCCTTGATCTCACCCGTCACTTTTACGCCGTGCACCTACCCGTCACACTGCCGGCCGGCGCGCGCCGTCTGATTCACCTGTTGACGCGGCCCACTGCAAAAGTCGGCGAGCAATAAACACCCATTCCCGACCCGGTCGATCCGGCGCATCACGCACGTCCTCCACAGTGAACCCCACTTGGGCGATGGACCGCTCCAGTTCCTCGCGGCTCCGAACCCTCAGCGTGGACTCCGCGGTGAGTGGCGTACCGTCGGCGTCCCGCACCACCACCGTCCGGAACGATACGCGGCCCGGGGCCACGGTCAGCAGCTCGTGCCAGGTAGCCAGGCGGCCCATGTTGGGAACTTCGCGGTGCGTCTTTAACCGCACACGCGTCCAATGGCGCCAGGCAGCCGCCGCCGGATCGTCGCAAGCACCAGCCGCCCACCCCCGACCAGAAGGTCTCGGCATCCCGTCAGCACGGCCTCCCACTCACGGTCTTCTACAAATATTTGGGGCCACGTGGCCCGTCATCACGACCAGGTTTACGGGCGGCACCAGCCGACGCGCGGCCGCGACGTCGCCATGCACGCACCGCACCCACTCGGCCCCGGTCCGGCGCTGGGCCACCTCCAGCACGGCCTGGGCGGGGTCCACCCCAATCACGTCCACTCCGCGAGCCGCCAGCCGGCATGCCAGCACCCCGGTCCCACAGCCCACCTCCAGCACGCGGCCCGCGTGAAATTCATCCACCAAGGCTTCATAAGCGTCCAGATCCGCCCGATCCGCATCCAAAACAAGAGGGCCGCCCACTCAGGATCTTCGAATAACGCGTCCGTCCTGGCGCCCGCTTTGTTTTACTGCGGCCTCGACATCCGGACGGCCGTCGGGCCCGACTGGCCCTTCGCCAACCGCGGCCCGCATCCTGCGGCAGGGCGACCACCTCGCGCGCTCGGGACGCGAACTTGATAGGATACGGCCAAAAGTCAGATGCGGCCGTGTTCGCTTGGGGCAAAGCCCACACAAGCCGCGGCGGCCAAGCCAGGGCCGGGGCGGATGGTGGCTGATGCACGCGCGGACCGCCGGGCGTGGGGCTCGAGGAAGGGCGGCGCCGCATTGTGAGAACCCAGCACGCTGGTGATCGATGTGCAGGACCCCATCGACCTCGGGGCCTCGGGCCTCGTGTCCGGCGGCAGCAACATCACGCTGGGCATGCTGCCCATCCGTGCCGACCATGACCGAGGCACTGCGGTCCTGAGAGCTGCGGGACATGGGTCGACCCATGCTCACGTGCGGTGTCGGCGGCCCGGCTGCCCTGGGGGCCTGAGGTGGCCGGGCACCCGGCGGGCGCTGGGCGACCACGAACTGGGCATCGAGGGTTCGCACGAGGCGTACCGGCAACCACCGAAGCGACTAGGGCGAGGGTGCGGGCAGGATTTGGGGCCACGATGCTGTCGCCGCTGGCCAACCGCCGCGAGGAGGCGGCGGCGGCCATGTGAGTGTCCGAGCGCTGGATCTCCCCCGGCACTCCTGCGCCGTCCGCCTGCCCATCACGCTGCCAGCCGGCGCGCGGCCGACTTTGCCACGGCTTCGGTAGGGTCCGATCAGTCCCCGCGCTTGACGTGGCCGCCCCGAGAACCAAGCCGGCTGAGGGGGACAAGGGGGACATGCCTTCGCCCAAGGACCCTTCGTTTCCGTCGCGCGGCACGCAGCAGCTCGCGATAGCGCCTCCACGGCGTGCCCGCCGCGCGATGCCCTCGGGCGCGACGTGCCGCCGAGCCCGATCCAGGTCATAACGGACCAGCAGAGGGACCCCACAGCGGCAGAGATCTTGAATCTGATTGGGGGGTCGTACGTTTCGCCGCACTGGGGACACTCCAGATGAGTCAGGAAGCTTCTCGACAGCCTTGGCACGTCTCCCTTCGCATGCGGGGGCATGCCCTGGTGACGGCACCGGGCTGACCCAACGGGCCTCGAGCCGGGAGGTCCCCGACCGCTCGCATCCACAGTCCCACAGCCGCCCTGGCATTCTACCCGCTGATGGTCCAGTGGTTGGGCTGGTTGTAATAGGTCACCGAGTTGAACCACCGATTGACTCCATGGACACTGGGCGCATGGACCGTCAGCAGGGCGTAGTGCGGCATCCACAGCTCGGGCAGTTGGGTGATGGCATACTGCTGGTAGGCCTGCATGCGGCTGGCCACTTGCGCAGACGTGCCCGGAAGGTACGTGTTGGTGATCAGGTGGTCCATCGTCTTGTTGCAGTATCCCGTGCCGTTGCTCGCGGCGTTGCAGGCGAAAAGCTCGCCCCCGGTTGGGTAGTAATCCGGCTCGTAGGTCCAGCCATTGCCCGCCCAGGACGCGGCCCAAGTGCTTTGGCCCGGACTCAACCCGTAGATGGAGTTCTTTTGCATCAACCGCAGCGTCACGCGAACGCCTTCCTGCGCCCAGTACCCTTGGATGAGCTGGACGATGCGGGCGTCCGTCTGGGACCCTGCGGGATAAATCAACTGAAAACTGAGGCTGGTCCCGTTGCGCGTCATCACGCCATTGTGCATCGTCCACCCGTGACGCTCAAGCAGGGCTCGGCCGGCCGCCGGATTGAAGCTGTACGGCTGGGGGAGATTGCGGTAATAAAACACGGTGCCGGGCTCGGAGGGCACGGGACCGTAATCCGGGACCGCGAACCCATCATACATGCGCTGCGCGATGGCCGTCTGGTTGATGCCCATTTCCAGCGCCTGACGGATGTAGAGGTTTGTGAACAAGTTGCCGACGTTGGGCGCTGCAGACGTCTCGTTGAGCGCGATGCCGGTGAAGCCCAGCACCCACACATGGGACACCACATCCGGCTTGAGTTGGGTCCGCGATCCGTACAGGCTGAACGGCAAGTACGCCACATTGACGGTGTTGCGTTTCAGAGCCGCGAAGATCGATGCCCCGGATCCTTCGTACTGGTACACGAGAGATGCAATCGACGCGTGATGTCCACTGTAATGTGTGTTCGGCCTAAAAGCCCAGTACTGGGAATTTTTTGCCGCCGTCAAGGTCCAGGGTCCATCCACGACCTTGTAGGGAGCAGCCAAGGGCGAGTTGGCGACTTGCTCAATGTATTTCAACTCCTGGGTCATATTATGGGGATACTTGTCCCACACGGACATGGGAACCGGCCAAATCTGACTGAGCGCATTGTGCACGAACCAGAGGGGGTTGGCCGACTGCGCCAAGGTGACCGTCACCTCTCCCGGGTTGGTGGCAATCACGCTTTTCCAGTCGGCAGGGATGCCGCCGCTGCCCGTGCCCCCATAGGTCCACGGCGCGTTTTTCGCGGTGGACCCTTTGATGATGTCCCACGCAAACACGACGTCCCGAGCGGTCACGGGCCGTCCGTTGGACCAGCGCAGTCCGTGGCGGAGGAACACATGGTACACAGTGCCGGTCGCGTTCCAGGTCACGCGCTGCGCCACGGCCCCCTGAGGCGTGACGACGTCTTGCGGGGTGACATTGATGAGGGGCAAGTACATCAGGTCGCTGATTTGCCCGTTCAAGTTGGTGTAGGCGGTGGCAGATTCGATTGGAAACCACCAATCGGGTTCGGTCTGGGGCTGCAGCGCGACCACCACTTTGCCGGCCGCGGCGGCCGATGGACTGGCCGGTCCACCGCAGGCCGACAAAGCGGCTCCGGCGAACACGATCGCACCAATCCACGCTCCGATGCGTGAGTGCCTCGACATAGGAATCCCTCCTCCACTCGTTCACTGCGCCCTAAAAGCCTGCGCGCCTTGTGGTCCCGGGAGGTCCGCCACGCGGGACTCCCATTCATCCCCGCACCCACTCTGGGGCCCATGCCAGGTCCGGATGGCGGTCTGAAAACGCCACAAGCCGACGGCCCTGCGGGCCTTCTCGGGTTTGGGCCGCCAGCAGCGCATTCCACACCGCTTCCTCGGTCGCATCCACCGTGGCGCCGTACAGCAAATCCATCACCGGCGCGCGACCCAGCGGGCGGTCCGCGACGAATCCGGCCGGCGCTGGCGCGCAACCTGAGTCGTCAAGTGAATGGGTCGAGACGGCGAGCGCGAGCTCCCCACTGCCGGACCGACCGATGGAGCCTGTGCGCGCCAGTCCGAAGCCAACCCGGGCCGCCACCCGCTGCAGCTGATGGGGATGCAGCGGCGCGTCCGTGACCACCACGCCGATACAGGATCCCGGGCGAGGGTCGGCGTCGGGACCCGGCGGCGCGGATAGGCCCCAAGGCAACCGCAGGTCTTCGGGCCGGCCAAAGTTCGTGAGCAAAAGCACGCCGACTATGCACGTGCCGGCATCCCAGCTCACAAGGCGGGAAGCGGTTCCAATACCTCCCTTGTAGCCAAAGAGATGCATCCCCGCCCCGGCACCGACCCCGCCTTCGTCAACGGGGCCTGACCCCAGGGCTTGGAAGGCCGCCTCCACCGTTTCCGGCCCGCAGACCAGGTCGGGGCTGCTCAGATAGCCGTCGTCGCACTCGCCGACCACAGGCAGCGGAAGGTCGTTCGCCACCGCCTCTCGATCTTCCGCGAGGGAACGAGCCACCACCGCGTCGTACACGGCCCCAACGCTCCGGGTGCCCGTCAGCACGATGGGCCCCGTGATCATGCCCTGGGAGTCGACAGCGTCCCGCCCGGTCATCAGGCCGAACCCATTGACGACGGCGCTGCCAGCGAAGTATCGGCACCGCCAGCGGTCCCGCCCCGGCAGATCGAGGACGGTCACGCCGGTGTGCGCCTCGCCTTCCGACGCAACCAGCCCGGCGTGCCCGACACGCACGCCCGGCACATCCGTGACAGCGTTGTGGGCCCCGCTCGGGTGTATGGTCCTCATCCAGCCTCGCTCTCGTGCCCGCCTGCTCACCATCTGCCTCCTTGGCCCAAATACGATAACGCTCTGCGTTACGATTATATCGTTTTATAACTAATCAACGGGTTTCGACGCGGCCTCCGGCATTCCTGCCGGGTTGAGAAAAAATTTTGCAAACTCGATGTATCGGCCGTGAAACAGGCGTCATGCCTTAGGCGCACATTCAGACGCCCAACACTTGACGGGTCCGGACGTACCCATCACAATAATCATGGGTGTTGCAGTGCGATACAATGTGCGATGGAGGGATGCGTCATGACCTTGGCCGAACGTTATGGACGAAGCTTGGCAGCCGTCGTGCCCATGGAGTCCCCGATCAACATCGAGCGGGGCGAAGGGGCTTACCTCGTGGACCGGGACGGCCGTCGCTATTTGGACCTGGTCATGGGCATTGCGGTCAATGCGGTGGGCCATGCCCACCCGGCCGTGGTGCGCGCGGTTGCCGAGCAGGCCGGGCGGCACCTGCACGTATACAGCGGGACGGGGTATCAGGAGGCGGTCGTCGCGTATGCCGAGGCGCTCCTCGCCGACATTGGGCCGAACTATCGGGTGTTCTTTGGCAACTCGGGAGCCGAAGCGGTGGAAGCCGCCATCAAGCTGGCGCGAGCCGCGACGGGGCGCCAGGCCGTCGTGGCATTCCGCGGCGGTTTCCACGGACGAACCATGGGGGCCTTGAGCTTAACCGCCTCCGCCGCCCGCTATCGGTCCACCTATGAGCCGCTCGTCCCCGGCGTTTACCACGTGGATTTTCCGGCCCCGACGCGTTTGGGGTTGCCACCGGAAGCCGCCTTTCAGCATACGGTCCAACAGTTCGAGCAGCTCTTGGCCTGTGAGGTGGAACCCGACCACATCGCCGCGGTGGTCGTGGAGGCCATCCAGGGCGAAGGCGGCTATGTGATTCCTCCGAGCATGTTTCTTCCCTGGCTGCGACAAGTCACGGCACGGCACGGCATCTTGCTGGCGGTGGACGAAGTGCAAGCGGGTATGGGCCGCACGGGCCGGATGTGGGCGTACCAGCATGACCGCATTGAACCCGACCTCATCATAATGGGCAAGGCCTTAGGGGGAGGGCTGCCTCTGTCCGCCATGGCGGGCCGGGACGACTTGATGGACCGCTGGCCCGCAGGCCTGCATGGCAGCACGTTTGGCGGCAATCCGGTGGCTGCCGCTGCGGGATTGGCGACCTTGCAGATCATTCGACGCGAAGGGTTGGTCGAGCGCGCGGCCACGCTCGGCCGCCGCGCGCTGGAGGCGCTCGAACCCCTCCGGGCGCGATCCGATGTCAGCGATGTACGCGGCCGCGGCTTGATGGTGGCCGTGGAGTTCCAAGGGGTCGACGCGCCCACCCACGTGGAGCGGTTGGTAGAGGCCAGCCTGCGCGCGGGCATGTACATTCATCCGGCCGGCATCCACCACCAGGTCATCCGGCTCATGCCGCCCCTCAATATCGAGGAGGCGGTGTGGCGGGAAGCCCTGGGGACGTTGCGTAGGCTCGTAGAGGAAACAGCCGGGAGGTGAGCCGCTTGCCCCGTCCGACAGCGGAGGACCGGGATGTTCCGCGCTTCTTTATTCAGGCCGTGGCACGGGGTCTGGCCATGTTAGAGGTGTTTGACGCGGAACATCCAGACTTGTCGCTCACGGAGTTGTCGCGGGCCCTGGGAACCAACAAGCCCACCGCGCGTCGGTTCGTCCAAACCCTGCTGCAGCTGGGCTACCTGGAGGCGCTGCCCGGCAAGCGCTACCGGTTGGGCACGCGCACCCTCGAACTGGGTCGCCGCTACCTGGCCAGCGTCTCCCTAACCGACCGCGCGCGCCCGTTCTTGGAGGCTTTGGCCGCAGCGACCGGGGAGACAACCAACTTGGCCGTGCGAGAAGGGCGCGACGTCGTGTATGTGGTGCGCGTCGAAGCGGCCCCCCGCATTCTCAGCGTCAACCTGCGGGTGGGATCGCGCCTGCCACTGCACGCCACATCGCTCGGAAAAGCTCTGGTGTCGGAGATGGCCGATGAGAAGCTGCTGGACATCATGGGGCAGCCGCCGTGGCCCGCCTTGACACCGTATACGGTGCGCAGCCCCCAGGCTCTGCGCCCGCATTTGCAGCACGTGACGGACCACGGCTACGCCGTCTCAGACCAAGAACTGGAATTGGGCCTGCGGTCCATTGCGGCGCCGGTTTACGATGCCGAGCGCCGCTTGGTGGCGGCCATCAACGTGTCAACCCCGGTCGCTCAGGTTTCGAGGGAGCAGCTGACGGGCCCGTTCGCCGTGGCGTTGGTCCGGACGGCTCAACAGCTGTCCGTTGCGCTCGGATGTCCGGAGGTCACCGCGTAATCGCAGAGCAAGCGGAGGTGCAGCCATGGGTCTTCCCCCTTTTGCCAACGAACCGCTGTTGAACTTTTCCGACCCGGACGAGCTGGAGTACATGAGAGAGGCTCACCAGCGCGTGCTGGCGAATTTAGGGATGGAGTGTCCCGTGAGGATCGGCGATCGCGACGTCTACGGTCCCCATCGTGCGGTGGTGCACTGCCCGGATGCGGTGGGCCTCGCCCTGGGGTCGGTCGTCATGGGTGGGGCCGCCGATGCTGCCGAAGCCGTGCGGGTGGCTCATGGGGCTTTTGAGTCATGGTCCCGCACCAGCGTGGAGGAGCGGGCCGCACTGCTGTTGCGGGCCGGGAACATCCTTCGTCACCGCCGCCGACACATCCTCACATGGATGGCGCTGGAGGTCGGCAAGAACTTTGACCAGGCCGATGGCGAGGTGGCTGAAGCCATTGATCACTTTGAGTGGAACGCACGGCAACTGTTCGCGTGGGCTCAGGGTCGCCCGCTTGCGCCACATGCTCAGGAGATCAACGAGTATCGGTATCGCCCCCTGGGTGTCGGCGCGGTCATTGCCCCATGGAATTTTCCTGCGACGCTGCCCCTGGGCATGGTGGTGGCCGCCATTGCCGCCGGCAACACAGTTGTCCTCAAGCCGTCCGAGCACGCTTCGCTGACGGCGCATCATCTGGTTCAGATTCTGAGGGACGCCGGCATCCCGCCGGGTGTGGTCAATCTCGTGCCGGGAACGGGGGCCCTCGTGGGCGACGCACTCGTCTCGGACCCGCGCGTGCGGTTTGTCGCCTTCGTCGGCTCGCGGGATGTCGGGATCCGCATCGCCGAACGCGCCTCAACCGTAGCTGGCGGCCAGCATCACCTGAAGCGCGTCATGACCGAAATGGGCGGGAAAAACGCCACGATTGTCACGGACTCCGCGGACTTTGAGTGGGCGGTGGCGGAAGTCACCCGGTCGGCCCTGGGGTTCCAGGGCCAAAAGTGTTCGGCCACCTCCCGGGTGATTTGCCTCCCGGGGATTCATGATCGTTTTGTGGAGGCCCTGCAGGCGCACATGGAGGCCACCGCGTCCAAAAGGGGGCGTGCCGTGGACAATGCGCCGTATGGGGCGTTGGTGAGTGCTCAGGCGCGCAACAAGGTCGAGAGCTACGTGGCCACGGCGTCGACGCACGGACGAGTGCTGCTCGAGGGCCAGCGTGACCCGACGTTGGGATACTGTGTCACGCCGACGCTGGTGGATCGGGTCGACCCGCAGTCCCCCCTGGCCCAAGAGGAGATTTTTGGTCCGGTGGTAGCCGTGCTGGAAGCGAACACCCTCCCCGACGCCGTGGCGGTGGCCAACAATGTTCCGTATGCGTTGACGGGCGCCGCGTTCACGCACGATCCGCACGAGCTGGACTTCATCCGGGAGCATTTCTACGTTGGCAACCTCTATCTGAACCGGAGTTCCACCGGGGCGATGGCCGGTGTGCACCCGTTCGGGGGCTACAAGCTGTCCGGTACCGGTCCCAAGGTTGGGGGCCCGGACTACTTGGGGTTCTTTCTTGAGGCTCAAGTCATCACACAGGCGGTACGCTATCCAGACCCTCGACCCGCAGGCCCAGTCCATTAAGAAAGTTGGTGACGGCGGTGGAGTGGCTGTCGGTGTCCGAGGCGGTGGCGCGATACATCGAAGACGGGCAGGTGCTCTATCTAGCAGGGTTCACGCACCTCATTCCGTTTGCGTTTGGCCATGAGATTATCCGCCAGCACAAGCGTGGCCTGACGCTATGTCGCGCCACGCCCGACCTGCTCTATGAGCAGATGCTGGCGGGACACGTGGCCGAAAAAGTGATCTTCAGCTATGCCGGGAATCCCGGCGTGGGGCTGTTGCCCGTGTTTCGCCGCGCCGTCGAGACGGGGGCGGTCGCGATCGAGGAGTGGACTCACTTTGAGATGGTGGCCCGGTTGGCGGCGGGCGCGGCCGGCGTGCCCTTTTGGCCCGTGAACACGCTGGACAACGATCTGAGTCGCCGTCGAGCCCGCCCACGGGTGGCGAGCCCGTTCACCGGGCAGTTGGTCCCCGTGGTTCCCCCCTTGGCTCCCGACGTCACGCTGCTGCATGCCCACGCGGCGGATGAGGAGGGCAATATTTACGTGGACGGCCTGCTGGGGGAGATGCGCGAGGCGGCGCTGGCGGCCCGACGGGTCCTGGTGTCCGTCGAGACATGCGAACCGGCCCGGGAGCTTCGGGCCGGACGCCTCACCCTGCTGCTGCCCGCGTTCCGGGTGGCCAGTGTATCCGTGGAGCCGTGGGGAGCACATCCGTCATACGTGTTGGGACGGTATGACCGGGATACGCTGTTCTACCGCCAATGGGACGCGCAGGCGCGCCAGGAGCTGGCGGTGGAGGCGTGGTTGCACGAATTTGTTTACGGCGTCGCAGATCGGGCGGAATATGTTCGGCAGCTGCCAGCGGGGCGGCTGCGCACGCTGAAGGAGGCGGCCCTCATATGAGCGATCCCCTGCTGACCCCAAAAGAACAAATGGTGGTCATGGCGGCTCGGCTGCTTCGTCCCGCGGAGCGGGTGCTGGTGGGCGTAGGGCTGCCCAACCTCGCTGCCAACTTGGCCAAGCGGGTTCACGCACCGGACCTGGTGCTGATTTATGAATCCGGCATTCTGGATGCGAATCCCAAGTCCCTGCCGTTGTCCATCGGCGATCCCGTCCTGGTGCGTGACGCACTGGCCACGATCCCTATGCTGGAACTGTTTAGCAATTACCTGCAGACCGGCTGGATTGACGTGGGATTTCTGGGCGGTGCACAGGTCGACTGCCGTGGAAATCTCAATTCCACGGTCATTGGACCGTACGAGCACCCGGTGACCCGCCTGGCCGGTTCAGGTGGGGCGGCCGACATCGCGTCCTGCGCGCGGCGCCTCATCCTCATGCTCCCGCAGGACCTCCGGCACTTCCCGCCCCAAGTCGACTTTGTCACCTCACCGGGCCACCCGCCCGAAGGGCGGCGCCCGGATGGTCAGGGTCCGGCATGGGTGGTCACCGACCGAGGACTGTACGATTTTGACGACGAGGGCCGGATGCGGCTCCGTCAGCTGCACCCCGACGAAACCCTCGCGACCGTGCAGAATGCCACGGGATGGCCGCTGGAGGTTCACCCGGACGTCGGGCACTGGGCTCCTCCCACAGACGCGGAATACGAGGCGTTGAGGCGGCTTGTGTCCACGACGCCGGTGGACCGCCAGGCGTCGGCATGAGCGATGTGTTTTACCGCTCGCCCTCAGCGCACTACCCCCTGATCGCCGGCGGCGCGGGCATCTATCTGTGGGACGCGGAGGGCCGCCGGTACTTGGATGGATCGTCCGGGGCTCTGGTCGCCAATTTAGGCCATGGGCGCCGCGAGATTGTTGACGCGATGGCGCAGCAAGCGGGGTCCGTGGCGTTTGCGCACACTCAGCGGTTTACGTCGGCAGCCCAGGAAGCCCTGGGGCATCACGTGGCCCGACTCCTGCCAGGGGACCTGAGCCATACGTATCCCGTCTCCGGCGGATCGGAGGCGACGGAAACGGCCATCAAGCTGGCGCGGCAGTACTTCCTGGAAGGTGGACAGTCCGAACGCTACCGGGTCGTCACCCAGTGGCCGTCGTACCACGGCAACACGTTGGGGGCGCTGGCGGCGTCCGGCCACCTCGCGCGCCGAAGGCCCTACGACCCCCTGCTGAGTGCGGCGGCGTTCGTTCATGCCCCGCAGCCGCGAAGCGATTGCCGCGGGAGGGCGGCCGGCGGCTGGTGCCCGTGCGTCGCAGAGGTCGGGGCGACCATTGAGCGGGCGGGGCCAGAGACGGTCGCGGCCATCCTGTGGGAACCCATCAGCGGGTCGGCTGCCTCCGGATTCGTACCGCATCCGGGGTTTTTCACCCAGCTGCGCAAGTTGTGCGACCGCTGGGGGATCCTGCTGATCGTCGACGAGGTGATGGCCGGCCTCGGCCGCACGGGCCGTATGCTCGGCGTGGAGCATCATGCGGTCGACCCCGACATCGTTACGCTGGCCAAAGGGTTGTCTGGGGGTTACGCCCCCCTGGGCGCCGTCGTGGCGACCGACCGCGTCTACAACGCGATTGCCCAGGGCTCGGGTCGCTTCGTTCACGGGTTTACGTTTGGAGGACATCCCGTCGCTTGTGCCGCGGGAGCCAAAGCGCTGGAGATCTTGGAGGCGGAGGACTTGGTTCGACGCAGCGCGCTCATGGGCGTTCAGTTGGCCCGGGGACTGCACGCGCTCAGGGCACGGCACCCGGTGGTGCGCGAAGTGCGCGGCCGTGGCCTGATGCAAGGCTTGGTGCTCGAGACGGACCGCCGGGTGCCGGGAGGGCGGGCAAGCCAGCTTGGTCAGCGGGCGTTTGACCGGGGTCTCCTGATATATCCGGGAAGCGGCGAAGGCGCATCCCCGTACGGCGACCACGTTCTCATCGGGCCCCCGCTGGTCATCACGGCGGAGGAAGTGGCAACCTTGCTCATGATGCTGGACGACAGTCTCGCGGCATTGACGTAAACCGGCAACCCGCCACATCTTGGCACACCCACCGTCCTGAAGCTGGTAAGATGGGACCAGCCCCAGGCTAGACGCCGGATACGTTGGCTGAGGGCAGAGACCAGCTGGCAGAAGACGAAAGGGGTGGTGGCGTGGCATGGACGTTTCGGCAGATGGTGGCAGATGCGCGTGCCGATGTGGAGGGCGTGGAGCCCGAGGAAGCCCGGCGGCGCGGCCGGGAACAGCCCAACACGCTGGTGATCGATGTGCAGGACCCCATCGACCTCGCTGCCTGCGGCCTCATTCCCGGCGGCATCAACATCACGCTGGGCATGTTGCCCATCCGTGCCGACCATGAGCTGCCCCTGGCGCTTCGCTCGCCCGAACTGCGCGACTTCGCGCGACCCATCCTGGTCACATGCGGCGTCGGCGGTCAGGCCGCCCTCGGAGCGCACCTCTTAAAGCGCATGGGATACAAGCACGTCGCGTTCATTGAGGGCGGCACCGCCGCCTGGAAGGCCCAGGGGCTTGACGTGGAGCGGCCCGCCTGACTCTGCTGGGCGCCGCGGCCGCCTCCGTGGTGATTACACCCTACGCGGCGGAACCCCCGGGCCGGATCCGCCTGCCCGGTCGGGTGCTCCCGTTCGGCGCGTGCGCCACCAGGCCACCAGGGTGGTGGCCGCCACCACCGCCACCGTCCACGCCAAATCTGCGGGGGTGAGAATCTGAAAGAGCCAGACTTCCGCTTCCGCCACGGATCCCACGGACAGAGCGCCAGCCACGAGGGCCAGTCCCAGGCCTGCCACGAGATATTGTCTTCGTGGGTTGTATCCGCCCACGGGGGGTCCCACGTTCCACGCCGCCACATAGCTGTGGACCGCTAAATGAAGAACAATAGCGGTGGTCCAGATAATCAGGATAAGCATGCCCACGTCTTGGACGAAAAATGATGACAGTTTTACGATGCTGAAGATATAGATAATAGGCCAGGTCATATCGGGAATCACCGCGGGACCGAGCGTCGCCAGTGCGATGAACAGAATGACCATCAATATCACACCCTCCAGGGCGATGGCGGCCACGGCCACTGTCCCAGCACTCCAACGGCCGGTTCGACGGACGTGGGGCAGCAGGGCGGCCGTCGTACAGGGGTTGGCGTAGAGAAACCAGGTCGCCACCGATGCGCGAGCCAGGACCCCTGGCGGGACACCCAAATTCGGGGTCGCGGCCATCGGAAAACGCATGTCGCCCGCGGACAGTGCCACGACCAGCAGGAACGAGGCCAGGAGCAGCGGAAACCAGAACTGAACGTTGCGTGCAACGACGGTCAGCGACCGAACGGCTATCCACACCGCCAACGCACCAATGGTGCCCACGGTCACCCAACTAGGCGTCGCGGGGTAAAAGAACGTCTGCAGCAATTCGCCGTACAGATACAAGATGACAGCATCCAACGCCAGCATCAACAGCATGGTGATCCAGGTCAGCACCGGTGCCAGCCAGGGGGACCAAGTCGCTTCCATGGCGGCCGGGTACGAACGATAATCCATGCGTCGCATCCACGCGGCCTGCAGCACGGTCACGCTGGCCGCCACAACGGTGGCGGCCAGCAGCGATGCGTATGCGCCCGGTCCGGCCAGGCCCACCACGTATGCCGGCCACAGATAGACACTGCCCACCATGACGGAAACCATAATCATCCAAAAGTACTGCCCCGACGATATCGGCTCAACCCGCTGGGTCACGTCGTCACACCCGGCGTTGTCAGATTGAACGAGACCGTAAACGCCACGTGTGATGACAGGGCCGGCCACGCCAATCCCGGATGGTGGACCCACTCGGGATGGGCAAATAGGAGACTCCGCGCGTAGCCAAACGGATCCACGTGTCGGGCATTGGCCTCGCGGACGGCTGCTTCGCAATCGGCCAGCAGCAAGCGGGCGGCGGTGGTCTCGATCGCCCGAATGTCGGCCGGGCGCCCAGCAGTGCCGTACGGGGCCTGGGCCAGCGCCCCGCTCATGGCGACATGGACGTCCACCTGGAGCGGCCCGCCCGTCCAGGCTACGCGCGTGGTGGCCCGCCCGTGGACACCGGTGACGGCATAACGCTCACCGCCGCGTGACAGGGTCAGCACTTCCCGCGTGACGCGACTCGTAAGCAGCGCCCATCCCAATGTCTGCTGCGGAGTGAAAATCACCGGCGGCCCTCGGTGGCCATAGACCGCGATCTGGCTCAGCGCCCCGCTCGACGTGATGTAGGGAGCCACCGGCGACATGCCCGGCGTATGGACATCGTCCCACACGTGCCAAAAGGGTTCACTGAGCTGAATCGCCTCGCAGGGTGCACACGAAAATACATGCTGCCACTTCAGTCGCGGGACCACTTCCTGTGGGGACGCCTGCAGCAGATGCGGCAGGGAGGGCGCCTGGGCCACGCCGACGTAGGTCACTTTGGAGCTGATGCCCTGGCGATTGTAGGCATCCACCAACGTGGCCGCCGCATCCGCCGGCAAGTTGGACGACCACAGCAGAACCTTCAGCTGCCCGAGGTACAGGTGGCGGTCCAACAGGCGCTGCGCGGCCCGCTCGGCTCCGGCCCAACTGTCTGCCGCGACCGCCACCGTATACAGTTGCTGAGTCGATTTGATCTGGGACTGACTGTTCACGGTCACGGTCGGATTGGGGAAGTAGAACGTCCAGTCCGAGCGGCCAGAGGGATTCCACGCGATGCTTACCATCAGGGCGGCCGCGCGGTCCGAGATGCCCTTTTGGTCCCAACAGCCGGCCAGTAGGGTAAGGCTTAGCAGCAGCGCCGCCACTGCCGCCCAGCGAGCCTGCCAACGCACTACTGATCCCCCCGGTGGCGGCGCCGGCGCTGTGCACGGTGCAGGTGCGGCGATGGGGCGGAAGCCGCTGCGGGCACCCTCCACGTGTCCTGGCTCGGGCGCGCCTCGGTCCGTCGACGCCCCATCAACGTCCAAGGGGCGCGCCAAACACTGTCCGACCAGTCCGCGCTCCGAAATGGAGCGCCGGGGGCAAAGTAGGGCACGCCAAACGACTTCATATCCAGCACCACCGCCACAACGGCCACCGTCGCGAGGACGATGCCCAAGATGCCGAGCATTGCCGCACCGATCAGGAGCAGGAATCCCACAAGCCGCCACGCTCCGGTCAATTCGTACGTAGGCGTGGCAAACAGAGCCAGCGCCGTTAGGGTCATCATGACGATGATCTGCGAGTCGACGATGCCAGCCCGCACGACGGCCGTCCCTACGACGATTGCGCCGACGGTGCCGATGGTGGTGCTGAGAAACTTGGGCAGACGGATGGCCGCCTCGCGCAGCACCTCAATGACCACGATCATCAGGACGATTTCCAGGAGGGGAGAAAACGGCAGCCCCGAGTGTCCGCCCTGCATCATAATGAACAGGGACGTCGGCAGCAGATTGGGGTTGACCTCCGCCAGCGCCACATACAGGGCGGGCAGATACAGACCGAGGCCCCACGATATGAGCCGGATGAGTCGCGTGAAGGCAGCGTCCGCCCACGACGTGGAGTAGTCCATCGCCGTGCGGTAAAACGAAACCAGCGGGGCCGGAGCCAGCAACACGAACGGGTCTCCGTTAGTCAAGACGGCCGCGCCCCCCTGAAGAATGTGCCACGTCGCCACATCGACGCGCTCCGTGGCGCGGACCGTGGGGAAGATGGACCGTGGATGGTCTCGAATCAGGCCCGCGATTTGAGTGGACGTAGAGATGCCCGCCACATCGATCTGCTGGATCCGGCCCACGACGGCATCCACCAGGGACGGGTTTGTCACACCAGCCAGGTGAGCCACGGCCACCGTGCTCTGAGCGGTACGCCCCACATGGAGATCGGTAAACCGCAGCGCCGTGCTGCCGAGGGCCTGCCGCAACTGGGCTTTTTGAACCGACAGCACTTCGATGAACGCCTGCTCTGGCCCTCGGACCGCCAACTCCGTCTGGGGCCGCGTCACATCCCGTTGCACATATTTGGCCGTGTCCGCAACCCAGGCGTGGGCCAACCCGCTGGCAAAAATCACTGTAGACCCCTCCGTCAGGTCGGTCAGCAGTGCGGACCACCGGGATTCTGCCTTCACCCCGGCGCTCGCCAGCGCGGTATGCTGCCACGAGGCCGCTGCGGCGGTGGTCTGTCCCAACGGACGCACCACGGCCTCCGCCACGCGCTGGTTGTCCACAATGCCATCGATGTAGGCCACTAGCACCCCGTGCTCGGGTCCTGGGGTGGCGACGGACACCAGCCGCACGTCCGCACTGCTGCCGAGGCCCCGGCCCAGTCTCTGCCGAACCTCTGCCGTCTCGGTGGGAAAGGGGGTGTCGGCATCCAGCAGGTTGTCCAGCCGGCGCGAAAGTTCACGCAGGCGCTGGTCCAAGTCGGCCACCTGGTCCGCGTCCAGCTTCACCTTGGCTGACCTCCCTCTGCCCATCCGTCTTCACACCCGTTTTGCCACCCGGCGCCAAGGGCGGGACACCGCTGGCATGGGCACAGGCCGGCTGCCCATAGGATGCCCAGCCGGATGAATCTCATGGGCGGGCGAACGGCGTCAATCCGCATCCATGCGGAAATCGGTGTCTCGGGCCACATGACGCCGGATTTCTAGCGATCTTTCTGCCCAGCCGCGGAGGGCGTCCGAGAGCGGGTCAGAAACCGCTCACGGCGGCCAGAGCCGCCGAGCTCTAAGCAATCGATGCCGCTATGCTGGAAGAGTCCCAGGTTTTTGCCCGGGACTTCTTGTTTTTCAGGATGTGCCTGACGCGTAGACGCTGTGCATAGCCTCCCGTCATCCGTGCTGGCGTGCGAAGGGTTTAGCCGAGATAAAACCCAGCATCTATCCAAGCAATCTGATGGTTTCACGGAAAGGAACGGAACGGAACGGAACGGAAAGGAGTGGTGCGAGTGGCCCGAACTCGTGCATTTCGACGGGCTCTGACCCTATGGGATTTGGTCATGGTCAATTTGGCGGCCATCATTGGGTCGGGGTGGCTCCTGGCCGCCATGGCTGCGGCCGGCCTCGCAGGCCCATCGGCCATTCTCGCTTGGCTCATCGGCATAGCCGCCTCGCTGGTCATCGCTCCGTTTTTCATGGAGCTGGGGACCTTGTTCCCTGAAACCGGCAGCATGGCCCGCTACGCGCAGTACACCCAGTCTCCGTTTGTGAGCCACCTGGTCGGCTGGGCTACGTTTATTTCCTGGGCCGCGTTTTCCCCTTTGGAAACCGTCGCCATGATCCAGTACGGGAGCTCGTGGGTCCCAGGTCTCTATGCGAACGGGTCCCTGACGCCCCCCGGGTTTGTGGTGGGGGCGCTGTTGATGATCGGGTTCATGACCTTGAACCTCATGGGCATGAAGCTGTTTGCCCGGATCAACAACTATACGATGGCGTGGAAGATGGTCATTCCCGCCCTCACCGTGGTGGTGCTCCTCGTGGCGGCCCACCACGTGGGCAACCTCACGCACGGCGGCATTCTGCCGTACGGCGTCTCTGGGATGCTGGGGGCGGTGTCGTCCGGCGGCATCATCCTGTCCCTGACGGGTTTCCGGCACTCTATTGATCTGGCGGGCGAGGCTAAGAACCCTCAGCGGGATGTGCCGCGTTCCATCTGGATCTCGCTCCTGTTGGCCGGCGCGTTGTATCTCTGCTTGGAGGTGGCATTCGTGCTGGCCGTGCCGCCGTCCGCGCTGCACCATGGCTGGGCGGGGTTGTCATTCAACGCGCCCTACGTGGACCTGGCCCTGGTGGCGGGTTTGGGGTGGCTTGCCCTGTTGCTGCGCATTGACGCGGTCATCTCCCCGGCCGACACCGCGCTGGTGAACCTCACCAGCGCGTCGCGCACGGCGCACGCCATGGGGCGGAACGGATCCTTTCCCACCGTCTTCACGCGGCTCACGGATGCGGGCCAGCCCATCACCGGACTGGTGGTGACCTGGCTGGTGGGCTTCCTGTTCCTGCTGCCGTTCCCGAGTTGGCGGGCGCTCGCGGGCGTCGTGTCGGACGTCATTGTGCTGACGTATATCATGGGACCCATTTCCGTGGGCGTCATGCGGCGGGTGGCGCCCAAGCCCGCGCGAAATGTGAGCCGCGTCCCGTGGCTCTCGATCTGGGGGCCGGCCGGCTTCATCATCGGGAGTCTCTTGATTTACTGGTCCGGCTGGCCCACGATTGGCAAGGTCATGCTGGTGGAGCTGGCCGGCGTGATTGTGTACGCGTACTACTGGACCCACCACCGCGAGGACGCGGCCACCGACCACGTCGTGGCCAAAAGCGCCTGGTTCGTGGTGTATCTCGCGGTCATTACGGGGTTGGACTATCTGGGCAGCTTCAACGCTGCTGCCGGCGCCCCCAAGGTGCTGCCGGCCCCCTGGGACTCGCTGGTCGTGGCCGTGGTGGCGTTGGCGTTTTATCGCTGGGGGGTGGCGTCCGGCTACGAGACGCAAGACTTGAGACGAGTCCGCACAGCACTGCCCGCCATGCGCCGAGGGCAGGCGACGCAGGGCGAGTCGCAATTTGACGTGCCGTCCGGTGAGGCGGCCGACGACTAGCAGGAACCGAGGCCGCCGGTCGCGAACTTCCGCCGGACCGAGCCGTTCGGCGGGGAGGAATCATGATGCTGGTGGCCGAGCATGCGCCGCGACGGCTTCGGGTATCGGAAAACCTAGCGCTGTCGTTCTTCTGGTTCACGTCCAACGCTCAGTGGACGGCCCTGATTATCATATTGGGGCCGGCCGTCATTCGACAGTTTGTCGGTGACACCCAGGCCGGTCTGGTACTGTCCGGCCTCACGGCGGTAGGCGCGCTGATTGCGAGTGTGGTGCAGCCGCTCGCGGGCGCCATCTCCGACCGCAAGGTGGGAAGCCTCGGCCGCCGACGGCCCTACATGCTGGTGGGCGTGCCGGCGACCGCGCTGTTGCTGTGGTACATGGGCGCCGCTCCCTCCATCCCGCTGTTTGCCGCTGCGTACTTTCTTCTGCAGGTGGTGGCGAACCTGGCGGCGGCGCCGTATCAGGCGCTCATTCCGGATTTGGTGGTGGCCGACCAGCGGGGGACCGCATCGGGCTACATGGGGCTCATGACCCAGGCGGCCGTCATTGGCGGCGTGGTGATTGCCAGCGCCTTTGCTATCCGCACGGCGTTTGAGGTGCTGGCGCTCCTGCAGGTGCTGGGGCTCCTCGTCACGGTCGTGGGCGTCCGGGAGGTGCCCCAGCGCACCGCGGCGGCGCCATTTCGCTGGCGGGCCTTTTTGCAAAGCTTTTGGATTCCCCCGCGTGAGCACAGCGACTGGTGGTGGGTGTTTGGCACCCGCCTCATGGTGCTCTTGGGCTTCGGCACGCTCGAATATTATCTCAACTACTATCTGGTGTATGTCCAGCACATGAAAAACCCCAACGGGCCCCTCGAAAGCATCCTGCTGCTGGTGACGATTGGGTCCTTGATTTCCGTTCTGACGGCGGGGTGGCTGTCGGATCGGCTGAAGCGACGCAAGATGATGGTGCGCTGGGGTGGCTTGGTCATGGGGCTGTCCGCGCTGGGCTTCGTGTTTTCCCACGGCATGACGCAGATCCTGGTGCTGTCCGGGCTTTTCGGGGTGGGGTATGGCACCTATCTCTCCACGGATTGGGCGCTGGCTGTCGATGTGCTGCCCAAGGGGCGGGATGCTGCCAAAGACATGGGGCTCTGGTCGATTTCGCAGACTCTGTCCCAAACCATTGCGACTTTGATTGCGGGGGGCCTCCTGGCGGTCCTGGTGTCCAGTGCGGGGCTCGCGATGTCGTACCGGGTGCTTTATCTGGTGACGTTCGTGTACTTCCTGGTGGGATCGCTGTTGATCACCAAGGTCAAAAGCGTCCGGTGAGCCATCCGGCCCTCCCCCGCCACAGAGCCTCGGGGTTGTCATCGGCACTCTCTCGGGCCTCCGATGGGCGAAGGGCTCCCGGGTGGCCGGCTGCAGCAACGGGCCCGCCGACCGCCCCAGCGAGGCCGCCCCAGCAGACCCAACGAGATGTCCCCACGACGTGGCTGCGATGGGACGAGGGGCTGGCCCGTTGGACCTCCGCGAAAATCTCCGCCACCAAAAGGTCCCTCGGAGCCCCGACCAAGAGGCTTCCCGCCAACGGCATCGGTCAGGAAGGGCTTGCGTCGTTGCGACCCAGCCCAACCCGGCCACGGCGATGCCCAGCACGATGATCCGGCCGCGGTCGAGGGAAAACCTGACGCCTGTCAAACCGGCGCACAGATGAAACGCATCGCGATAGAAAACAATCTGCAACCAGCGCGCGGGCCAGCGTACCTCTCAAAAGCCGTGCCGGTCCGCCCGGCCCACTGGGGTCTCTGACACACGTGACCGACCCTGTCCTGGAGGGGAGCATGGCTGACGTCGTCGTTAGGCATGGGAATGACAATCAGTCGGGGGCGTCCCCTCCCGGGGGGGTTCAGGAGGAACGAGGTCGGGAGGAGGCGCCGGCGCGTCCTCCTGCAAAGAGGCCATGCCGCTGGGGAAAAGCGTCGTGACGTCGATCGGCCAAGCCCTCGCGGTGGCTCCGCGGGTTTCGCCGATCGCGTCGCGCACCTGTTGCAGGCGCAGGAGGATGCGAAGCTTATCGGCGTACGGCAGGGCGGCCAGCGCCCGGCGCCGGCGCTGCTTGGCGGCCAGCGCCTCCTGCATGGCGGCCGGCAGCTCGGTCATGGGGTCTCCTCCTGGGACGGCACGGACAGGCCATGGCGACCACAAATATCGGCTAGGCGGACCGTGTTCACAGAACCCTCGTCCATGAGCAACTGGACGCGCGCTCGATCCTTGAGGCGGCCTGTCTGGGCAGCCATGGCAATCAAGTGCTCAAGTGGTAAGACGCGCGTGGCCACCCCCTCGACGTCAACCAGGCGCGCCTGCTCCAACGCTTCTTCCACCAACGGATTGTAGGCAGGCAGAAACTGAACCGGCACGCCCTCAATGACGATGCATTCGCCTTCGGGCTCATATCCGCGCTGTCGCAGCGCGTCATAGATCGGCGTGAGTGTCAGCAGCCCGCTGCTGGTTGGCAACACCACAAAGATATGCATATCATAGGTGACGGTCGGCTCGACGTAAAACATGGCGGCCATGGCACCGCCGATGGCATACCGGTGAACGATGCCCTGTCGCTCCAGTTCGTTGAGCACGGCGAGGGTTGCCTTCATGTATTCCACCCTTCGTTCTCTATTATGCCATCGCCCCCGGCGGACAGCGGGCGATGTCATCCTTAGCCGGAGGCCGGGACTCGGCCGGTGGGTCCCGCCCCCGACCCTGACCCCAAGCCGGTAGCTGCAACAGACGTTGCATGCTTGCGGCGAGCCGGACCGCTTCGGTCAAGACTCGCCGCACATCGTCACCGGCGCCGACCCGTGGTCTGCTGGCCAGCAGCGGGCACAGTGGGTGCGATGAGCGCGGCTTCGTCAACCACGGACGGTAGGTCGCCCGCGTCCACCGCTCGGTGAGCCTGGCACCATCGGGCGAGCGGACCGGCCAATGCCAGGGAGCGGGGCCAAGGTCGCACGAGAACCACGCCAGGTGGAGATCGAGGCCGCCGTGCAGAGTCAGGTCAAGCTGTCTCGCGTGCGCCGGCCCGTGGGGCTATACGGTTGCACCATCTGGCTGATGTCGTTGCCGATGCTGCCCGACGCGACATGTGGCGGATGGTCCCCTCCGCACCTCATCGTGTGCGAACCTCTGGGATTTGTGCGGCCGTCAGTCAGCGCGCGTCGATAAACCCGTACGCCGCCTCGGGCAGGTCAACGCCACCGATGGCCACCGGTCGCTCAGCCAGGCGCTGGCCGCCCATGTGTTCATAGAAGCGAACGGTGGGGTTTTGGGTCAGCACCCAAACCACAAAGGGCATCAGGCCTGCGTGCCTAAGGCTTTCCGTCGTATGACGCCATAGGCGGGCACCCGTACCGAAACCTTGGGCGGCCCGCGTTAGGTAGATCGAATACACCTCGCCTGGCCACCCGGGAAACGCCCCGCCGCGCTGGGGACCACCCGACGCATGACCCACAATCACCCCGGAGCGCTCTGCCACCCACACGGTCGTGTCCCGATGGTCCAGCAGTCTCTGCCATCGGGCTTGCTGGCGCTCTGGATCCATCCCGTCCAAGAACCCATCCGGGACAATACCCCGATAGGTCGTCCGCCAGCTTTCCACATGGGCCCGGGCGATGCCCGCCGCGTCGGTAAGCACGGCGGGGCGCACCACGACCGATGCGGTGTCCTCCACGGTGGTCTCCTCCCGCGCCCTTCGACCGCCAGGCCCTGCTACTCACTGGACCCCATCGCCATGGCGGCCGGCAGCGGGGTGGCGCGCATGCCCACCGCCGCGGCCAGCAGCTCCGTCACGTCGGTCACCCGCAGCCGATCATCCACCCCCAGCGCGGTGGCGGCCGCATGAAACATTGACACGTCCTTGGGACAGGCCACCACGAAGTGGGTAATGCCCGGGAGCGCCAACGCCTCGCGGATGCGCTGGTTGGCGGGACGCTCCACGATGCCGGTCTCATCCATCCAAATGCGGCCACCCCCTGCACCGCAGCAAAAGCTTTGCTCCCCATGCCGCGGCATTTCTCTGAGGTCCACCCCCAGCGCGCGCAGCAGCTCGCGCGGCGCTTCGGTGATGTGGTTCCATCGCCCCAGGTAGCACGGGTCATGATACGTGGCGCGAATCGGCACGGGCGTGACAGGCAGGCGGCCCTCCTGAATGAGGGCCAGAAATGCCTCCGTGTAGTGGAACACGGGCTTGTCGAACCCGAACTTCCGGTATTCATTCTTGAGGGCGTTCAGGGAGTGTGGATCGGTGGTGAACACCCGCTGGAAGGTGGCCTTCTCCAGGATCTTCAGGTTTTTCTGGGCCAGTGTTTCAAACAGGCCGTACTCCCCAATGCGCAGCGCGTCGTTGCCGGAGTTCACCTCCCCCTCGTACAGGATCCCAAAGTCCACGCCAGCCCGATGCAGCAGCTCGCCCACCAGCGGGGTCATTTCGCGGGCACGGGGGTCTAACGCGGCAAAGTCCCCCACGAACCAGAGCCAGTCCACCGGTTCCTTGCGGGCGTCCTTGATGGGGAACTCCAGTCCCTTGGCCCACTCGGGACGCTTGCGCGCCGGTTGGCCAAACGAGTTGCCCTGGCGCTCCCAAGCCACCAGCACCTTCTGCGCCGCCGGATCCACGTCGCCGTCTTCGAGGAGCGCCGCACGGAGTCCGGCAATCTTGGGCACGTGCTCAATGAACACCGGACACGCCTTCTGGCAGGCACCGCACGTAGTGCAGGCCCACAGGGCTTCGCGGGACACGGCGCCACCCGCGAGCGGCGGAGCGTCGGCCGCCGGCCGCCCCCAGTCGCTCACCAGCCGGTCTCGCAGGTCCAGGATGACCATCTTGGGCGAAAGCGGCTGACCGGCGGCATTGGCGGGACATACGTCCTGGCAGCGCCCGCACTCCGTGCAGGTGAAAAGGTCCAGCACGTCCTTCCAGCGCATGTCATCGAACGAGCGGATGGCCATCGTCTCTTCAGGGGGCGACTCCACCAGCTCCCCGATGGGACCGAGCTTGCGAAAGAAGATGTTGGGCACGGCCAGCAGAATGTGAAAATGCTTGGAGTACGGGAGATACGCCAAAAACGCGAACACCATCCCGATGTCCATCAGGTAGCCCACGGTGTAGCCCACCATCGCGCCCGTGGGCGTGGTCCAACCGAGGGCCCGCCACAGGTGGTACAAGCCGTTGCCAAGAAACTCGCTCTTAAGAGACGGGTCCGTCACATGGAAGAATGACGCCGCCACCACGGGGTAGAACGACTCATGCACAACGATGCCCACCACGATGATCGCAATGAGCACCAAAATCATGTAAGCATCCCGCTCGTCAGAGCCATGGAAGCGGGCCGGCCGCAGCACGGCCCGATTGTACACGGCCATCAGCACGCCCACCAGCACCAGTGCCACCCACACATCGACCGCTAGGCTGAGCCACGGCCCGATGCCAAATCCCGGCCGAAACACCTGGCCGATGGTGCCCACGATGTCCAGCAGCAGCACAACGAATCCGCTGAAAATAAAGTAATGCAGGATGCCGGAGAAGGGGATGCGGACCATGCGGCGATGGCCAAACACCTGGGTTCCCACCGAGAGGAGCCGCTCGCCGATCCGGTCCCACCGCACGACGGGCCGAGTCCGACGCATGACGTTCCAGATGGCCCGGCCCCGCACTCCAAAAACCCCGACGCTGGCCAGGGCCACCACGATGGTGGCGGCCACGAGCACGGTCCGCAGTGTCATGCTAACCCGCCTCCCCGAGAAGCTCCGTCAAGAGCGGCATCAGTTCCAAGATGTCGCAGGTAGCGCCGTAGTGGGCCACCTCGAAGATAGGGGCCGCCGGATCGCTGTTGACCGCGACGATAATCTCGCTGTCTTTCATCCCCTGCAGGTGTTCGGGCGCCCCACTGATGCCCAGCGCCAGATAGAGCTTGGGCTTCACGGTCTGCCCCGACTTGCCCACCTGCCGCGCCCGGGGCAGCCAGCCCGCGTCGACCACGGGTCGCGAGCAGCTCACCACCGCCCCCAGCGCCTCCGCCAGCTCATCGGCCAGCTCCAGGTTGTCCGGGTCCTGGATGCCACGGCCCACACTCACCAGCACATCGGCCCGCGTGATGTCCACGTCCCCGGTTTCCGGCTCAATGGTCCGCACCAGTTCCATCGCGGATTCGGGCGCCACCGCCACCTCGCGTACCGGGGTGCCGCCGGCCACCGCATCGTCCGCCGGCCAGGAGCCAGGCAGGACCGTCAGCACGGATCCCTCCGGCACCGCCACCTCCGCCACCAGCTTGCCCGCATACACCTGGCTGGTTGCGGTGAACTCCCCGCCTTCGACCGCTGTGAGGCTGGTCACATACGCCACCATGGGGCGGCCCTCGGCCGCCGCCGTAGCCGCGCCCAGGTCCATGCCCATGGTGGTATTGGCCAGCAGCACCAGGCCTGCCGACGTTTCGCGCACCATCTGGCGCAGCGCCGCCTCCGCCAGGGTGGGCACGTAGGGGTCGGCTCCCACCACCAGCACGGCGTCATCGGCGCCCGACGCCGCCAGGGCGCTTCGGGCCGCCTCGCCAAATCCCAGGGCCACGACCCGCGTCGACCGCGCTTGCGCCAGCTGGCGCGCGCGGGTTAACAGCTCCCCAGTCGCTGGGCTCATGGCATCGTTCTGCAACTCGACCACGACGATAATCGGTCCCATGTCATCAGCTCCTTAAGTGCTGTTCATCCAGAAGGGCCACGAGCGCCGCCGCCACCTCGGCCGCATCCCCTTCCCACATCGTGGCGTGTCCCTGCGCCTCGGGCCGGTAGAGCCGCTGCACGGCGAGCGTCGACTCCGCCGAAGGCGCACCGGCCTCCACCTCCTCCAGCGTTGCGGAGCGAGACACCTGGCGAATGCGGGCGATGGGCACATAGCGGGGAGGTTTTTTCGCCGCCTGCACCCCCAGCACCAGGGGGGTGGCCGATCGAAACTCGGCCATGCGGCCGCCGGCATACTCCTGCACGAAGCTCACCGGGCCAGAACCCACTGCCACGTCGCGCACCACCGAGGCGTGCGGCCACCCCAGCATCCCCCCCAGCAAGCCGGCAATCTGCCCATCCAGGTCGTCCACAGCCTGGACGCCCGTCATGACCAGGTCGTACCCGGCGTCCGCCAGATAGTCCGCCAAGATGCGCGCTCGCTGTCGACCGGGCATTGTCCGGTCATAGTCGCCCACCAGCTTGACGGCGCGGTCGGCCCCTTTGGCCAGCGCAGCGTAAAGCATGTTGTCGATGTCACCGGTGTCCAGCGCCACCGCCGACACATGCGCCCCGGAGGCTTCTTTTAAGAGCAGCGCCTCTTCGAGGGCCTGGTCGTCCCACTCACTGGGCACATAGCTCAAGTCATCGACGGCCAACGCACGCCCCGATTCGTCCAGCTCCAACTCCTCCACCAGATCCGGGACATCCTTCACCAGCACGGCAATGCGCACCTCGAACCCTCCTCCTTGTCGCGTCGTCAGTTCTCGTTGCCCTTCAGTTCAGTGGCCCTGAGACGGCCATCGCTGGGCGGCCTGCTCCGCGACCTGCTGCACCATCTCCACCTCCACCGGGGTAAAGGCGTCCCGTTCGGGTGCCAGCAGGACCAATACGGCCAGCACGCCCGGGCGCGTTACCGGCACGGCTACCGCTGACTGCGCCGCCGGATTGTCCAGGCGGTGCCCATGAAACATGCGCAGCAGCGGAACGATCTGTACCACGCGGTCCGCCGCGGCGGTGCCCACCAGGCCCTCATGCCATGGCACGGTGAGCGCCACAGGGCCCCCCTGATGGGCCGCGAGCACCAGCCGAATGCCCGGCGGGTCCGGGGCGTACAGGCTGGCACTGACCAGAGACGGCCGCGCCTGCCACAAGACGGCACACACGCCCTGCAGGCGGCTGGACCATGGAGCCTCCTCCACGTCCAGCACTACCTGGGCCACCTCGACCACCTCGCGGACCGTACTCCCGGGCCCTATGGCCAGGGTCGCCGCCACAACCCGGTCGGGCATCAAAACGTGATGACGACGTCCGCCTCGGCCGCCATCTCGTTCAGTGCCGTGCCGCCCACCACGCCGGACACCTCAATCAAGTCGTCCAGGGTGCAGTCGTTCAGATCAAGGCTCGGGGCGCAGACGTAAAACTCCACGCCCGCCTCGCGGGCTTGATCCATGAAAAACTGCAGCGTGGATCCCTGCCCATACCCCTTGATGTAAAGCGATTCCGCTGCCCCTCGCTTGAGCAGGCTCGTGGCGGTGATGGTGAACACCATCCGCGACTCCCCATCCATCAGCGCGGCGGTCGTGGCCAGAAAGAACGGGGAAGCCGACCTCTCCGGGGCTTCGACGCCCGTCGTGAGGATGTAGAGATACTTCTTGGTCTCGTCAGCCATTGACTGCCTCCGTCCTATGGTTCATCGATTTTGCTCCCGTCCTGGTCCAATCCAGTTCACTTGGTCCGGCGGATGCGAAACCGAAAGACCGAACCGTCCTGCTGGGACAGCAGGAGCTGGTGGCCGGTAGAGTTGGCAAACGCCTTGAAGTCGGCCATGGACCCTGGGTCCGTGCACTCCACCTCCACCACCTGACCCATCTCGACCCCCACGATTCCCTTCTTGGCCTTGATGACCGGCAACGGGCAGGCCAGCCCCTTGGCATCGATGCGGGCCGCGACCTCTACGGTTTGAACCTCTGCTTGCATCTCATCCATCGCGATCAGCTCCCTTCTTGTGGAAACGGTTCATGCGACCGGTGATGCCCGGTCGTCAGGGTCCCGCGCGTGCGCCTCCCGCCGCGCGGTGGGGCTCGAGGACCCCTGTGGGATCGATGGCGACCGCCTGAGCCCAGGCGCGCCCGACATCGGCTGCCGTGACGCCCGGCACGCTGATGGTCGCCCAGGCGCGCTCCAGCCGCGGAAGATACGCCTCCGGCAACATGGGCGAACCCACCACCGCCTCGGCCACCCGGGCCAAGCCGTCGCGCGGCTCCACCAGGAAATCGCCCGCCAACAGCACATCGTCCACTCGGCCGTCGCACTCGCGCACGATGACCCGCACCAAGCCCCCCGGCGCCTTGGCGACCCCCTCGTACAGGCGCACCCCCTCCCGGATCTTGACGCCTGCCTGCACCCACCCCTCGGTGGACCCGTACGCATACACAAACGCCGGGTCGAACAGGAGCTCCGCATAGTGGCGGGTGGCCGCCTCTTCCGCGGTCGTCAGGACCCCGCTGTGCACGGGCTCGCCTAAGCGCTCCCCGAACGCGTCCACCAAGAGGGCCACGGCCTCGGGGCGGGACGGCATGGCGCTCCCCAGCTGCGCCCGCATCGTCGTCATGTAGTCGCGGAGGCTGCTCTGCATTTTGTCGCGGAACTTCTCCGAGGGCACTGCCAGCACCCGGGTCATGGTGTCCACGTCAAAGTCGAACATCAGGCTGCCCACGATGGCCAGGGCCCCTTCTAGCGTGACGGCACCCGTCCCGCCGATCTTCTGAGCCCCGACGACAATGTCGTTGACGGGCCGGTGCTCGGCCGCGATGCCCATCCGGCGGTACGCATCCACCGGTGCTCCGAGGCATCGGTCGTACACCGCTTGGACGGGTTCGCTCCCTCGCGGCAGGATCAGGTGCCAAAACACTTGGTCGTGGTCCAACAGCACGGCACCTCCGCCCACCATGCGGCGGGCCACCGGAATGTCGTGCGCGGCGCAGTAGTCCCGATTGACCTCCCGGCTCGCCACCTGATGGTAGCCCACGCACACATACGGCCCGTCCGGGCTGACCGTGATGAGGGTCGGTTCATCGCCGGCCGCCATGGTGTGCGCCACCCCGTGATACACGGCCTGAGACAAGGGGCGCGACACCGTGCCGAGATCCACATGCCTCATGACGCGTTCCTCCTCGTGGTGACTGCCATCGTGGCTCCTCCGTTTCCCCGCCGCGCGGCATCACGGAATGGGATCGGCGCAGCGCATGCACGTGAGGCCTTCTTCTTTGAGCTTGGCCCGATACGGGTCGACCGCGTCGGGTCCGTGCCGGAGCCCACTGGCCGCCCACGCCTCGCGACCCAGGTCGGGACGAAAGGTGAGCAGCCACCCCTCGCCATAGGGATCCCGATTCACCAGGGAGGGGTCCTCCAGCACCGCGGGATTGGCGTCCACCACCGAGCCGGGAAGCGGAGCGGGCACAGGACCCACCCACTTCCCCGACTCCACGGTGGCCACGCTCTGTCCCGCACGCACCGACTTGTTCGCCCGGACCCGCAGGTACAGGAGCTTGCCCGCCCGCGTCTGCGCGGGGTCGGTCATCCCCAGCCGCACCGTGCCGTCGGGCCGGTCCTCCAGCCACACGTCCTGGTCGACGCGGTACCACAGATGGTCCGGCAGTTCACAGGCAAACACGAAGGCCATACCCTCACCTCCGTTTCTAGCTCGCGCAGTGGATCCCGTCCCGCTCCAACAGCTCGCGATACCGCGCGAGACCATCCGGCCCCCCTGCCAGTTCCTCGCGGTCCACGTCCCACGCGCTGGGTTTCACGCGGATGAGCCACCCGGCCCCGTAGGGATCGCGGTTCACCGTCTCGGGAGACGCTTTGAGCGCCTCATTCACGGCCACCACCTCGCCCGCCACGGGGGTGGGGATAGTGCCCACCCACTTACCCGACTCCAGGGTTCCGGCACTTTTCCCACGAGCCAGGGTTTTGCCCAGCCCTCGCAGGTTGACCATCACGATTTTGCCGGCCAGGTGCTGGGCCACATCGGTGAGACCCGCTTCCACCACGCCGTCGGCGTCCGGTCCGCGTACCCACACATGCTTTTCTGGCCAGTACAGCAAGTCGGCCGGTAATTGGCAACCATTCACTTGGTTCACGTCGTGCCCTCCGTCCGCGGCTCCGCTCATGACGTCCTCCCCCTCGGGTTCCTCTCGGATCAAGTTTGGGTCAGTCCACCAGGGCCATGGATTTGGCCAGCAACTCCGCAATGTCCATCACCTGAAGCCGGCCCGTGTTGCCCGTGGACTTCACGGCATCCTCAAACCGGGACACTTCGTACGGACAGGTGACGGCCAGCACTTCGGCCCCGTACTCAATGGCTTCCAGCACCCGCTTCTCGGAGAGGCGCATGCTGGTGAACTCGGCGGTAAAGCTGTCCATCCACATGCCGCCGCCCCCGCCGCCACAACAGTACGCGTTTTCCCGGCACCGGCCCATCTCCACCAGCTCAAGGCCCGGAATAGCCTGCAAAAGCTGTCGCGGTGCCTCATATTCGCCGTTGTGGCGGCCCAGGTAGCAGGGGTCGTGGAACGTGACGCGCCAGGGCAGCTCCCGCCGAAACGCCATGTCGCCGATCCGCGGGGCCAGGAACTGCGTGTAGTGCCGGGTGGGCCACTCCCCGCCAAACTTCGGGTACTCATGCAGCAGCGCGTTGTACGCATGCGGGTCGGTGACCAGGACCTCGTTGAACATGTATTGGGACAGCGTTTTGATGTTGTGCTCCGCCAGCATCTCAAACAGCCCCGCCTCACCCGCCATGCGCTGCGAGTCCCCGGAGCACTTTTCTTCGCGACCCAGAATACCAAAATCTACGCCCAGCGCGTTCAGGATGCGGGCCAGCGCGACCGACGCCTCCTGGCCTCGGGGATGGTAGGCCGGATAGCACTCCACGAACCACAGGACGTCCACCGGGTCGGGGTGTTGGCTCATGATGGGGACCGGAACGCCCGCCTGCTTCACCCAGTCGGCCCGCTTGCGCGCAGGCTCCCCCAGCGGATTGCCATACCGCGCCGTATTTTCGAAGGCGGACAGCAGTTCCTGGGGCGCCTGGCCATCCGCCACTGCCTGCTCGCGCACGGCCGGCATGATTTGAATCATGTTGACCTCTTTGGGACACACGCGCAGGCAATTGGAGCACGTGGTGCACAGCCACAGATCGGGGCTGTCCAGCAAAGGGGTGCCCAGCTGCGTGCGGCGAAACACCTTGCGCGGAGAGAAGTCGCCGACCGTGTCGACGGGGCACACCGCCGTGCACTTGCCGCACTGATAGCACCAGCCCAGCGACTCGGCGCCCGGGATGGCGGTGACCTCGTCCAACACCGACAAGTCATAGCCCGTAATGGGGCGCGGTTCAAACATGCGGCTCCACTGCGGCGTGAGCGCCACGCCGTCCACCATCACCGTCTCACGCTCGACGGCCTGCGCCTTCTCAGCCACGCTCCATCGCCTCCCATCGGTTCACGCCCAACAACGTCTGCAGCACCACGGGGAACGGAGGAAACACGCGCGTGAATTCTTCGGTCAGCTTCCAGGCCGCCATGGTGAACATGTACACCGCGTATACGGCCCCGAGCGCCACCAGCGGCCGGTGCTCGTCCGACACGGCGGTCAGCCGGCGCGTGCTGTCCAACACCGAGCCCAGAAAGCGCACGTCCTGCCGAATCGCGCCGTAAGCCTCCACCAACCCCACGTCGCGAAGTCCCTCCATATCGCCGGTCACCAGCGGCAGGGCCCCGGTCCCGCCCTCCCGGCGGTACACCCATCGGCCCCACCACGGCCACTCCGGCGCATGAATGTTCAGCCAGTACGTGGCCCAGTCCAACAGCCAATCCGGCGTCGCCGGCCGCTCGGCGAGGTGAGCCACCAGCCCCTCCCCGTCGCCCGCCGCCGCCAACTCCCAGATGGGCTCCAACTCCGGCTGCCAGCGGATCCGGTCCGCCGGGTTAACCCGGCGCGACACCGGCGCCAGCGCCCACCGGGCCGCCCACCCAACAGCCTCTCGATGTACGCGGGCGGTGCGACGCTGCAGAGCGGCGTCGAGCGCGGGGAGCGCCGGCGGCTCCAGGAGCGGCTCCGCCTTGTCCAGGAACTCCTGGACTGCGGCGCCATCCACCACCATCCCGCTCACCGGATTCATGCCGACTGGGCGACCAGGCGGCGGAGCAGGCTGACCGTGCGCATCGCCGCCGCTCCTCCCATCGAGACCGTATCTTCCAGGTCTTTCGGGCCCGCCGCCGCGCCCGCGACAAACACCCCGGGCACAGGCGTGCTGACCGTGTCCAGCGGCTCGCCCACCGTGGCCAAAAAGCCATGCGGCTCCCGGGGGAGCTGGAAGATGCGCGCCATCTCAAGTGTTCCTGCAGACGGCTCCATGCCCACCGACAGCACCACTAAATCCATCGGCACCTCCACGGGTCGGCCCATGGTGGTGTCCTCGCCCTTGATGAGCAACTGGTCTCCCTTCTTGATCACCTCGGTCACGATGCCGCGAATGTAGTTGACCTTGTGTTCCTCCTGCGCCTTCCAGTACAGCTGGTCCTCCCAGAACCCGTACATCCGCATGTCGATGTAGAAGATGAACACTTTGGCGTCCGGCACCAAGTGCTTCACCTCGATGGACTGCTTCGACGCAATCCCGCAACACACTTTCGAGCAGTACTGGTTGCCGATGCGCCGGTCGCGCGATCCGACGCACTGGATGAACGCAACCGAGCGGGGCGGGGCCCCAGTCGATGGACGCACAAACCGGCCTGTCTGCATCATGCGCTCGGCGTCGACCAGCGTGATGACGTCGTCGTACTCGTAGTACCCATACATCTGGGTTTCGCGGCCCGGGTCAAAGTGCTGAAAGCCCGTGGCCACCACGACGGCACCGACGGCTTCCACGGACCGCGTGCCGTCATGCTCCAGCGTGACCTGAAAGTTCCCCGCCGCACCTTCGCTCGCCACCACCCGCGTCGTGGTGCGCACGTCGACCAGGGGATGGCCCTCCACCGCCCCCTTGACCTCCGCCATCAGCTCGCGCGTGGGCGCGAGATGCGGCGTCAGGGTGGCGTAGGACTCCCAGGGCGTTCCTCCCAGCGTATCCTTCGCCTCCACCAAGATCACGGGTGTCCCCAGGTCCGCGATGCCCCGCGCGGCCTCCAGCCCGGCCGGTCCTCCACCCACCACCAGCACGCGATCCGCCGTCGCCATAACGCGCCTCCTTTGCCCCCTGGTGTCGTTCTGTCGGCTTAGAGCACAGACTCCCACGTGAGATAGTCCATCGTGCCCGCCTCGATTTTCTTGACGTCTTCCTGAAACTCGGCCCATGCCTGCTCCGCATCGATGCCCATCTTGGCCAGAAGCGGTCGATAGTCCGTGGAATGCCAGTGCAGCTGCGTGACGCGAAACGGGTGGGCCCCCATGGCCAGCGCCGCAAACTGCGACTCGGACATCACCGGCACCCCCACATTGCGTCCGTGTGCCTGAGCCGCAAACTGGCTCTTGTCCAGCGACGTCACGCAGCCCGTGTCGTGGGTCAGCACCACGTCAGGATTGGCTTCTTCCTTCATGACCTCGATCTTGCGGAGTGTGGCAAAGGACCGTGTGAAGTCCCGCTGCACCAGGATGTGTCGGAACCCGAACCCGCAACAGTCATACCAAGTGGAGTAGTCCGCCACCTGCGCCCCCAGCGCCTGCACCACGCCGGTCACCACCGCCGTGCGCTGTCCGCCATAAATTTCCGGGTCATAGATGGCATCGCCCGACTGCAGCTTGTAGTAGTGGCAGGCCGGGTGCACCGTCGACACGATCGGACTTAAGTCGTGCACCACGCGCTCCTGCAACTGGTCGCGCACTGCGTACATCCACTCACTGTAGTGCACGATCTCCTCCGGGATGACGAAGGGGCGTCCCAGCCGCTCAATGATGCCCCGCACCTGGCGCCGCAGCGCGTGGTCGTGCACCAGCTCGTGGCGCACTTCTTTGTAGTGGCCGAAGCTGGTGCCGCAGTGGATGAGCGGGAAGTACCCGGTTTCGTAAGCGGCGGCGAAGTTGCGCATCGCCACCGCGGCCTGCGCAGCCTGATTGGACGTGGCCGAGGCGTAGTAGTTCCAAGCGGTGCACGACGTTTGGTCGCGGGGGTCGAAGTAGTCATAGCCCAGCACGCGGTTCAGCCAAAAGATCGACGTCGAATACCCCGGAATGTGCCCGCACTGTCCGCAGCTCTTGTGGTGCCACGTCCGCTCGTACGGGATTTTCTTCATCCGCCCGTACTTGGTAGGCGCTTCATAGTACGGTTCGGGCACGCGCTGGACAATCCACTCGCCCTCGCGCTCAAGCTGCAGCACCGCCTCGCGCAAGTCCTCTTCCGGAGCCTCCCCGGGGTCGGGGCGAAACGTCTTCGTGGTTTCCACCGAAGTGCCCCGCACCGGAACCGTCCGATCTGTCGTCTTGGTCGTCGACGTGGCCATGGTGAGATCCTCCCTTCGCGTCTTCATCAGTCCGACACCGCGGCATCAATGCCGCTGTCCTCCAGGGCGTCGTCCATGATTTCCTCCATGATGTCGTGGAGTCCCTCGTCCAGCTGGGCAATCATGTCCAGCGTGCCGGTCCACTTCCAGATGGCGTACAGCTCCCGCATGGTCCGCTCTTCCACATCCCACGAGAGGGCCGTGGTGTGCATGGTCTCCGGCGGCAGCGCGCGGCGCCACACCGCGAGATGGTCGGCCACATCCTTCACCTGCGGGCCCCAGTCGGGGAAGGCGTCCTCCTGCAGCATGTCGGGCGACACCTGCGTGCCGGTGGTCATGATCTTGTAGATGATGCGGGTGTACCCCGCGAGCGCTTCTTTGGTCGTGCGGAGCCCGTTGTTGACCGCCACCTCGCGCATGATGGTGATAAGCCCGCCCGGGTTGTTCCCACGGGGACAGCGGAGGCACGAGAAGCACTGCGAGCAGTTCCATACGTCGTCGTTCATCTGCTCGTACACCAGATCCACGTCCTCGCGGGCCAGCGCCTGGGCAATCTTGCGGGGAGAGAAATCGTAGAAGCGGGCTGACGGGCAGGCCGCGACGCAGATCCCGCACTCGTAGCACCCATACAGATAGGTGTCAAAGCGCGCATCCTGCACAACCTCACGATAAAGGCGCGTCTTCTCTTCCGCCGGCACATCCGCGTAAGCCTTCTCCATCGGCTGCTCCCCCCATCTGTCGAAACAGGTCACGAAAACCGATAGAGCCCGCAGGATGGCGGGCTCTACACGAACAGCTGGATCTTGGCGTCGCGGGCGTAGTCCAGGAACGTGGCTGCCCCCACCACGTCTTCCACTTCCGGAATCAGGTCCTCGCGCTTCATCCCCATCACGTCCATCGTCATTTGGCAGGCCACCATGTGGACGCCCACCTCATGTGCCGTGCCGACAAACTCCCGAATGGACATGACCTTCGCCTTGGCAAACTGGGTGCGCATCATCGTGGACACCATGCGCGTTCCCCCGGGCACCATGCCCGCCACCTTGGCCATCGACGGCATGCTGGGATTGCCCGCGATCGAGATGTCCAGCGAATCGATCTTGTGCCGGTTGATGATGTCGAGCCCCCAGAACGTGAAAAACAGCATGGAATCCATGTCCATGGCCGCCGCCGCGGTCGCCAGGACAAACGGTGGATAGGCCATGTCCAAAGATCCCTTGGAACAGACAATGGCCAGCCGATCTTGCTGCACCTCTGGTCCTCCTCTCGCCGTTGGGTCACCGTATACCAATACCCCCACGGGTATCACCATCGGTTTACACCTTCGGTGAGGAGCGCGCAAGTCATTGACGCAATATTTTTTCAGACCAATGGACGCTCCGAGGGGTCCATTGGTCTCGTCCGGTGGCTCAACGGCAGGCCGTGCTACGATGAAGAGGCGAGGCGCCGGACGAATTTCACCGAGAAGGAGGGCGAATACCCGTATGGGTATAAAGACAAGCCAAACCATCCTGCTATCGCGCGCAGCGGAGCTGTTTCCGGGGCTGGCGGACATGCTGTCGCCGATCAACGAAGCGCTCCGGCGCATCAACATGGGCCGCATGGAGTTTTTGCCCTACGACCATCCCGTGGCGGGATATCAGGTGCATATGCGTGCCGAACTCACGCCGCAGGGCCCGGACCGCCCCCCGCAGGTGGGGCACTGGCAACTCGAAATCCAGCGGGACGACTCCCCGCACGTCCTGTATCTCCATGGCAAGACCGGTGCGGACGGCGAACTGGGTGAGCTCTGGTCCCCCCAGGACGCGCCACTCGCCAACGGGCCAGCCCAGTGAAAGGCGAGGAGGAACTGCGCACCGCCTACTGGGAGGATTGCCGCACCGACCCGCGCTTCCCGCTGTGGGTGATTTTTCGACGCGTGGGGCAATCGCCGACCGTCCAGGACGGATTGCCCTACGTGCGCCCGGCTGGACCCGATCTGCCCAGCGTGCTCAAGCGTCTGGAGCAGTGGCCCCGTCTGTCCGAGCTTGCGCAGCACCTGGGCCTGTCCACTGACGACTGCCGTGCGGTGCTTTGGCATCTCATCTGGCGACTGGAACGCGGTGCGGCGGATCCGGCCTGGGTGGACTGGAACGCTCGCGTCGACGCGGCGTGGGGTTCGGAGGGCGATCCGCCGCTTGGGTCCGAGTGACCGGCACCTTTTAAGCAGGCCCATTCCATAGTTTGATGGGCGTGCCGGGTACTCGCACGCTCACGGGAACGCATGGCTAGTCCAACTCCGGAGGGTTGGTCCGCGGCGTCCAGCGCTCGCTGTCGCGGTCGTGAAACTTCTGCATGGCTCTCAGAAACGCTTGGGTCAGGTCAATGTCCAGCGCATTGGCCATCGAGGCCACGACGAACAGCAGATCCCCCAGCTCCTCCGCCACGGACCCCGGGGGCTCGTCCGGCTTCTTGGGCTTCGGCCCGTAGGTGTGGTTCACCTCCCGCGCAAGCTCGCCCACTTCCTCGGCGAGGCGCGCCACCATGGCCAGGGGTGGAAAATAGCCCTCTGCAAAGCGGCCAATCCACCGATCCACGGCACGCTGCACCTCGGCCACCGTCAGCTCGCCCGACGCCTCGTCCACCGGCGGCCCCCCTCTGTTCAGTCCCGATGATATGGGTGCCCGCGGTCAAGCGTCGACACCCGATAAAGCTGTTCCGCCACCATAAGAATAGCCAGCTCGTGGGGCCACGTCAGCGGCGAGAGCGACCACGTGGCATCGGCCCGGGCCGTGATGGCCCCGCAGAGCCCCTCGGCGCCGCCAAGCACCAGCACCAGCGGCCGCGGGCCCCCCAGCAGGCCCGCGAGCCAACGGTGCAGCTCGCGCGTCGTATACGGCCGCCCGCGTTCGTCCAGCGCAATCACGAAATCGGTGGGCCGGATGTGGGCCAGCGCCGCGGTAGCTGCCTGCCGCCGGGCGGCCGGGCCTCCTTGGTTCTTGGCGGGCACCACCACCCAGTCCCACGCCCACGGCGGCCGCGTGCGGCGGCGGTACGCTTCGACTGCCGGCGCCCACTCGCCGCCGGACGCCCGCCCGATCGTGATGACCCGCACGTCCCCGCCTCCTCGAGACCCTTCATACTTTAGTCCCATCCCGCTTGATCCCCCGCGAACACAGGCGCACAATGAACCCTTGTCGTAGTGGCCACGCGGTTTTCCTTCACCGTATCATGTCGCCCAACACTTGACGGGTTGGCGAACGCCCGCGGGCGGCTTAAGATGAGATTGTTAACTAACTTAGTCATCGGGAGGATCTATGCAGGACTGGTTGATGGGCTTCGTGCGCCCACACTTGCGCGATGGGATCCTGGCGGTTATCGGAGCCGTGTTCGCGGCGGGGCTGAACCTGGTGCCCCCGGCCCTGTCGCGTCTATTGGTCAACAACGTGCTGATCGGCCATCAGCTGCAGTGGCTCTGGCCAATCATCGGGGCATCCATCGGGTTTGCCATTTTGTTTGGCGTGTTTTCCTTTATGCAGGCCTACCTGTCGGAGCGCCTGGGCCAAGCGGTCTTGCGGCGGATGCGGGATCAGCTGTACGACCACCTCACCGGCCTCTCGTACTCCTTTCACGACTCGGTGCAGACCGGCCAGCTGATGAGCCGGCTCACGTCGGACGTGCAGTGGGTGTCCATGTTTTTCTCCAGCTTCTTCACCCAGGGGACGCAGGTGCTGTTCACCCTGGTGTTTGTGATTGCGGCGATTGCGATTTTGGACTGGCAGCTGGCCTTGGTGCTCTTAGGCCTCATGCCGTTTTTGACCCTGATGGTGCTGCGCTTTGACCATCGCATCCGGCCGGCCTTTCGCGCCATCCGGCAGCAGTTTGCGGTGATGACGACGCAGCTGCAGGAAAACATTACTGGCGTGCGTGTGGTGAAGGCGTTTGGCCAGGAGCCGCGGGAAGCCGACACCTTCAACGAGACGCTGGACGTGCTGTTTGAGCGCAACCTGGACACCGCCCGGCTGCAGAGCAGCTTCTTTCCGCTGTTTGGCCTTATCGGGGGGGCTTACGGCGTCGTGGTATTTCTTTTCGGCGGCTGGCAGGCCATTCACCACATCATCTCCGTCGGGAGCCTAGTGGCGATGTCCTCGTACGTGGTGATGATGATGGTGCCGCTGCAAAGCCTGGGATTTGTGCTGAACCTGTACGCCCAGTTTGGCACGGCTGGCCAGCGCCTGTGGGAGCTCATGCAAGAAGAAGCCACCATCGTCGCGCCGCCGAAGGCCCACCGACCCCAGAAGGTGTCGGGCGCCATCGAGATGACCCAAGTGTCGTCGGCGTATCGGGATGCCATGCGGCCAGCGCTCACCGGCATTTCCTTCAAGGTGGAGCCCGGCCAGTCCGTGGCGCTGGTGGGGCCTACCGGCGCCGGCAAAACCAGCGTCATCGCCCTCATTCCCCGCTTATACGACGTCACCAGCGGGTCGGTGACTGTGGACGGCGTGGATGTGCGGCAGTGGGATCCCGTGTGGCTCCGCCGCCACATCGGCGTAGTGCCCCAGGAAACGTTTTTGTTTTCCGCCACGGTGCGCGAAAACATCGCCTATGGCCGGCCGGAGGCGACGTTCGAAGAAGTAAGGCGCGCAGCCGAGATGGCGCAGGCAGCCGAGTTCATCGACGACCTGGCGCGAGGCTACGACACCATTATTGGTGAGCGCGGGATTGGGCTCTCGGGGGGCCAGCGCCAGCGCATTGCGATTGCGCGGGCGCTGTTGGTGGACCCGCCAATAATCATCCTGGACGACGCGACCGCGAGCGTCGATTTGGAGACCGAGGCCGCCATCCAAGAAGCTACGCGCCGGCTCCTGTACGGCCGCACAGCGATTGTCGTGGCGCACCGGCTCTCTTCGCTGCAGGCGGCGCACGAGATTCTGGTGATTGACGACGGGCGCATCGTACAGCGCGGGCGCCACCCGCAACTGGTGGGAGTCCCGGGCATCTATCGGGACGTCCACGACATTCAGTCCCGCGACCAGCGCCAGGTGTTGGGCGGCACCGCGTCTTAGGCGAGGAGGACCATCCGTGATTAACCGCATTGACCAAGAAGAAGAGCCGGTGGAACGCCCGTTTGACGGTAAGATGTTCCTGCGGCTCCTCGGGTATCTCCTGCCCTACAAGCGGATGCTGACGTGGGCCATCATTGCGCTGGTGTTTGGGACCCTCGCGACCCTGGCGATTCCTTACATGTTCGAGCTCGCGATCAACCAGGACATTCTGCCGGGCCACTTCCAGGGGCTGTTGTCGCTGGCGGGTGTCATGATCTTTATCTACGTGGTGCGCTACGTGAGCACCCGGATTCAAACCTGGGTCATCTCCAAGATGGGCCAGGAAGTCCTGCGCGACCTGCGCAGCCAGCTGTTCACGCACATCAACCGATTGAACTTCACGTTCTTTGACCGCCTCCCGGCGGGAAAAATCATGACCCGGGTGACGTCCGACGTGTCGAACCTGAACTCGCTGTTGAGCCAAGGGTTGGTCAGCACGCTCAGCAACGCACTCACGTTGGTGGGCACGGTGGCCGCCATGCTGATCCTGAAGTGGAACCTGGCCCTGGTGTCCTTTATCGTGCTGCCACTCTTAGTGACGCTGTCGACACGGTTCCGCCGCATGATCGTGGAGCGCTGGCGGCGGGTGCGTCGGCAAATTTCCATCGTCAACGCGACGTGGGCCGAGTCGCTGTACGGCGCGCGGGTCGTCTCGTCGTTCGGCCGCGAGGACCACAACCGGGATCACTTTCACGGCATCTCCCAAGCCAACTTCGTGGCGCACGTGCGCGCCATGATGCTGTCGGCGATGTTTGGCCCCGCCATCACGTTTGCCGGCACGGTGGGCACTGGGCTGGTGTTCTGGTACGGCACGTCGCTGTACGCCGCGCACGCGGTGTCGCTGGGCCTCATCGTGGCGTTTCTGAACTACCTGGCCGGGTTCTGGCAGCCCATCTCTCAGCTGGGCAACTTCTACAACCAGCTGCTGGTGGCCATGGCGTCGGCCGAGCGCGTCTTCGAGTATCTTGACCAGGCACCGCTGGTCACCAATCGCGAACAGACCCGGTCGGTGGACCGGCTCACCGGCGAGGTCGAATTTGACCACGTGGTGTTCGAGTACGTCCCGGGCCGTCCGGTGCTGCGCGACGTGTCGTTCCATGTGCCGGCCGGGCAAACCATTGCGCTGGTGGGCGCCACCGGCGCGGGCAAAAGCAGCATCCTGTCGCTGTTGCCCCGCTTCTACGATGTGGTGGGCGGTGCCATCCTCCTGGACGGCATCGACATCCGCGATATTGAAATGCGGGCGCTGCGCCGCCAAGTGGCGCTCGTGCTGCAGGACACCTTTATCTTCGACGCCACCATCCGGGACAATATCCGCTATGGGCGGCCGGAAGCCACCGATGCCCAGGTGGAGGCGGCGGCCGAGGCGGCCTGTGCCCATCACTTCATCAGCGAGCTGCCGCAAGGCTACGACACCCCGGTGAAGGAGCGGGGGTCGCGGCTCTCCCTGGGGCAGCGCCAGCTGTTGGCGTTTGCCCGCGCGATCCTGGCCGACCCCGCCATTTTGATCCTGGACGAGGCCACCGCCAGCATCGACACCAGCACCGAGGTGCTGGTGCAGCAGGGCCTAAAGCGGCTGTTGGCGAACCGCACGGCGTTCGTAGCGGCCCACCGACTCTCCACGATTCGCGAGGCCGACCGGATTTTGGTCATCGACCACGGCAAGCTGGCGGAGGCGGGCAGCCACGACGAGCTGCTGGCCGCAAGGGGCCACTACTTCCGGTTCCTGAACGCGCAGTTCCAGCTGGAGGCCAATGGGGGCTGGTTCGGCCACCCCCAGGAGGTGGCCGCCGGCCAGGACGCCTGAGTCCCCACGACCAAAAGGCCCTCCCCAAAAAGGGGAGGGCCTGTCCCTTGGCGGCGTCAGAACGGGGTGGCCGGCGCCAGCGCCGTTTGTCGTTCCCCCAGGGCGTCCAGGACGGCCGAGAGCGCCGCCGCAAGACGGGGCCGCCGCGCCGCTTCGTCGGAGAGCGGTCCCGGATGGGCCAGTGCCGCCAGCAAGTCGACGTGGCCCGCCAGCCGCGCATCGCACGCCACCAGCAGGTCCAGCAGGTTGTCGTTGCCGCGAAGCCGATGGAACACCCGATCCTGCGAGGGCATCTCCTGCGCTCGCACGCGTGACGCCTCCGCCGAACACTGGTCGGCCATGTGCTTCAGGTCCTGCACCCGCGCCATGGCCTCGCGGTCCGGCCATGGGTGCTCGCGCGTGGGCGTCGGAAGACTGCGGTGCGCTTCGGTGTACCACGCACGCCACTGGCTGGCCACGGCCTCCAGCGCGTCGGCGGTGTGGTTGCGAATCACGTTGTCCCATTGGCGAAGGCTGTCAGCCGTCGCGTAGGGGTTGGTATCCCGCTCTTCGGAGAGCCACTTGTCCAGAGCCACCGGCCAGGCGTCGTGCCGCTCCATCTTCGTTGGTCCTCCGTTAGCCGCGCGGCCCAGTGAGGTTGGTGGGATTCACGAGCGGTGTGCCGCCCGAGATGGTGAACCCGGTGTTGGTGACAATGTTAGGGGCCGTCAAGAGCCCCTTGTCGGCCATGAGCATTGCGATGTGGTATCGGACCGCCTGCTCTTCGTTCAGGCCAAACGCGCGGAGCGAAATCAACTGCTTCATGAGAGGGTCGGACGGGGCCACCAGCACCTTCACGTTGTTGAGGGTAATGCCGTAGGTGCTGAGAAACTCTTGCAGATGGCCGGTCACCAGGTCCGAGATGTCGTGAATGTGCTCGTTGATCTCCTCCAGCGGCGTCACCTGGCACACCTGGTTGATGGCCTGCTCCAACACTGGCGCCGCGTAGGTGTTCACCTCGGGTGTCTTGATGAAGTGGCCCTCGTACGGCATGTGCTGCACCAGCTTTAGGGCGTCGTCCTTGGAGTCGACATGAATGTAATAGTCTACCTGGTAGTGCAGCTGGGCCATCTCGCGCGAGAGGGCCTGGCCTTCGGTGCGGATCACCAGCTTGGCCCGGCTCACGTAGATGGCTTCATACTGCCAGGGAGACTGCCCACCGTAAAACGACTGCTGGATGGCCCCCACAATCACCTTCTGCGGCGTGTCCACCGGATACTGGCCGGTTTCGTACACGTTCAAGATCGCCCCGCGGGACTTCAGCACGCAGAAGTGGTTCGACTCCACAGTCACCAGTGACCCATTCAAAATATCGTTGCCGGGATGATGATAAAGCAGCACATCGGGACCCATGATTTCGCGTCCGTCGTTGCCCAGCGTCGAAATCACGTTGCGAATTGCCATCGCCCATCCTCCTCCAATCGCGTGCCGACGACTCCAGTGCCAGCCCCCTTCCCGGTTTGGGAAAAGCGCCAGGATTAGGATAGCGCATGCTAAGACATTTCGTCGGGTAAACGGCCGCATTTGTCGCGAGGCCGCGCGCTAGCCCGATTCCTCCTCCACGTTGGAGGGAATCGTGGACCTAATCAGGGCCGCGATGGCCCGCTCTGATTCGTGGGCACTTTCCGCCAACACCCGCACCACCCGCGCCCGTTGTTCGGCGGGTCGGTTCTGATTAAGCTTCTGCTTGCCCTCGAGGTGCTCCACCTCCACGGCAATGCCGACAATGGCCTGCCGCTGGGCCACGATGTCGGGGTGATCCAACTGCTGCAAGAGAGGCGCGTCGGGCTCGTGAAACGCCACCAGGCTCTCAACCTGTTGGGCCAACTCGTCGTCGGTCAAAATCCGCGCGCGGCCGGTGGCGTGGACGGCGGTGTAGTCCCACGTAGGCACTTCCAACCCCGCCTCATACCAGCGAGGGGAGATATAACAATGGGGCCCTGCAAACACCACCAGCACCGAGGCGCCACTCACATGCCGCCAGTGGGGATTGGCCCGAGCCACATGACCCAGCAGCTGCGGCGTATCCGCGTCGGGTCCCCAGATCCACGGAAGGTGGGTGGCCAGCCACTCGCCCTCGGCCGTCTGCGACACCAGGAGTCCAAAGTTGTTGTGCGCCACGAAGGCCCGCACCGCCTCGCGGTCCTGCATGCGAAACGAAGCCGGATTATACACGTCGTTGCCTCCCCCACCACCACGGTAGCATGCATTCGGGAAGCGAGCGCGGCTCCTTCGCGATCGTTGACCCGATGGCGCAGGAGAACCGCATCCAATGCCGAAGCTTCTGAGGTAGCCTTCCGCGCCGTACCCTAATGCCGTGTAGAAAGCGAGATGCCGCCATGCCGACCGCCAACCTGCTGCAGGAAGCCCGCAACCTGTTCCCCCGCCTGGTGGAGGTGCGGCGTGCCATTCACCGCCACCCGGAGTTAGGACTCGATACCGAGGAAACGGCCCGCCTGGTGGAGCGCGAGCTGCGTGACCTGGGCATCCCCCACCGCCGCCTGGCCGGTACGGGAGTGGCCGCGTATTTGGGACAGGACCGCCCGGGCCTGGCGCTGGTGCTACGAGGAGACATGGATGGCCTGCCCCTCCAGGAGGACACTGCCCTGCCCTTCAAAAGCGAAATCGCCGGGCGCATGCACGCGTGTGGGCACGACCTCCACACCACCTGCGTATTGGGGGCGGCGGCGCTGCTAAAGGCGCATGAAGCGGATCTGCCCCAGCCCGTGGTTCTCATGTTTCAGCCGGCTGAGGAGGGGCCCGGGGGCGCGCTCCCGATGCTCAAAGACGGCATCCTGTCCGATCCGGCCGTAGGCGCGGCCATCATGGTGCACTGCGACGTCGAGCTTTCGGCCGGCACGGTGGGCTTTAAGAGCGGGCCGGCCATGGCCAGCGTGGACGACTTCACCATCACGGTGCGTGGCCAGGGGGGCCACGCGGCCCACCCGGAGCGGGGCGTGGACGCCCTGGTGGTGGCTAGCCAGATTGTGGTGCTGGCCCAAACACTGGTAAGCCGCATGACCAATCCCACGGAGCCCGCGGTCCTCACGTTTGGCACGATTCATGGCGGCCACCGGCAAAACATCCTGGCCGACCGGGTGGAGCTCACCGGCACCATCCGCACCTTTACGGCCAAGCGCCGTGACGGCATGGAACAAGAGCTCCACCGACTCGCCACCCATGTTGCCGCAGCGGCCGGCGCCCATGTCGAGGTGGTCGTCGAACACGGCTATCCCTCCGTGATTTGTGACAACCAGATGACTGCTCTGGCGCTTCAAGCTGCCGGCTCCGTGCTGGGAGCGGACCGCGCGGTGGTCCTTGCGGACCCGTCCACGGGCGCCGAGGACTTCGCGTACGTAGCGGCGCTGGTCCCGTCCGCTCACTGTCATTTGGGGGTGCGGTCCCCCGATACGGCCGACGTCGGCCCGGGCCGGGGGCTGCACTCGGCCCGCTTTGTGGCCGACGAAGGGGCCCTGCCCATCGGCGCGGCCGTGCTGGCGGGCGTGGCCCTAAGTGGGACGGCGGCGGTGGCCAGGCGAGCTGGGGCCATCCCCGCCGACTGGTAGCATCGCCGGGGCGGACCCGGGAGCCCAGGCCCTCTCCGGTTCTTCAGCCCGCCTCTCTGGCCAAGCCCGCCGGCAACGGGGTGCTGGCGGGCCATCTGCTCCATGGTGAAGTTGGCGACGGTCCCCCCACCACGACGGGGCATTCGCCGGCCCCCTGGCTCGACAGGAGCGACCACACCCGCCGCCGCGGACGGTTCCGTCGGCACCCCGTCGCATTCCACAGGTACCCGCATGGCGAGATACAATTCTTCGTCATTGAGCCGCCCGAACTGCGCGGCGAGTCCGGCGATGGCCTGCGTCCGCTATACACAGCTTTCCCGGGCGGCGCAATCCTACATTTCTACATTTGCATGCTTGGGGTTCGCGGCCTCTGAGGCAGCCGTCGCCGTTAGAAGCGCGCGCACGCCGGCCACCTGCCTTTTCCGCGTACTTTTTCGACATGGCGGTCGGCGTCCCGGCCGGACCCTGTGTAAAAGCGAGCGCTCACCACCAACAGGATCCACACGGGCCCCGTGTTGGGATCGGTGGCAATCCCGCCAAAGAGTCCACCCAGATTTTCTCCCCACCACCACAACAGGCACAGGAACACCACCACCAGCCAAAGCGTCCAGGGTCGTCTGAGCGCCACGAGGATGCCGGCGACGGCGACCATCAGCGCCACCAGGAATCCGTTGACCAGGGCCGGACGGGCCGTAGCCTCACCGACTAGCCACTGGATGGGTAGCGTGCGCCACGAGACCGGCGTGACTACCAGGTTAGCCCGCATCGCCGTCGCCAGCGTCGTCCCGGTCCACCACGCGGGGAGCGCCTGCAACAACGCCCCCATCCCCCACGCGGCGCCCAGCACCTGGGCGAGGCGCCCCCGGAACCATGCCGGCCGCAGCAGGACCACGGCACCCAACGCATACAGCAGCGCCGATCCCGGCGCGCCGGTCCAAAAGGACATGCCCGCCCAGAGATTGCCCATCCATTCGGCCATCACCCACAGCACCAGCGCCCAACCGAGCGACAGCGAGAGCGCGACCCGTCCCACCCGACGACCACGGCCCACCGCCAGCAGCAGGGCGATGACCATCTGCATCACAAACTCGATGGTGACCAGGAGCGCCGCCAGGCGCGCGTGGTACAGCCAGTAGTACACGCTGTTGCTAAGAAAGTCGATGTACCAGCCAGGCTGACCAAATCCGCCCATCAGCACGATGTCGATTTGGTCAACCGCCATGTGGGGCGTCAGCGCCAAGAGCGCGTCGACGGCCCAAAGGCCCGCCAAGCCATACCACAGGACGGCGGGTCCGTCTGGTGCCTCGCCCACTGGCCTGCGTTGGCTGTCCACAGGACCACTCTAAGCCGCCCGCCGCTGGTACGCTATCGGCCCTTCGGGCATGACTACGACAAAGAGGGTCCCAACTGACACCACTGGAAGGAGGACGACCTCATGGCCGAGCAATCACGGGAACGACCGTCGACGACGGACCAACGACCGGTCGCGGTGTACCCCGACGGATCTCCCACCCCCGATACCCCACACGCAGACGTGCTGGCGGTCAGGGTGGTGCGCATTCTCGCCGGGACTTTGATGGTGCTGCTAGGGTTCCGGTTCGTGCTGGCGCTTTTGGGCGCCAACCCGTACAACGGGTTCGTCCACACCATCTATGCGGCCACGTGGCCATTTGCCGCGCCGTTTTACGGCATGTTTGGCTATCCGCCCACGTATCCGCCACGGTTCGAGCTGTACACGCTGTTTGCCATGGCTGTGTACGCGCTGGTGGCGTGGGGCCTCATGGCGGTGCTGCGGATCCGACGCCCAGCCCCGCCGTAACCGACGCGCGGCCTCTCCCCGGGAGAGGCCGCTGTTTCTGTAGGGTCCGTCCTCCGATGGGGCCTTAAGACCCGGGAGGGTCCGCAGCTGCTCCCGCGTCCGCGCCCAGCCGTACTGGGCACCCGCGACCGCCTGCTTGGCCGCCGTGTCAAAGCCGTGCTGCTCGAGTCTCCGTCGGGTGACACCCGGTGAGGTTTCTTAGAGTGACAAAGGGCCCACCGGGGGGGGTCGAGGTCAGTACGGTCAGAGCGCCATACACGTTGACGACCCGTCTTGGAGAGGCTCGTGCCGAGATTCGCGCGCTCCCCCGCTGGAGGAGGCCCCATCCTTCGCTCAGGATACGTGGCGGCCCACCCCGGGCACCCGCCGCAAGACGCTTTCAGCGGCGGCGGTGATCTGCCGACGGTCGTGGAGCAATTTGTGGCCCGCTGGGGCCGGGCGGCGGACATCCGGGGATGGGACGCCTGTCAGGCCGCTCATCCGGCCCACTGGACCGAATCCAAGATCGTGGACAGCCGAACATGAAAAGCGCACGGCTTAGGCGGTCAGCGCGTCCGGCCGCCCAGGGTGCTGTGCAGGCGCTGCCGCTGGCAGGCGACCTCGAGGTGGTCGACGCCGGTCGCGCGGGCGTCGGCGGCTCAGATACACCAACGCCTTCGTCAGACGAGCCAGGCCTCCATATCCACGTGGTCCGGGCAGTTTCCCTGCCGACTCCTGCTCGGGGTGCTGCCGCAGCGGGTGCGCCGGACTGGGTACGCGGCGGCGTATGGGCTCCAGCGGCCGGCGCGGCGCGGCACCGTCAGCACCCCGTCCGGCGTCCACGGCCCCGCCCACGATTGGGCGGCCCGCCAGGTGGAACCCGCCCTCGTGCATCGCCACGTACGTGATGTCCGCTCCGCCGTCCACGTCGCATGCCGCTGAG
>JAJZWS010000124.1 GCA_021846565.1 Bacillota bacterium
CACCCACACGGTCGTGCTGCTCTGCTTGTTGCTCTCCAGGTTTGGCAGCGTGGACTGCAAGCCCAACCCGTTGTCACTCGGCGCCGTGGTCATCACCGTGGCACTGCCATAGGTGACGTTCGCCACCTCGGCTTGCCCCGCCGTGCCCCCCGCGCTGGTGGCCGCTGACACCAGATTGTCCGACGTCAGCGTGTACGTATAGTTGCCGTCAATCGGCAAGGCGGCGAGCGCCGCCGTGCCCTGCCCATTGGCCACCGCCACCTGAGCACCATCCGCCGTCTTGCCCAAGCTGTCCACGAAGGTAAACGCGCCGTGTCCCTGCGGGTTGGCCACTTGCACGGTCACCGTGCCGCTGAAGTTGGCCACCCGGTCGCCGTGGCTGTCCTCCACCGTCGCCGTCAGCAGATCGGTCGCACTGCCGTTGGCCACCACCGTGGGGCGGGCGGGCGAGAGGACCACCTGGGATGCCGTGCCGTACGCCACCTGGCTGCCCACGTTGCTCTCCAAGGCGCCGTGCTGGTTGTTCGCGGCCGCCGGGCTCTTCGCGTATGCCACGTACTTGTACGTGCCCGACTGGCCCGCCGTGAACGTGAACGTGTTGCTGCTTTGGTACGCCCCGCTCTGGCTCCAGGTCCCGTCGGGCGCCTGGTACCAGAACTGATACAAGGGGCTGAAGATGCCGCTGGCCGTCGCCGTCAGGGTGACGGATTGGCCCTTGGCCACTTCACCATTGGCGTTGGACATGACCGACACCGTCGAGCTGTTGAACACGCCGTCCGGCAACGTGGTCTGCGCCATGCTCCAGTCGCCCGCCGCCACCTGCGCCTGGTCCATCACCTCCACGGCCACCAGGTAGTCGCCGGCCGACGGGGTGGACAGCGTGAACGTGTTGTTGGTGGAGTAGTTTTGCATGTCACTCCACGTGCCGGTGGGGGACTCCACCCAGAACTGATACTCCGCGGTGCCATTCGGGTCACTGGCACCGGCGGTAAACGTGGCCGAGCCATTCGTCGGATGAATGGGGCCACTGAGCGTCACCGACCCCGGCGTGACCGTCGGGGCGCTCTGGGCAAAAACCGCCGTGGCGGGTAGAATCGACATCCACGCCAACGATGAGGCCATGGTGAGACCCGTAAAGACCTTCCGGTTGCGGGGCGATGCCATCTCTGTGCCTCCTCCTCATTCCGTCCTCACACCGTCTCATTCCGCCGTGGGGACCAAGTTGCGCGAGAAATTTCCCAAAATCCTGTCGCTTCTTGCCGGCAGGTAGCCTGCTGGCCACGTCCCTCAAGTCCACGCGGTCCCCACACCTCCGGCACAGATCGCGCGCCACTGGATCTATGCGGCATCCAGTCCTTTCCTTACTTCGCGGCATTCGGCCGATTTTCCTGCACCATGTCCTAAGAAAGTGTTCATCCGAGATGGATTGCCCGATCGTCCGTGCCAATGTCGCCTTGCTGCCAGACGCTGGCCCCACACGAGCCTCCGCTGACAGGGGGCGTTTTGCACGGCGTGTCGCCCCATCCAATGCATCGGGAGGTTGACGGCCCGCCCGAAGCTCCCCAGGACCTCGGCGCGCTGCCGGGTCACATGACCGTAGACAAACCTGCTGTCCATGATGGCGGCACTTGTGACGCCGCCGGGAGGGCGCGCCCAACACGGTCCGTGAAGAGTGGAGCGGGGCGAGCCCAGTCACCACCCGGCGGACTCATCCATGAGCCCAAGAGCCAAAGTCGGTTGGCACCGATCGGGACGCCGTGCGACAGCGGAAGGCCGTACCGGATCCGCCCCTCGCTGGTTGGGAGAGCTCCCTGGGAGCAGCCAACGCCCGGTGGCCCAGTGGGTCGAATCTGTGGATCCCGTCCGCATTCTCGCGAGGACGTGTCTCCGAGGCAGATGGCCCGACCGCCGCCCTAGCGTCAGTCCACGACCACGGGGAAGAACCTCGGTCGGACAGCCGATACCGCGGAAGACGACAGCGGAGATGCCGAACCTGGCGAGGAGGAACGGGGAGGGGGCTGGGGCACCCAGGTGGCGGATGCCCCACCGCACGGGGCGATGGTGGGCCCAGTAGCGAGGGTGGGACGGGCCCCCGCTGGCATGTTGCCGGATGCGGGGTCTTGGCGTGATGGCAATCTGCCGGTGTTGGCGGAACCGAAGATCCCGGACGCCATCCGTCGGAGACGGTCCGGCGGCGGGCGTGGCGGACGTTGACACGCCCGCGGGTCCGAATCCCCACGCATCGTTCGCGGCGGGCGGATACACCGCACCTCCATACCAAGGTGGGACAGCGGCTCGCGGCCCCGGCAACCCTCGGCGGGACCGGTCATCGAGTATCTGAAGACCATCCAACGGCACCGACAACTGCCGGGGCCGGGGCGGGAATGCTTCCACCACCACGGACGCTTTGCCTGTGCGGGGGCGAGCCGGGCGAAGATCATCCGGCTGGGTGCTCGCCCACCCCGGGGAACGGCGGCGCGCCCTCCTGGGATAGCTGTCGCCTCCTCTGAAAAATAGATTAGACGCACTACCGCTAGTGGTGTCCGGGGCTCAGAAGCACTACCGCTGGCGAAGACGGTTGGCGCGGTCAGCCGGCGGCCGGGACCCCGGGGCTCGACGGTCACGCGATACCCCAACGCCTCCAACCGCCGGGTTTCGCGCCGCTCCACGGCCGCGCGGTCCCGCGCGTCGAAATCCTCAGCACCGTGGCCACCGCTGTCTGCAGCGTCGTCGCCGCCCGCACCTATGCCGTCGAGGCGATCGACCCGGGCGGGATGCACTGGGATTCCACGTCCCGATCGCGCTACGGCCGGTGTCCCCCGGCCGGGGTGACGCCCCGGTACGGGCACTCGAAGGACCATCGGCCGGATCTGGAGCAGATTCTGTTCACGTGCTTGGTCATCCGCGACGGGGGCCCCTCATGGGCCGGGTGGAACGATGGGAACCGGTCGGACCAGCGCCTGAATCGCGAGCAGATCGGCCGGGTGGTGGGGCCTTCCGCCCCGAAACCCTGCGCGAGTGTATATCGCCGATGCGGCGCTGGTCACCGGACCGAACCTGGACGCGCGGCCCGCCGCCGGGTTCGCCTTGCTCTCGCGCTTGCCGGCGACCTTTGGAACGGCGGCGGCCGCCGCCCGCGGAGATCTCCCGCGGCGCAGCGCCTTCGTGCTCATCACCCCCCGGCCCGTGGCCCGCTACGGTGCGGCGGCCCTCCTGCGGGAGTACAAGGGCCAAACCAGCGTGGAGCAACGTCACTTCGTGAAGACCCCGACGTTTATCGATGCGGTGTTCCTCAAAGAGCCCGCGCGCATCGAAGCGCTCGGCTCCGTCGTGCTGGTGGCGCTCCTGCGGTTCAGCGTCCTCGGACACCGGGTCCGGCAGCATCCTGCGCCCTTGCCGACCGCGAAGCGGGGGAACCTGGCGCGCCCGACCGGCTACGAAATCCTCCGCCACTGCCGCGGGATCCAGGTGCTCTGGCAGGACGAGACTCACCGCTA
>JAJZWS010000125.1 GCA_021846565.1 Bacillota bacterium
TGCGCCGTAAAGCCCTGGTGCGCCTGCGGCAGGAGTGGTTGACGCCGGCGCTGTGGGCCCCCGGGGCCGCGGGTGGACCCCACCGGGCTGCCGGTCGACGGCCCCCACGGCCTGGTGGCGGCGCGGGTGTAAGCGCCAGCCCTACACTCCCCAATAGCGCCAACGCACATTTCCCCAGATCAACACCCAGGGGAATCCTGGTGGGATCGGGGGTGGCCGGTCACCGGCCTCAGGGGGACCCGGTCCGCTGGATCGCGAAGCGAGCCGGTGGGGCGCAACGCCCCCGAAGGAGGGAACCAGGCATGCGCGCTATGGGGAGGAGTGAATCCATGGAGATTCGAGACCGGTTCCCACACGGGATGCGGGTGCGGGCCATCAGCCGAGAGACGGGGCGGGACCGCAAGACGATTCAGCAGATCGTCATCGCGGCGGCGCCCCGCGCGGACCACGAGCCCGCCCGGGCGCCTCAGCCCCGCTTCCTCGACCCGTACACCGAGTATATCCGCCAGCGCACCCAAGAAGGGTGCTGGAACAGCGTGGTGGTATTCGACGAGATTCGCGCCCAAGGGTACCCGGGCGGCCTGACCCTGGTGCGGGCCTTCATGGCCCGGCTGCGGCCCGTGGCGACGCCCGGGCCGGTGGTCCGTTACGAGACGCCGGCGGGACGCCAGGCCCCGTGCGCCGGGGCGGCCTTTGGGGAGACGGAGGCCTCCGACGGCACCGTCCGCCAGCTCTGGGCGTTCGTCTATCCGTGGAGCTACTCCCGCTGCTTGTCCGGGGAGTTCGTCCGGGACACCACGCAGGACACCCTGCTGACGTGTCTGGAGCACGCCTTCGCGCACTTTGGGGGGGTGCCGGAGGAGATCCTGTCGGACCACAGGCGGCCGATGGTGTGGGCCCATCCCCGGGGCGGCCCCGTCCCCGGGCATCCCCGGTTTCTCGACTGCGCGCGCTTTCAGGGGTTCGTGCCGAACGCCGCGGAAGCGTACCGGACCAAAGGCCAGGGGGAGCACCCCATTCGGTACCTCCGCGGGAACTTCTGGCCCCGGGTGCGCACGGTCGTGGATGACGCGGACTGGAATCGCCCGGGGGCCCACTGGGTGGCCACGGTCGCGGATGCGCGGATCCACGCGACGCTCCAGGCCTCGCCCGCCAGCCGGCGGGCGGCGGATACGGCGGCGCTCACGCCGTGGCGTCCGGACCACCCGTACGCCGACCGTGAAGAGCGCCCCCGGCGGGTGGGCGCGGACGGCCTGGTGCAAGCCGACGGCCACGCCTGGCGGGTGCCCCCCGCCTCCGTCGGCCAGACCGGCACGGTGCAACGCCCCCGCGACGGGGGCTGCGGCATCCGGGTCGGGACCACCGAGCTGGTGCGCCATGGCCCGCCGACCGGTGCCCACGCCGTGGTGACCGGGAACGTGCCCGCCCCCACCCCGGGTCCGACGGCGACGGTCCAAGCCACGGGCCGCGGGCGGTTGGTCTTGGCCCCCCCGGACGTCGTGGCCCGCTCCCTCGACCAGTATGCGGCGGTGGTGCCATCCTGACGCCGGTGCTGGACGACCTCTGCGCCCGGCTGCCATGGGGCGAAGTGGGCCGGTTGGCCGCCGCCCGGGCGGCGGCCGCGGCGGCGGCCGGGACCCCGGACCACCGCCTACCTCACGGACCTCCGGCAAGCGGAGGCGGACCTGCGCCAGCAGCGATACATCACCTCGCGGACGCAGCTGGCCCATCTCCCGTATCGCAAGACGCTGGACACGTTCGACTTCGCCTTCCAGCCCAGCGTGGACGAACGGCAGGTCCGGGAGCTGGCCACGCTGCAGTGGGTGGATGCGGCGGCCAATCTCGTGGTCCTCGGCCCGCCCGGTGTGGGCAAAACCCATCTGGTCGTGGCGCTGGCCCTCGCGGCCATTCAGGCCCGGGCCTCCGTGTACTTCGTCACGGTGCAGGACTTAGTGGCCGACCTGCGCAAGGCCTGGCAGGAAAACCGCTTCGCCCCACGCCTGGCGCTCTACACGCGCCCGAAGCTCCTGTGCATCGATGAAGTGGGCTACCTCGCGCTCGACCGGGTGGAGGCGAACCTGTTCTTCCGCGTCGTCAGCGCGCGCTATGAAACCGGTAGCCTCGCGCTTACCTCGAACAAGGGCTTCAGCGAATGGGGCGCAGGCTGTGGCGATCCGGTGTTGGCGACGGCCATCCTCGACCGCCTACTCCACCATGCCACGCTCCTGAACATTCGCGGCGAGTCGTATCGGTTGAAGGACAAGAAGCGGGCGGGGACGTGGGGCGGCCCGTCGGCCGCGCCCGGGGCGCCGGCCCCGGCAGGCGCGTCATGAGCCGCCGCCGCCAAAGTCCCGGGGCCGAGCGCCAGGAGTGGTATCGGGCCACCCATCCGCAAATCAACATCACGTTTCGCGATCGGGCCGAACACGACCGGGTCCAGGGGGCCCTCCTTCGCCAGCACCAGACCGCCCGGGCGGTGCTGCTGGCGTGGGTGGCGGGCGGCGAGGCGGCCGCCCCGCCCCAGCCCGTCCCCGGATCGTCGGTCACTAGTGACAGCGCACCCGGGACGCCGGTCACTAGTGACAGCCCACCTGCGGCCGCGGCGCCGGTCCCGCCCGGCGCGGGGCCGCGGCCCCGCGCCGTTGGTCCCGCGTGACCCCGCGGCCGCTCCCCCCGGCACGGGGCCCTCCGGGACCCGGACCCCGCCGGTCGGGGTCCCCGTCCCCAGTCTGCCAGGATTCCCCTGGTGCTGATTTGGGGAAATGTGCGGTGGCGTTTTGGGGAAGTGAAGTTTGCTGTTGACACCGCGAAAGGGGTTTCACGCCCGGAGGGGTGCCGATGGGGCTCCTGAGCCTGCGGTGCTGGCCGGGCGGTGACAGCATGGGCCATCGTGCGCGGCCCTGCTCGGCGCCGCGACTCCTTGGTGCCCACCGCCCTGGCCGCGGCTGGCCGGCCGCATCCTCCCTCGACCCTGATCGACCGTCTCTCCACCGAACTCCTGGGCCAGTGGGTACGAGACGACATGGTGGTCGTGCAGCCCTCAGAGTCACGGCGAGCCCCCTCGCTGCGCACAGCATGGATTTTTCATGCAAACAGCTCCGCGGAGCCGGCGTTCGCCAGGACATTCCGAGAACGCCGCGAATGTCCCGGCGACAACGTGGAGGGCGCTCATCGTCGTCCGGTGAGACGCCCTCAAAGAGTGGGGTGTAGATGTCAAGAGGAATTTGGGCTCGGTCTAGCGAAGAAGGGCAAGGTCCAAGGCCCCGTCATAGTCGCGGAACGTGAGATGCGGTAAGGGCTTCGGGTGCGGACTGGACAACCGCCGCCCGGTAGAGTACCGTGGCGACATGCACACCGAACCGGCCACCCTGAACGCCGTCGCG
>JAJZWS010000062.1:0-2339 GCA_021846565.1 Bacillota bacterium
CAGGCCAAGCCGGAGGGCGGCAAATGCGCCGGGAGGAGTCGGAGGACGGCATAGTACTCAGCGCGCGGGAAAGCCGCGTACCGGGGGAAGGCTGTCCACGGTTTCAGCCGTTTCGTCCCGCCGTTTCCCTCACACTGAGGAGGATACGAAACGGACGCGGGCCGGGACCGCCTCGCCGGCCCCGGCGAGAAGCTGGGGAGCCGGATGCGGGAAATCCGCACGTCCGGTTCTGAGGGGGGTACGGGCACAAGGCGACCAGGCCGGTTCACCGAAGGCACTGGACCGAAAGGGCCAGCCACGGCTATTGGTGCTATGGCTACCGCCGCCGAGGCCCGTATCTACCTACCGTGCGCTGTCCGGTGGACCACGGACCGGCACTCGCCGACCGCGCGCGAGCGCGTCGCGGTTGAAGTGTTGGCCTATCGTGAAGGGGCTGGCAAGCACGCCTCGTGACGGATGGGGAGGCGTCGGGGAGTCCGTTGGGGCAGGTAGGTTCGAGGGCAGGCACCAGGAGTCACGCCGCCGGACCACCGCGGCTCCGGGCACGAGCCGGTGTCGTGCGCGAAGCCAACAGCGCCGTCCTCGGCCACGGCCATGGTGAGGGCGGGCCATCGACCCCCTCGTAGGTCCGGTCGGTGAGGACGCTTGTGGCATGAGGCAGCCGGTCACATTGCCGTTGTGGCCTTATCCCGATATCGGGACAAGGCTCCGCGGACGCCGTTGGCCGCCGAGTCCCTTGACGCAAGAGCCCTTGTTGGCGCCATCATGAGGGCGGTGATCCAAGCAAGGAGGGGAACCGTGTCCCACTACGCCGACGACGAGGCCGCTTTTCTCGCAGCATTTCGGGAGTGGCCGCCCAACGAGCAGGCCTGGCACTGGACCTCAGAGGAGCCCGACTCCCGAGCGACGCTGCCGCTGGTGGCGTCCGTGCGGGCGTGGACGCGCCACGGCATGGCCTGGACGCACCGCCGCTATCAGTCGCCCATTGGTGCCCAGCACATGCGCCGGCTGCTGACGCACGTATTCACGGCGTCCGAGGTGCTTGACCTATCGGAGGAGGAGGCCGCGGCCCGGGCGGCGGCGGGCTTGGCGCAGATGCGCGCCGACGGGGACGCTCTGGACCAGCAGTGGGAGGACGAGTGGTTCCCGGAGATTCGAGCTCGGATGACCGAGGCGGTCTCCATGGACCCCTCTGGCACGGGGCCGGAGGAAATCGCGCGGCTGTGGGCCCAGCTGGACGAAACCGGCCGACGCCTGTGGTCGATTCACTTCGACATCGTCATGCCGGCGCACTTCGCGCTCCGCGAGCTGGACGAGCTGGTGCGCCAACATTTCGGCGACGATCCCGTGCACTCCGCCCGGGCCCTCACGGCGGGTGAGACATCGTGGACCACCCGCACAGCCGAGGCGCTGGACAAGCTCGTGACCCAGGCGCGCGCGGGCGGGCCCAGCGTGACCCAGGCGATGGCTGCTGCCGATCCCGGCGCGGCGCTCGCGGCGACGGCCGAGGGGCGGGACTTTCAAGCAGCCGTGGGGGCGTTCGTGGCGGAGTATGGCAAAAAACTCACCGGGGGCTTGACCGATCCCTCGTGGATCGAAAACCCGGCGCCAGTGCTGGCGATGGTCCGCGCGGCCGCAGCTGGGCTCATGCCGGTTGACCGGGCGGCCATTTTAGCCGAGCGCGACCGGGTGGAGGCAGAAGTGCTGGCGGTAGAGCCGCGCGAGGTGCAGGCCGCGCTCGCCCGAGGGATTCGACGGGGCCGCCACGCTGCCCGACTGCTGGAAGACCATAATTTCTGGCTCGACCAGCAGATCCCCTATGCCGCCCGGCGACTGGCGCTCTTGACGGGTCAGCGGCTCCATGACCTGGGCCTGCTGGTCGACGCGGAGGATATTTGGTATTTGGACATTCCCACGCTGGTGGGAATGGGGGACGGGTCGGGCCTGGCCGCCCAGGTCTCGCGCGAGCGCGATGCGATGGCCGCCGGGGCGGCCCTCGTGCCGCCCCGGGAGCTTGGTGGCCCCGCGCCGGTGCTGCCCCGCCACCCGATGACCGATCGCGGAGCCAGCATCTCCACGTCCGACGACACGGGCGCACTGGTCGCGGGCCAGCCCGGCAGCCGCGGCGTCGTCGTAGGGCCCGTGCGCGTGGTGCGGACGCTGGCCGAGGCACCCACCGTGCAGCCGGGCGAGATTCTGGTGACTGCCAGCACCTCGCCGTCGTGGGTGCCCTGGTATCGGCTGGCCGCTGCCGTGGTGACGGACGCAGGCGGGGCCCTGGCACACGCGGCCATTGTGGCCCGGGAGATGGGCATTCCGGCCGTGGTGGGCACGCGCAC
>JAJZWS010000062.1:2668-19525 GCA_021846565.1 Bacillota bacterium
TTTTTGGGACCCAACGGAGCGGGGAAAACCACGACCATCAAGATGACGGCGGGGCTGGTGCGGCCCGACGCGGGGGATGTGCGGGTGGGGGGCGTGTCGCTGTTTGCCCGCCACGACGCCGTGACAGCCCAGTTGGGGGCAGTGTTGGAAGGCAGCCGCAATCTTTATTGGCGCCTCACCGTAAGGGAAAACCTGGAGTATTGGGGGGCGATGCGCCGGCTTTCGATGCGGGGCGCCCGGCGCCGCGCGGACGAACTGTTGGAACTGGTGGGACTCACCGACCGCGCCCGCAACACCGTCCAGACGCTGTCGCGCGGCATGCAGCAAAAAGTGGCGCTGTGCCAGGCGCTGATGCACCGGCCGCACGTGCTGCTGCTGGACGAACCGACGCTGGGCCTGGACTTGGAATCGGGTGAAGGCATCAAGCGGGTGGTGCGTCAGCTGGCCCAGGAGGGCACGGCGGTGCTGTTGACCACCCATCAGCTGGATGTGGCCCAGGAGTTGTCGGACCGGGTGGCCATGATTCGCAAGGGTCGGCTGGTGTTGGAAGGCGCCACGGCCGACGTGCTGGCCCGCTACTCGCAGCCGGTGCTGACCGTCATGGCGGCTAGGCCATGGCCGGCCGACGTGGCGGTGCGGCTCGCCGGGCTGCCGGCCGTCGTAACCGGGGCGGACACCTTGAGCGTCGATCTGGCCGACGACCGCGGTAGCACCCTGTATGAGGTGCTGGAGCGGTTAAATCCCCACCCATTGCTGAAGATTGAACGGCACCAGGCCGATTTGGCGCAGGTGTTCCAAGAAGTGATGGGAGAAGGGCTGCGGGACGCGGCGGCCACCCCGGCCGCGGCCTTGTCCGCCGTGCCGGTCCGGGAAGGGGGGATGGCACCGTGATGGGCCTCTTCATTGCCGAGTGGCGCCGCATGGTGGTAGAGGCCGTGCGCTATCCGCTGGATACGGTCTCAGGCATGGTGACGCTGTTCATGCTGTTCGTAGGCCTGTTTTTTGGCGCGCGCTATATCACTCAGTCGCCGGTTGGCGGAGGGCGGCTGGACACCGTGGTCCTCGGCTACGCCGTCTGGATGCTGATGATGGCCGCCACCAGCGACATGGGCTGGCAGATTCAAAACGAAGCCCAAAACGGCACCCTGGAGCAAGTGATGCTGGTGCCCTGGTCGAGTCGCCTGGTGTTCTTGGTGCGTGGCATGATGGCCATCGTGGCCTTTCTGGTGCCGTGCGCCGTCATTATCGCAGGGCTGTTGGCCATTACACACGCACATTTCGTCTGGACTCCGCTGGCACTGGTGCCCATGGGGCTGGTGCTGGCCACCGCGTGGGGGCTGGGCCTGTTGGTCGCGAGCCTCGGGTTGCTCATCAAGCGGGTGGGGCAGATGATGCAGATCATCCAGTTTCTCCTGCTGTTCGTGATCATTGCGCCCATCGCCGTGCTGGCGGGCCTGGGGTGGCATCTGGTCGCCATGCTGGTGCCGCTCACCGCGCAGGTGACGCTCTTGCGGGATCTGTTGAACGGCGTTGCGGTCACCCGCTGGGTGTGGCTGGAGGCGGTCGTGAACTTCGCCGTGACCATGATAGCCGGGCTCGTGCTGTTTGGCGGGGCGGACCGCCTGGCCCGGCGCCGGGGCATCCTGGGCCACTACTGATCCGGCCCCTGGGTGGTGGGGATAGGAATTGGCCCGAGGGCCAATGGCCCCGACGCCAGACGCACCTAGACTTAAAGCAGCCCCGGCCGGCCGGGCGGCCTCTATAGACGATGGATTCAGGACACGGTGAGCCGGCGGGGGACTGGAGCGCGGGAAGGAAGTTGACGGCGTGACAAGCCAAAGTTGGCGGGGTGCGGGGCACAGCCCCCGCACGTGGGGCTGGCGGATGCCCAACGTGGTGGCGGCGGCCCTGCTGCTGGTGTGGGGGGCATCGCTGGCGCTCTCGGGGCTCGGGCTCGGCAACTCGGTGGCCGCCCAGGTGCTGAACCGCTATTGGCCGGTGCTGTTTCTCATCCTGGGCGTGGTGGGGCTGGTGCCGCGCCGGCTGTGGGGGGCGGGACGGAGCTTCTACGCCGTGATGGCCGGCGGGAGCCTGCTGCTGCTGGCCAGCACCATCTCGGTATCCGGGTTGAATGTGGGCGATTTGGTGTGGGCTGGGGTCATCGTCGGTGCCGGCGTGTGGCTGGTGGCCCGACGCCGGTGGTGGCGGTGGTGAGCCGCCGCGGGGGATCCTGGTCCATAGGGAGCGACAGCCTCGTCACCTGGACCATCGGGCTCATCCTGTTGGTGTGGGGCGCGACGCTGGCCGTGAGTGGACTGGGCCTCTCCCACGAGCCGGTGGGTCACTTGATTGACGTGTACTGGCCGCTGCCGTTCATGGCGCTCGGGTTGGTGGGCGTTGTCAATCGGCTGGTGGGGCGCGGGGACGCGTTCATCCCGGTGGCGGTTCTGGTAGCGGCCGCGGCGATTATGGCGGGCCACCTGCACATCGGACGCATCAACGGCTGGACGCTGGTGTGGGCGGGCGGGATTCTTTTCATCGGGCTCGAAATTTTGGCACCCAACATGCGCCGCCGCCGGCGCGGCGGCGGCCAGTGGAGCGTGGGAGACCTGAACATCGGGCCCCAGATCACCATCGAGCCCGGTCGCCCCCGGAAGCGAGGTGGAGGGACTGAACACCATCTGAACCACGCCATCGGCGACCTGCGCCTCGACCTGTCGGACATGCAGCTGCCGCCGGGGGAAAGCACGTGGTTCGTGTCGGCCCTGATTGGTGACGTGACGGTGCTGGTGCCGGAGGGGCTGGCGGTGGACATTGAGGCACAGGTGCGGGTGGGGGAGATTCGCCTGTTCCACCAGCAGGCGGACGGATTCGCCCGCAACATGGTGTTCACGAGTCCCGGTTATTCTGATGCTGAGCAGAAGGTGAACATTCGCGCCAGCCTTTTAGTGGGCGAAATCACCGTGCGGCGGTTTTAGCGTGGCGAACAAAGTGTCCGGCGCCGCCTCCCCAGGTCCGGGGGGCGGGGCCGGCGCGTCGGTGGCGGTGTCGGTGCTGGGCATCGACTGGGAGATTGCCGGCTTTGGCGCCATCATTGGGGCAGTGGCCGCGGCCGTGGCTGGCCTGTTGGCCCACGACGCTCCGCTTCAGTTGGTGTTGCCGGTGGCGTTGGGGGCCTGCGCCGGCGGGATCGTGGGCTTTTGGCTCGCGCGTCCCTTAAAGCAGGACCTGTCGGAACTGAACACCTACGCCGCCCTGTTGGCGCGCGGCCAGCTGCAGGCCGAAGCGCCGACGGGAGACGGGGGAGGCGAGTTCAAATATTTGATGCGCCAGCTTGCCGTGATGGCGGCGTCGCTGGCGGACCAGGTGGAAGCGCTGCGCCGCTTGGCGGATGACCGGGTGCGCCTAGCCGAGCGGGCCGAACGCCTCTCGGTGGTCGAGGAGCGGCAGCGCCTGGCGCGCGAACTGCACGACACGGTGAGTCAGGAGTTGTTTGCCATTGCCATGACCGTGGGCGCCGTGCGGCGTGCGTTGCCGGCACCCGCAGGGGCGGCCGCCGAGCAGCTGGCGCTGGTGGAGGAGGGCGCTCGACGTGCCCAGGCCACGATGCGCGGCCTGATTCGCGCGCTCAGGCCGGTGGAACTGGGCAGTCAAAGCTTAACGGCGGCGCTGTCGGCCCTGCTGGACGATGTGGAGGCACGGCAACGCGTCAGCGTGCACGGCGCGCTGGCCGATGAGCTGGGCGGGCTGTCACCGGCCGTCGAGGACGCGCTGTTTCGCATTGCCCAAGAGGCGGTGTCGAACGCTGTGCGCCACGCCGACCCCGTGAACCTGTGGCTTGCGCTCACACTGTCCCAGGGAGCGGCCGTCCTGTCGGTGCGCGATGACGGGAAGGGCTTTGACCCCACCGCCACGCCGGCCCACATTGGGCTCCGCACCATGCGGGAGCGGGCCGCCGAGGTGGGAGGCCACCTGGCGGTGCAGAGCGAGCCCGGCCGCGGCACGACGGTAAGCGTGCGCGTGCTGGATCCGGGGTGGACCGCCGACGGCGAGGAGTCAAGGAGGCAGGGGGGAGACGCGTGAGCATTCGGGTGTTGGTGGTGGACGACCACGCGGTGGTGCGCCGCGGGCTGGCGGCGCTGTTGGCGACGGACGCCGAACTGGTGGTCGTGGGGGAAGCCGGCTCCGGGGAAGAGGCGGTGCGGATCGCGGGCCTGGTGCATCCCGACGTGGTGCTGTTGGATCTCATGATGCCCGGCATGAACGGGATCGAGGCTACGCCGCGCATCAGGATGGCGGCCCCCAGGGCCGCCATCCTGATGCTCACCAGCTACACCGACGCCGACCTGATTGAACCGGCGCTCGCGGCCGGGGCGCTCGGGTATCTCTTGAAAACCGCGTCCACCGACGAGGTTCTTTCAGCCATACGCCGGGTGGCCGACGGCCGCCGCGTGATGGACCCCGCGGCCGAGCATGCGCTGGCCCACTATGCGGGGGTGGACCTCACATTGCGCGAGCGGGAGGTGCTGAATCTGGTGGCGGATGGCTTGAGCAATGCGGAGATTGCCGAGCGGCTCACCATTACGGTGCGGACGGTTAAGGCGCACATCTCGAGCCTGCTGCAGAAGCTGGCGCTGGCGGACCGCACCCAGCTGGCAATCTACGCCCTGCGCCAACATACGCGGCCCTCCTGATCCCTCGCGGCTCTGCGCTTCGGGGGCCACCACCCGCGCCTCTCCCCTGATGATGGGCCGCCCAGCGTCGTGCTAGGGTAACGGTAGGATGGCGGAGCAACCTCCGTCGGCGGGGGAGGGATGGGAGATGTGTGCGATGAGTGACACGAACCCGCGGGGGGCCACCCGCACCCCGGCCAAACATAGGGGACCGGCCATGGGACAGGCGATGAAGCGGCGCGAGGACCCGCGTCTCTTGACCGGCGGCAATCAGTATGTGTGCGACTTCTTCTTGCCCGGGACGTTGGAAATGGCGCTCGTGCGGAGCCCCTTGGCCCATGCCCGCATCCGGACCGTGGACGTCTCAACTGCCCGCGCGCTGCCGGGGGTGGTGGCCGTGCTGACAGCCGAGGACCTGGGTGCGCTGGCCGGCCCGCTCCCGGAAGGCATGACGGATCCGCGGATGACCGCCGCGATGCCACCACCGCTTGCGGACGGGGTGGTGCGCTACGTGGGCGAACCCATCGCCGTGGTGCTGGCCGAGAGCCGCTATGTGGCCGAGGACGGCGTCGAGCTGGTGGAGGTAGACCTGGAGCCCTTGGCCGCAGTCGTGGACCCGGCGGCGCAGAGCGACGGGCCGGTGCTGCATGCGCACATGTCGTCCAACCTGGCCGCGACCGTCACGGTGCGCGTGGGCACCGGCCGCGACGCCCTCGCCGAGGCCGATGTGGTGGTGCACCGCCAGCTGCGCCTGGCGCGGGTGGCGGCGCACCCGCTGGAGCCCCGCGGCATCGTGGCGGCGTATGACGTCACCGCCCAGCGGCTCGTGGTGTACGCCGCCACGCAGGGCGTCTTCGGGTTGCGGCGGAGTCTCGCCCGGTGGCTCACATGGTCCGAAGACCGCATTCGGGTGGTGGCGCCCGATGTCGGCGGGGGATTCGGGGTGAAGAACCGACTCTATGCCGAAGATGCCCTGGCGGTGTATCTGGCCATCCAGACCGGACGGCCGGTGAAGTGGGCGGGAGACCGCTACGAAGAGTTCGTGTCCACGAACCAGGAGCGCGACCAGGTGCATGAGGCGGTCATCGGCGTGAACCGCGACGGCCGTATCGTGGCCGTTGTCGACGACTTTATTCAGGACAACGGCGCCTACACCCACAGCGGGCTCATCGTGCCTCACACGACGGCGGTGTGCATTCCTGGCCCTTACCGAGTGCCGCATCTAGACGTGGTGGGACGCGTGGTGCTCACCAACAAAGTGCCCATCGGGCCGTACCGCGGGGCCGGCCGGCCCCAGGCCACGTTTGTGATGGAACGCCTTCTGGATGCAGCAGCGGATGCCTTGCGCATGGACCGCGTGGAGATTCGGCGTAAAAATCTCATTCATCCGGTGGAGCAGCCTTACAACCCCGGCGTGGCGGCCCGCGACCGCGGGAACCCCTACGACCCCGGCGACTATCCGGCGTGCATGGAGGCGGCACTGGCCGCCATGCCGCCAGCCGCCCCGGTGTCGGGGCTCCGAGTGGGCACGGGCCTGGCCAACTATCTCGAGGTGTCGGCGGGCATGGGGTTTGAGGGCGCTCGCTATCAGCTCATGCCGTCGGGCCGGATTCAGATCGCGTCCGGCGCGGCCTCCCAGGGGCAGGGCCACGAAATCACGTTTGCCCAGATTGCGGCGGACCGGCTTGGTGCCCCGGTGGATCTCTTTGACGTCGTGGAGGCGGACACGGGAGCGATTGGTCGAGGCATTGGGACGTTTGGCAGCCGCACCACCGTGATGGCGGGCAATGCGGTGGCGGAGGGCGCCCCGTTGTTCCGGCGCGCCATCCTGGAGGCGGCCGCCGCCTATCTGGAGGCCCACGTCGATGACCTGGACTGGGACGAGGTGATGCCTGGCATGACGGTGCGCGGCGTGCCGGCGCGGACCCTGTCGCTCAAAAGCCTCGCGGAGCGGCTGGAGCAGGACGGCCGGGATTTGGTCGCGGTGGAGCACTACTTCGAGGGCAGTCGCGGCGCCCACGCCATGGGGACCCACGTGGTGCGCGTCGGGGTGGATGCCGCGACGGGCCAGGTCCAGCTCTTGGATTACGTGATGGCCCACGATGCTGGGGTGGTGGTGAACCCGCTGTTGGTCGCGGGCCAGATTTATGGGGGGACGGTGCAAGCGCTGGGCCAAGCGCTGTTTGAGGAGCTGGTGTTTTCCCCAGACGGCCAACCCTTGAACACCACCTTCTTGGACTACTCGATTCCCGCGGCCACGGACTTTCCCCGGATGATGCTGGTCGAGGAGCAGCAAATGCCCTCGGTCAGCAACCCCGAGGGGTTCAAGGGAATCGCCGAGGGGGGCGTGATGCCCCCCATGGCGGCGGTCCTGTCGGCCGTGGAGCAGGCGCTGGGCGTCGAGCTCAATACCATCCCCATCACGCCAGAGCGGGTGTGGGCGGCCCTCGGGAACGGGGCCCCCGCTTCGTGATCGCCGGGACGGTGCCGGGCCCCTGCGGGTGCGGGCGGTGAGCCTCACGGAGTGGCCTGCCGCGGGTCACCCCGTTGTGGCCGCGCACGGCCGCGAGACCCTGCGGCGGTTCTCGCTAGGTGAGGCCGCGCCTGGGGGTTCCCATTCGCCACCACGAGATGGTCAAGGCCGGCCTGGAGATGGCGGTGTGGGACTGGTGCGGGCGGGCCGCAGGCGTCTCGCTCGGTCGCACTGGGGCGCACCCGGCCGGAGGTGCCTGCGGGGGTGGTGGGGATCCCCACATCGATCGCCAACTGGGCGACACGGTGCGCGCCCGCGTTGCGGCGGGGTATCAGCGGGGGAAAATCACGATTCAGCCGGGATGGGGCCGAAAGTCGCTCGAGGCGCTCCGAAGCACCTCGCCCGCGGTCGTACCGTGGGCGGATGCCAACTGGTCCTACACGCTGGCGGACGCACCGCACCTCACATAGCTGGACGCGCACCTCGGCCTCCTGGAACAGCCGCTCGGCCCGGATGATTGAGGGACCACGCGACGCTGCCGCGACGGCTGGCCACCCCCCTCTGCCTCGACGAGTCGATTCGGGGCGCGAGTGACGCCCGGCAGGCGCTGTAGCTGGTCGCCTGCCGCGCCATTAGTGTGAAACCCGCCCGCGTGAGGAGATTTAGCCCCGCGCTCGCGATTCATAGGAGGGCGCGCGAATACGGGGTGCGGCTCTGGTGTGGCGACCTGCTGGAGTCGGGCGTCGGTCGCGCGGCTAACCTCCCGTTGGCCAGCCAGGTGGGGTTCACCCTGCCGGGGGACCTGTCCGCATCCACCCGCTACGTTCAGGAGACCCTGGGGGTCCGCCGTTTGTCCTGGCGCCGGCCGTGTCTACGGGACCGGGCAAGGGCATCACACCCCACCCCAGCCGGCTGCACCGCTTTCACGGGCAGCTTGGAGCGGCATCGGCGGTGAGCCGACGGCGAGCGTGCGGCTGGCGGGTGGGGCGGAGCGCACCGAGCTGGGTGTCTAAGGCGTCCAGGTGCCAGACTGGTTGCTGTAAGAGCGGTGTGCGGGCATCCCCCCCGTGAGGGCCGCTATGAGCACGGCCGCCCAGGCGCGCAAGCGCGCATCGGCCGATCCAACCAGCGCCACCGCGTCTTTGGTCCCCTCGGCGAGCACCGCGAGGATTCGGGACCCGGACGCGCCCGCCCCTGTCCCGAGGAGACTGATGGCGCGCGGCCACTACCAAGACGCCCCGGCCCGTGTTATGGGCCACCATGTGGCCCAGAAGACAGGACATCCCAGCACCCGTCGATAGGGCATCCCATCAGTAGGTTCACGATGTTGGTGCCTTCGTTCCAGCACGACTGCAGCGCCCCTAGCGTAAGATAAAAATTCACCGAACGCGCTTCTGGCGCCATTTTGGCACCCGCCGCCGTGGCCATGGGAGCATAACGGCGTATCAGAGCCATCCCGATACTGCCGTGGCAGTGGGGTCCCAGGCCTGGCCCCAGGTGTTGCGAAATCGGCAAACGCTGCATCATGGGCCGGTCCGCGCATCGCGGGGTCAAACCCGCTGTCTGCCAGGGCGACCCACCCCGCTGCCCAGCCGGCCCGCACCCCGTGCCACGAAGATAACTTCTTCGCGGCACGGGGTCGAAGCGGGGCGTACACCCTGGAACTCGCAATCCCTGCCTCCACGTTGTCGGGGCGGCCCGCCCCGTCTACACTGAGAGACATGAGCACACGCATTGTGGTACTGGGGCGCGACGCCCCTCAGCAAGCAGCCGCCCTGGGGGCGGCACGTCCCGACGTGGAATTTTATCCGGTGGTGGATGTGGCGCAGGGGCCGCTGCCGGACACCGCAGACGCGGTGTTTGGCTGGGGTGTGCCGCCCGAACTGCTGGACCGGGTCTCCAATATTCGGTGGGTGCAGTGGTGGGCGGCCGGCGTCGAGCGCGCGCTGGCGCTACCGGCGTCAGTCCTGCTGACCCGCATGGAGGATGCGTTCACGCCCGATATGGCAGAGCATGTCCTGGGATGTCTCTTGGACTGGGTCAAGAACTTTGACCAGGCGCGCCGCCAGCAGGTGGAGCACCTGTGGGCGCGCTATGAGACCGCCAGCCTTCACGAACAGGTGCTGGTGGTGGCGGGAGCGGGCCACATTGGGGGGGGCATCGCTGAGCGCCTGGAGGCATTGGGGGTGGAGGTGCGCCGGCTCGCGCGGACGCATCGCACCCTGGCGGACGGGACCGTGGTGTTTGGCACCGACGAGAGCGAGACCGCTCTCCGTGGCGCCAACGGGGTGGTCTTGGTGCTTCCGCACACGCCGGATACGACCGGGTTTCTGAACGCGGACCGCATAGGCTGGCTGGCACGGGGGGCGGTGGTGGTGAACGTGGGGCGCGGGTCGGCGGTCGACGAGGGGGCGCTGGTGGCCGCGCTGTCATCGGGCCAGTTGTCGCGGGCCTATCTCGACGTGGTGAGCCAAGAACCTTTGCCCGAACACTCTGCCTTGTGGGACGCCCCCGGTTTACGGCTCACCCCGCACGTGTCGGGCCCCAACCGCCACGACGACGTGCTGACGTACTCGCTCGAGAACCTGGCTCGCTGGGAGCGGGGCGAGCCGTTGCGCGGCCTCGTGGACCGCCAGCGGGGCTACTGAGCGTGCGAGTGCTGGCGCTGGTCGGGCCCAGCGGCACGGGCAAGAGCCACCATGCGTCGATGGTGGCGGCGGAGCACGGCATCGACGTGATGCTGGACGACGGCGTGCTGGTGCGGGGCGGGCGGATCCTGGCGGGCCGGTCGGCCAAACGCGAGCACACCCGGGTCGCCGCCGTGAAGCGTGCCATCCTCGCGGATCCCGACCACGCCGAGACCATCCGCAGCGCGCTGGCGGCTGTCGACCCTCAGGCGCTCCTGGTGATGGGGACGTCGCGCCACATGATTGACCGCATCCTCCAGAAGCTGAATCTGACGACCGCCCCGGTGGAGGTGCTGACCATCGCCGACGTCTCGAGTGCAGCGGACATTGACCGGGCACGCAGTATTCGGCGCCAGCACGGCAAACACGTCATTCCGGCACCCACGCTCGAGGTCAAGAAAACATTTTCCGGCTATCTCGTGGATCCGTTGCAGTTCATCGTGCGCGGGCGCGGCCCACGGCAGCTGGTGGAGAAATCGGTCGTGCGGCCCACCTATTCCAGCTTGGGCCGATTTTTCATCTCTGATACGGTCATCACCGCGCTGGCCGCCCACGCCGCAGGCGCCGTGCGCGGGGTGGCGCGTGTGTCCAAGACGCTCCTGACCAGCGGGGAAGAGGGGGTGGCTTTGCGCCTCGAGCTGTCCGTGAGCGGCGGCGCCCGCATCCCCGATGTGCTGCGGGCCGTGCAGCGGGAGGTGGCGGTCCAGGTGGAGCACCATACGGCCTTAAATGTGTTGGCCGTCGATGTGTTGGCGCGCAGACTGGTTGTGGGAGGGCGGGAAGTGCCGTGAGTGAGCCCACGGTGTTGGTGGTGGACGATGAGGCCGCGATCCTTGAGTTGGTGCGCTTCACGCTAGAGCGGGACGGATATCGTCTCCTGGTGGCCGCCGACGGATGGGGAGCCCTGGAAATTGCACGCCGCGAGCACCCCGACCTGGTAATTCTGGACGTCATGCTGCCCGGCCTGACCGGCCTCGAACTTTGCCGGGCGCTTCGGGCGGAAATGGACCTGGCCGTGATCATGCTGACCGCGCGCAAAGAAGAGTCGGACCGGGTGGCGGGCCTGGAGCTGGGGGCCGACGACTACGTGACCAAGCCGTTCTCGCCCCGGGAGCTGGCGGCGCGGGTGAAGGCGGTGCTGCGGCGCAGTGGCCGGCGGGAGGACCCTGGCGCGGCCCAGGGCCCTGTGCGCGACGGATTGCTGTTGGACGCCGAGCGCCGGCGCGTGTGGCTCGACGGCGAGGAGATTGAGCTCACATACACCGAATTTGAACTGTTAAAGACGCTGTCGGGGACGCCCGGCCGGGTGTTTTCGCGCGAGGACCTCCTAATGCGCGTGTGGGGTACCGACTTCCTGGGGGACAGCCGGACCGTGGACGTCCACATTCGCCACGTGCGGGAGAAGCTTCACGAGGATACCGCGCGCGCCCGGTTCATTGAAACGGTGCGCGGGGTGGGCTACCGGTTTCGTGAAGCGTGAGACCCGCGCGCTGGGTGGACCGCCTATTGCCGCTGGGCCTGGCGGCGGGCGGCGCGGCCGCCGTCGCGCTCTTGGTCTTGGGGGCCAATCCCGTGTGGGCCTGGGTGGTGGTGGTGCTGCTGGCGGTGGCGGCGTTGCGCCACCTGGGCCGCGAGCGCGCCCGCGAGCGGGCCCGGGCGGACAGTGTGGCCCAGCTGTATGAGACCGTCGACCGCTGGGCCGCGGGCCACTTGGACTCCCGCGTCTACCTGGATACCGACGACCCGCTGGACGCCATCGCGCACGGAATGAACCGCGTGGCCGAGGCGCTCGAGCAGAGGACTCAGGACCTGGTGCGCGATCGGGACCGGCTGGATGCCATTCTCGCAAACATGCAGGGCGGCTTCGTGATTTTTGACCGGGCCCTGTACGTGACGTTCATCAATCGGCAGGCGGAGCAGCTGTTCTTGGTGGCGCCGGGCGAGGTGCTCGGGCGCCACGTGCTGGAGGTGGTGCGGGCCACGGCCATTGAAAGTGCCCTGCAGCGTGCGACACTGACGGGGGCGCCCGAATCCTTGGAGTGGGCGCCCAACCCCCGCGAAGACCTGTTGATCGAGTGCAGCGTGGCACCGGTGCGCGACCCCGGGGGAGGCTACGGGGCCATTCTCATGACTCGGGACGTGACCGCGCAGCGGCGGCTCGAGCGCATGCGGTCCGACTTTGTGGCCAACGTGTCGCACGAGTTGCAGACACCACTCACCACGATCATCGGGTTTGCGGAAACGCTCGCGGATGCCCGCGACCTGCCTATGGAGCAGTCGGTGCGCTTCATCGGACTCATCTATGAAGAGGCGCGGCGGCTGTCGCGGCTGGTGGATGACCTTCTGGCGCTGTCGCGGCTCGAGCACCACTCACTGGCGGCCCGGCGCGATCCGGTGGACGTGGGTGAGTTGTTGGCGGCGGTGGCGCTGCAGCTCAAAGGCCGGGCCGAGGCAGTGCAACTCACCATCACCGTCCAGCACCCGCCCGGCCTCGAGATCGCCAGCGACCCGGACCTGTTGCGCGAGGTGCTGCTGAACCTGGTGTCCAACAGCATTCAGTACACCCCGCCGGGCGGCGAGGTCCTGCTGGGCGCCGCCCGGGCTAGCCAGCGGGTGGTGAGCTTCATGGTGCGGGACACCGGGATAGGGATCCCGGCCGACGACCTGCCCCGGATTTTCGAACGGTTCTACCGGGTGGACCGCGCGCGGAGTCGACAGTCGGGCGGCACGGGGCTTGGCCTCGCCATTGTCAAGCACGTGGTGGAACTGCTGCATGGCGCGATCCGCGTCGAGTCCGTGCCCGGACAGGGCAGCACCTTTTGGGTGGACGTGCCCGACGGGTCGCCGGACGGCGGGCCGGGCGAGCGGCCGATGCCGCCCGGCAGCGAACCCGGCGAGGCATAAAGACGCGCGCGGACACGCTATGCCTATGAGAGTGCGAGTCCAGCGTCCCAGGCGTCCCGGTCCCTCCCCGCGCTACCGGGATGCCTGGGGCTCCCGGGGGGCGGGTGCGGCCGTGCTGCTGGGCTTGGCGCTGGTCATCGGGGCGCCCACCGGCACCGGTGCGCGGCCGGCCGGGATACGGGTCATGGGCGCCACGTCGCTGGTCCCTTTCTTAATCGCGACAGCGTCGCGGTGGCATGTGGCCCACCCGACGAGCCCCGAGGTGCACGTCGCGGCCGGCGGCTCGCTGGCGGGGATTTATCAGCTGGAGCGGGGGACGGTGGACGCGGCCGCCTCAGATATTCCGCCATCCGCCGTCCTGGGACGGGCCGCCGCAGGGTGGGGCGCTTTGGTGCTGGGGCGGCTGCCGGTCGTGCTGGTGGTGCATCCCGGCGTCGGGGTGACCCGGGTCTCGCGCCAAAACCTGGCGGGCCTGTTGACGGGCCGGGTCCGGTCGTGGCAGGAACTTGGGGGCGCGGCCGAGAACGTCGTGGTGGTGACCCGGGGGCTGGGGTCGGGTTCGCTCTGGGTCATGCAGCACCAAGTGCTGGGCGGCACGCCGCTCACGGATCGCGCGGTGGTGCAGTGGTCAAACGGCGCCGTGCTGAAAACCGTGGCCGCCACCCCCGGGGCCATCGGGTTTGTGGACTCAGGGTTTGTGCGGCGCTCGGTGGTGGTACTGGGTCTGGGAGGGGCCATGTACCAACCCCGCGATCCGGCGCGGTGGCCGCTGTTTGCCACCGCCGGACTGTACTGGCGCCAACGCGGCACGCCGGCGCTCACGGCCTTTGTGCAGTTTGCCGCCCGCCAGCCGGACCGCACGCGCTTTGGCATTGTCGGGGAGGAGGCGACACCGCATGAGGAACGTTCGCCCCGGGCGCGAGGCGCTCCTGTGGGTCGCGACGGGCGTCCTCGTGGCTTGGATGGCTGGCCTGACGGGTTGGCTGGTGGTGGACACTCTTAGCCTTTTGAGCCGGGTCGGCGTGGCGCCGGTGCTCCTGGGCTTTCACTTCCAGCCCCAGCACGGCCGGTTTGGCTTGTTGCCGTTTGTGTGGGGCAGCGTGGTGGTGGGGGTTCTGGCGCTGGTGGTGTCGGTGCCCCTCGCGGTCGCCTGGGCGGTGGTGGCGACCAAACGCATCTCGGGGCGGGCGTCGTCCGCCATGACCACGGCCATGACGGCGCTGGTGGCGATTCCATCGGTGGTGTGGGGCTGGTGGGGGCTCGCCACGGTGGTGCCGGCGGTGCGGGGCGTACTCGGGGGACCAGGCTTTGGGCTGGTGGCCGCGGGCGTGACCGTGGCCATCATGGTGGTGCCGACGGTGGCCGCGCTGGCCGCCGAGAGCCTCTTGGCAGTGCCCGCATCGCTGGAAGACGCCAGCCGGGCCCTCGGAGCGGATGAAGACACGACGCTGGTGGCCGTCACGCTCACCGCCGCCCGCCCCGGCCTGACGCGCGCCGTGCTCATGGGAGAGGCGCGGGTGCTCGCAGAAACCATGGCCGTGGCGATGGTGGTGGGCGGCCAGCCGGTGGCGCGGCTGCAAATTGCGTGGCCCGGGGCCACCCTGACGACCGGCCTGCTGACCCATCTCACCGCCCTGCCACCCGCAAGCGCCGGGGGCCGGGCGGTGGCCACCATGGCCCTGTTGCTGCTGGTGGGGACCGGTTGGCTGGCTCGGCACCTGCGCCGGCTGGGGCGTGCCTCATGAAAACCGGGCGGCTGACTTGGGTGCTGTATGTGCTCGCGGGGGTGGCGATGGCGTTTCCGGTGTTTTTGGTGGCCAGCCTGGTGCGCGACGGGGCAGGCCTGTTGTCTTGGCGGTTTCTCACCAGTGAGAGCCAGCCGCTCGCGGCTGGCGGTGGGGTAGGCGCGGAACTGTTCAACACGGTGTACGTGGTGGGGCTGGCCCTGGCGGCCAGTGTGCCGGTGGGCCTGGCCGCGGCTGTCCTGCGGCGCGAGTACGGATGGGGCCGTCGCTGGGGGCCGTCGCTGGAGGCGCTGGCGGACTTCGGGGCAGGGGTGCCGTCGGTGGTGGTGGGATTTTTCGCGTTCGTCCTTCTGGTGGGCGCGCTGGGCTGGCCTTTTTCGCGGGGCGCCGGTGCTGCGGCGCTCTTCCTGCTGAATCTGCCCTGGGTGGCGGCGTCGAGCATGGTGGTGCTGGCGGCCGTGCCCGACTCGCTGCGCGAGGCGTCGCTGGCTTTGGGGGCCACCCCGTGGGATACCGTGCGTCGGGTGGTGCTGCCCAGCGCGGCACCAGGGTTGGTGGGGGCGGCTACCGTGGGCGCCGCCCGGCTGCTGGGCGAATCGGCGGCCCTGCTGTTCACGACCGGGGTCAACGCGGCCGGAGCCGGGTGGTCCTTTTGGGCTCCGGGTGCGACCCTGGCGGTGCACGTGTTCACCGTGCGCACTGAGGGGCTCGCGCCGGACGCGACGGCGGTTTCGGCCGCTGCGGCGCTGGTGCTGCTGGCCATGGTGGTGGTGTCGCTGTGGTTAGGGCGCGTGGTCTCCCGCTGGTTCATGCGACGGAGCGGCCTGGCATGAGCGGAACGCCGACATCTCCGCCACCTGTGGCGCTGGACCATGTGAGCGTGTGGTATGGCGCCGAGCGCGCCCTGTCGAACGTGTCCCTCACGGTCGGCGGCGGTGAGGTGATGGCCGTCATCGGCCCCTCGGGCTGTGGCAAATCCACCCTGCTGCGGGTGATCAACCGGCTGGTGGAACGCACGCCCGGCGTGCGCGTTGCCGGGCGGCTCACGGTCGGATCCGAGGACGTGCTGGGGCGCGCCATGAGCCTGGAAGCGCTTCGGCGGCGGGTGGGCATGGTGTTTCAGCAGCCCAACCCGTTCCCGTTCAGCATCTACGACAACGTGGCCTACGGGCTCAAGATTCACGGCGAGCGGGATGCGGCGCGGCTCCGGGCCCGTGTGCAGACCGCACTCCGGGAGGCGGGGCTCTGGGACGAGGTGCGCGGCAAGCTGGGCCGACCCGCTCGCGCGCTGTCGGGGGGCCAGCAGCAGCGGCTCTGCATCGCCCGGGCTCTGGCCGTGGAGGGGCCAGCAGCAGCGGCTCTGCATCGCCCGGGCTCTGGCCGTGGAGCCCGAGGTCCTTTTGATGGATGAGCCCACGGCGGCCTTAGACCCGCTGTCCACCGCCCGCATCGAGGAGCTGGTGGGTCGCCTGCGGGGTCGCTACACGGTCGTGCTGGTGACGCACAACCTGCAGCAGGCGGCGCGGGTGTCCGACTACACCGCCCTCTTGTACCGGGGGCAGCTGGTAGAAACCGGGCCCACACCGGAGTTGTTCACGGCACCGCGTGAAGAGCGGACCGAACAGTATCTCACCGGACGGTTGGAAGGCTAGTCGCCCCGGTGCCGTCTCGTTGCCGCGCAACCTCACTGATGATACTGATGATAAAGTGGTTTGTGTTATGAACGACCGTCCGGGTGACAACCCCTATCGACCAGGTGCGGCACTGGCTCCGCCAGTCCTGGCGGGGCGCGCGCGCGAGCTGAACCACTACCGTGCGGCGTTGCGGTCGGCGCCCGGCATACCGGCCAACGTGCGGCTGACAGGGCTCCGCGGGGTCGGAAAGACCGTGCTCCTGCAGCAGATGGAATCTCTGGCCGTGCAGGAGGGATGGCTCGCGAGCCGCTGTCAGGTCGAGCCACGGCACAACGACGACCGCCACCTGGCCGCGTTGGTGCAGGATCTGGCTCGCGAAGCCCGGTCGAAGCTGTCTCGGCTCACGCGCTTGCAGAGTGCCGTGCAATCCGTAGGCACGACGGCGGTCGGAGCCATGCGCGGGGGGTGGCATGACGTGGCCCTGTCCCTCGCCGGGCCCCAAGCCCCCACCCGTGGGAGCGAGGTGGCCCAGGCTCTGTTTGAGGCAGCCGCCCAAGCCGTGCGCAGTGGCCGCCGGGGCTATATGCTCATGCTGGACGAAGCGCAGGTTGTCCGCGATGGCCCCGAGGGGGGTGACCGGCATCCGCTGTCCATGCTGGTGGCGGCCGTCAACGTGCTGCAGGAGCAAGGGGTTCCCGTGGGGTTGACGCTGTCGGGCCTGCCGAACCTGCGCAGCAATCT
>JAJZWS010000126.1 GCA_021846565.1 Bacillota bacterium
CGGCCGCGTCGGCCGCCAGCACGCCCGCGTCTACCGCCGGCGTGCGACCTGGCGCCGCCACCGCCACCGCAATCGTCGCGGCACTCACATCGAACCCCACAAACCGGGTATACTCGCTCATAGCACCAGCCTCCCATCGTATGCGGCTCTGCACCGCTGCACGTTCATGCGTCGGTAGTGTAGCCCGCGACACTTGCGATTAGTGGGGGCGGGTGCTGTCATGCTATCTAAAGCCGGGGGCTTGGGTGTGGCGGCACCCGACGCAAGCTATGTACTAGACGGCGCAGGCTCAACCGCCTGCGCAGCGGCCCCGGCCGGCTATTTAAGCACTTCCGGATATTTCGCCAGTCCGGCTGTATGTGCGGCAGACCCGCTGAATGCCCCGCACGGCCCCTCCGTGCTATGCCAGGCCGGGCCTCGTCGAGGCGACAGTCACAGGCCCTACGGGGCCTGAAAGGAGTATCTGCTCATGTCCCGCATCCCGAACGTTCCTCCCGTTTCCCGGGTCCCCGGGGAACAACCCCGGGTGCCTGTGGTCAGCATCGACCACGTGCCCCTGATGCCCACGACGCCGGCCCATGCCCGCAAGATGCTCAAAGACGGGGTGGCCCGGCCCCGGCGCAACAAGCTCGGGATTTTCTACATCCAGATGCAGATTCCCGTGGGCACGGCGACGCAGCCAATGATCGTGACGGACGACTTCGGCAGCCGGCACGAAGGACTGGCCGTGGCCTCCCTCCGGCAGGTCGCCCTCACGGCTCAGTTGGATCTTCCCGGGGGAATCCCCCAGAAGAGGACCACGCGGGCGACCCTCCGCCACGCCCGCCGCTTTCGCCACTGCCCGCGCCGCCTGAGGCGCTTCCATAACCGCCGCCATTCCCGCCGCTATTGGCTCGCGCCGACACAGGCGGCCAAGGTGCACGCCCGGGTCAAGGCCGTCGCGCAACTGTGCGCTCTCTTTCCCATCACGGCGATCTACGGTGAAGACGTGCACCACACCCCGACCGGCCCAACCGACCGGCACTTTTCGACGGCGGAGGTGGGCAAAACGCTGACATATCAGGAGTTTCGGAAACTCGCCCCACTCACCCTGGTCCGCGGGGACGACACGGCGGCGTGGCGCACCGCGTTGGGCCTCACCAAGATCGGGGGGGCCCATCGCCCGCCGGTCTTTGCGTCCCAAGCCGTGGACGCGGTGGCCATCGCCATGGGCGTCAGCGGGTGTGCGTTCGGACACCCGCCGTTCTCCGTCTGGACCGCGATTCGCTTCGTACGCCGCAGCCTACATCGGCAACGGTTCCAACGGGGCGGCATCCGGCCCATCTACGGTGGCACCACCAACGGCACCTTTTTTTAGGAAGGGCGACTGGGTGGAGGTGTTCCGGCCACGCCAGCGCGTGACGCTGCGGGGCTGGGTGACGGGGTTGCCCACCCCTCGAACTCCCAAGGTTGCCGTCCAGGATGCTGTCGGCAAACGCCTCGGCCAGTACCTTCCGCAACAGGTTTGGCTGTTGGCGCGCGCGAGCGGCTTTTCTTGGAGACAGGGGACACCGGCGCTCCTCCCCACGGCTGAAGCCGGGGGATTCCGCGCCGGAAGCGGCTGTTGACACAGCAACCGGTCGCAAGCACCACACATGTCACGTTTGCTTCGAGCGGTTTTGGCTGAACCCTACGGGAATGGAGGCATTGTCTTGGAACATTCATGGCTCGATACCCTGCCGACGGATATCCGGCTGGAAGCGGCAGATGACGGCGACGGCATCATTCTCCTCCACACCTCTGTCGATTGGTCCGATGGCGACGGCATGACGCTGATATGGGATCCCGCAGCGGATATGCTCAGCGACGGCGGTGAGACTGCGTTTCGACTCTGGGCATTGGGAGATGCCCCCGACGATGCGTGTGCGGCGTATGCGTTGCCGCCGGTCCAATACACCGCGTGGGGACTGTCGATTCCGCATCCCACGGCTGCGGAATCGGTGGCAGCACTTGTCCTCGCGATGCAGGCCGCCGACCGCTGGCTGGCTGAACAGCGGGGCGTCTAGCGCGATATCCCCGCATGGGTTTGGCATTTCTTCCGTCATCACCTAACATTGTTGCCAATTGCACATGTTCGCCGAAGGGACTGATTGCCGTGTTGCCACTCGCGTTGGCCGCCGTCCCCGCGTTCACCTACGCGCCGCCGCCACCCCCAGCGAACCTTGCGCCAAACCCCAATTTCTATCAGACGTGCTTTACTCACGGGAACACATCTCTCGCGTGCACGCAAGCCGTTACGGAGGCGCTGGACTACGCCCGGTTGACCGAAGGGCTCGGGCCACTCCTGCTCCCCAACACCTGGACCGCATTGACTCCGGCTGAACAGATTTTTGTGCTGACGAACTTGGAGCGCGTGGCGCGGCAGGAGAGCCCGATCCCGGGCATGACCGCCGTGTTAAACGCAGCGGCGCTCGTGGGGGCCGAAAAGGAGGTGGATCCGCTCGGCCCCAACGGCACCTGGGCATCGAATTGGGCTGGAGAATTGTCACCGCTGGCCAGCGACTATATTTGGATGTACGACGACGGGTGGGGCGGCAGTCGTGCCCAGACCTCCAATATCGACTGTACCTCTGCGACTGCGCCGGGGTGCTGGGGCCATCGCAACAACATTCTTGCCGAGTGGCACCGCGTGTTCATGGACTCCGACCCCTTCCTGAACCAGTTGGCGATGGGGGCCGCCCAAGTGTCCGAGGGCACCTATGTGTCGGACACGCTGATCGCTGGCGCATTCCACGCGTCCTCGGTCTCCTATACCTACACCTGGGCACAGGCCCAGCAGGCGGGGGCCGGGACGCCGGGCGGTTGGAACCCTGTCACCGAGTCGTCACCGGTGTTGCCGCCCGCCGTGTCGGTTGCTCCATCGAATGTCCAGGTGGGGCAGGCGGTGACGCTCACAGTGCCCGCCGTGGCAGGCACCACGTATCAGGTGTGGGGCCAATCGCCACGCACGGGACTCTGGCGCGTGCTAGTGCCGTTCCAGGCGGGTCCGACGCTGACGTTTACGCCCACCTCCCCGGGGGATTGGACACTCGCCGTGTTTGCCCACCGGGGCGGGACCGGGCTCCCCACGGTGCTGACGGTCTCGGTGGCCCCGCATCCGGTGGTCACGGGTCTCACCGTGTCGGGAGTCCCTGCCGGCGTGGTTCCGGCGGGCACGACCGTCACCCTGGCGGCGTCGGCCACCAGCACCGCCGGCGGTACGCCGCTCT
>JAJZWS010000127.1 GCA_021846565.1 Bacillota bacterium
TGCTCTAGCTCCCACTACGACACCAGGCGATGGCTCACCCCCATCGTCCCACGGTATCCAAGGACAACCCCTGGTGCGCGGCGGGCAGGGCGGAGGCGACACGGCCCAAGCGGACAGCACGAGCGCCTCTCCAATCGGGGCGATCCTCAGTACGGCGCCGCCGACGGGGCGGTGCGCCACGGACGCGGCAGCGCGCGGCAACCCCTGAAGGGCCACGGCCGTCATGTCGCCCAGCGGCTCGTGGGTTGGGGCATCCGTCACCCGAGTGCCACGCGAATCCTTGACCACGGACCCGCCCGGCTGCCAGGCAGGAAGTCTCGGGATCATGGCGAATCCTGCAGTGGAGGTGTCCGGATGTCGACCGAGGTGGCTGGGACGACGAGAGAAGTGGGCGCGCGACTGTTGGGGCCGTACGGCGCCTTTGCGTTTACGCTGGGATTTGGCTGGTTTGTGCTGGCGCCCCTGGTACCGACGGAGATCGCCCGTTTCGGGGCGCCGCTCTGGGCTATTTTGCTTCTGATATCCCTGTACGGCTACGCCATGGTGGCCGGGTCCCTGCCGGCAGGCTACTACGTGAGCCGCCGGGGCCCGGGCCCGGCTCTGGTGGTGGCCGTCGTGCTGACGTTCGTGGGCCTCACGATTCGCGCGTTGGCCACATCCTATGACCTATTTCTCGCGGGCCAAATCATTGCCGCGCTGGCTTATCCGTTTCTCATTGCGCCCATCGGAGCGGTGCTCCGCATGTCAGGGGTCCAAGCCACCAAAACCGGAACCGGGCTCGTGATTGGCACCCTGTTTCTCGGCATGGCTTTTGGCGCCCTGGTGGGGGGTCACCTGGGCGCGGCCAACGGGCTCTGGGTCGCTGTGGTGCTCAACGTGATCGCCGGGGGATGGCTGGCACGGCTGGCGGTGCGTCAAGCCCCACGTCGCGAACGTGCGTTGGGCCCGCTTAACCTCGCGGTGCACCCCCGTTGGGTCGTGGGGTTCGTGGTGGCGTCCACCAGCGTGATGTTTGGGTCCGTCGCCACCGCCGCCCTGGTGCACCTGCACAGTCCCGTGGCCGCGATCATTGGCGGAAACCTCGCGGCACTCACGTTTCTCGGGTCGGCCGCGGGTGCCGCGGCATTTGGATGGATCGGTCAGCGGATGGATCAGGCCAGCGAAGGACTGGAGCGGGTGCTGGGTGCTGCGGCCCTAGTGTTCACGTTTGTCGCGGCCGCCTTTCTTACCGGCGTCATCCCGACGACCGCTGGGGGCATCGACCTCACGTTTCTGCTGCTGGGGATCAGCGGCAACGCGTGGTACACGTTGGCTCTCGAAGACAGTGCCCGGGCCGCCGCCAGCGCCGGCGCGGCCGGGCTCGCAACCGCGGGTTACAGCTTGGCGTCCAACGTGGGTGTGGCGCTGGTGCCGGTGTTGCTGGGGCCGCTCGCCATCTCCGCCGGGGGGGTGTGGCTGGCCGTCACCACGGTGCTGGTGGCGCTGGGCGTGGCCGTCACGTTTTTCACGCGGGGGGGATCGGGGGAACTGGCCACCACGTGAGGAGCGCTGGTCGGCTGGCCATCGGGGACGGCAACTGTCCCGCACCCGGTCCAGTCCACATGGGCGCACTGGCTATGGATGCGGCGTTGGATTCACGCGTTCGCAGATGGTCCTCGGCGCACCAGGGTTCCCCAGCACGTCTTTGGTACGTCAGCCAGGCGAGCATCGTAAATTTCGTGAGGGCGCGGGAGGGCTGGCGGGAGGCGCGCTGGCATCTCCGAGGTGGACTGACCGGCCGCCACGTGCGTCAGTACTTCGCCGCCGGTCCGTGAGTCCCTTTGCGGTTCGGGGGCGGTGGTTTGCGCGGCGGCCGCGCCAGCCCCGCGACGCGGCGCTGGTCGGCGTACGGAGCGCGTCACCGCCACGGTTCGAACGGCGGCGATAACGTCGACGGCTGGCATGTCCTTAAGCGCGAACCCGCTGGCGCCGCCGACACATGCTGGAGGCGTACTCCGCGCCGGTGGAGAGAGTGCCCAGTACTGCCACCGCCAAGGGGATCGCCGGCGTCCCGATTGCGAACCGGGGCGAACCCGCAGGTGCGACCGGAGGGCGGTGGGGGCGTGGTCTCAACGCCCCACCGCCTCGACGGCGAGGCCGAGAGCCCTCAGGACGCCCAGCACCGTGGCCAAAAGCGTGTATCGCATGGACCGGCGGTGAGCCTGGCCGCGGTACCCAACCGCACGCGGCTCCTGGTGACCAAGGCGCCCGTGGTGGGCGGCGTCTCGCTGGTGGTGTCGCTTGGCGGCTTCCTGTGGGGCCTCCCCATTCTCGCGCTGCCCCTGCCTCCGCCGTGGCGCTGCGCTCTCTTCGTTATGCTGCCCAAGTTGGCGGGGCGGCCCAGCCCAGTTGCGGTCCCCCACCCACTCTGCTCATGGCGGCCGCCGGCTCCCTGGTGGGCTGCGCAGCCGTGTCCCTCGGTCCGACGGCGCCGCTCATCCACCGCGAGGTGTGACCCAGCGGATCCGCGGGGCCGGGTCCGCTCGATCACGGCACCGTCGGGGCTGCCGGCCCGGTCTCAACGGGTCAGGACGCAGCTTTATTCCCCCACCGCGGCCCTCCGGCGTCAACATGTCGGCCCGCTAGCGGTCCAAGCGGAGCGAGTCGGTCAGTTCGGCCGCGACGGCTTCGAGACACCTGGCGCCAAGCCGTGCCCCAATGAGGGCCGGCACTGGTGGTTCGCCTCTATGAAAGCAAGCGCCTGGTGAATTGGCCCGCGATACAACACGCAGTTCGCCGGGCAGCTCCCGCTTGGGTCCCTCCGGCACCGCCGCGGGGATGATGTCGTTTGCCCGCCAGGCGGGCCAGCTTGGCGCCGGCATCCACGTGTTCCCGGTCCCACCCGTCCCCCATGGCAAACCAGCGCCGGTCGGCCGCAGCGGTGTGGGGCATCAACGCCTAGGAGCCTGTCCAATAATTCGGCTGTAGCGGGGTGAAGGGCAGGAAACAGGAGAGACGAGGGCGAAGGACCGGAGTACCAAGATACGGCCGGAGGAGCGTAGGCGATGCACGTTCGCGCGGGCCACCGCCTCGACCAGGATTGGCTGTTGCCCCCC
>JAJZWS010000012.1 GCA_021846565.1 Bacillota bacterium
TCGAGGCCCTGAATGCGAAGAACGAGAAGCGCGTGATTCGCACCTGGTCCCGGGCATCGACCATCCTGCCCGAGATGGTGGGGCACACGATTGCCGTGCACAATGGCCGGCAGCACGTCCCGGTGTATCTGACAGAAGATATGGTGGGTCACAAGTTGGGGGAATTTGCCCCCACGCGCACCTTCAAGGGTCATGGCGACCGCACTGAGCGGTCCAGTGCCCTCAAGTAAGGCGGGGATAGGCGTGGCGGAACGATTGGAGACCGAGGACACGACGGCGCGGGCGACGGTGCGGCATGTGCGCATCAGCCCCCGCAAGGTGCGGATCGTGGTGGATCTGGTGCGGGGCAAGTCGGTGGCCGATGCGGTCGCCATCTTGCGGCACACCCCCAAACACGCCTCGCGCAGTGTCTTGAAGCTGATCGAGAGTGCGGCAGCCAATGCGGAAAACAATCACGCGATGGACGCCCGGAGCCTCTACGTCTCAGAAATCTGGGCGGACGGGGGACCCACGCTGAAGCGAATGCATCCGCGCTCGCGCGGGCAGGCGTTTCAGATCTTGAAGCGGACCAGTCATATTTCGGTGGTGCTGCGCGAGCGGAACCGCTAAGGAAAGGAGGTTACCTGTGGGCCAGAAGGTTCATCCGAAGGGATTTCGCCTCGGCATCGTGAAGGAGTGGGATTCGCGCTGGTATGGCACGCGGAAAACCACGCCTGATCTGTTGGTGGAGGATCGCGCCATTCGCCAACACATCAAGGCGCGCCACAAGAACGCAGGCATCAGCCGGGTGGAGATTGAGCGGGGTGCGTCTAACCGGTTGCGGGTGACGGTGCACACCGGCAAACCCGGCATGGTGATCGGCAAAGGCGGCGTCGGCGTGGAGGCGCTGCGCAAGCAGCTGGAGGCGTTGAGCCAGAAGCAGGTCAACCTGAACGTCGTGGAAGTTCGCAACATCGAGACCGATGCGCAGCTGGTGGCCGAGAGCGTGGCCTCGCAGCTGGAGAAGCGCATCGCGTTTCGGCGGGCGATGCGCCAATCCCTGCAGCGGGCCATGCGGCAGAACGCCAAAGGGATCAAGATTGCGGTCGCCGGTCGGCTGGGTGGCGCGGACATCGCGCGGCGGGAGTGGCAGTGGGACGGATCGATTCCGCTGCACACGCTTAGGGCGGACATCGACTACGGATTCGCCGAGGCGCACACCACGTACGGGATCATCGGCGTGAAAGTGTGGATCTACAAGGGTCAGGTACTGCCGGGCCAAGTGCGGCGCCGGCCGGCCCCGGACCTGGGCAGCGGAGGAGGCGGACGCTAGATGCTGGCACCGAAGCGGACCAAGTTCCGAAAGCAGCACCGGGGCAATCGCCGCGGCAAGGCTCTCCGGGGCAATAAGGTCGCGTTTGGCGAGTATGGGTTGCGCGCATTGGAAAACGCGTGGATCTCAGACCGCCAGATCGAGGCCGCCCGCGTGGCCATGACACGGCACGTGCGCCGCGGCGGTCAGGTGTGGATCACGATTTTTCCCGACAAGCCGGTGACGAAGAAGCCGGCCGAAACCCGGATGGGCAGCGGGAAGGGCAACCCGGAATACTGGGTGGCGGTGGTGAAGCCCGGCCGGATCATGTTTGAGATGGCCGGGGTTTCGGAAGAGACGGCCAAAGAGGCCATGCGGCTCGCGGGGCACAAACTGCCGATTCGCACAGAGTTCGTGGTGCGGCCGGCGCCGGAGGTGGCGGCCGATGAAGCCTAGCGAAGTGCGGGGCTTGTCGGATGCGGAACTGCACGACAAGCTGAAGGAGCTTAAGAGCGAGCTTTTCAACCTGCGGTTTCAGATTGCCACCATGAAGCTCGAGAACCCGATGCGGGTGCGCCAAGTCAAGAAAGACATCGCGCGGGTTCACACGATTCTGACCGAGCGGGCCCAGGGGATTCGGTGAGCGACAAGGAGGTGGCAAGAAACTCGTGGCGGAAGAAGAGGCAGCCAAGCCCACGGCGGCGCGCCCCTACGGGGGCCGGAAGGTGCGGGTGGGACGCGTGGTGAGCGACAAGATGGACAAAACCGTCGTGGTCGCGGTGGAGCGGCTGACGCCGCACCCGTTGTATAAGCGGAGGATTCGGCGCACGACCCGGCTGAAGGCGCATGACGCCGAGAATGCCTGTCGGGTGGGGGATCAGGTGCGGGTGGTGGAAACCCGGCCCCTGTCCAAGGACAAACACTGGCGCGTGGTCGAAATTATCTCGCGGACCGACGACTAACGGGTGAATAACGGGAGAGGAGGGGCGAGGTGATTCAACCGCAAACGCGGCTGGCCGTGGCAGACAACACCGGAGCCAAAGAGATCATGTGCATTCGCGTGCTGGGGGGCTCGTTTCGGCGCTACGGCAACATCGGCGATGTGATCGTGGCGTCGGTCAAGTCCGCCAGCCCGCATGGCATGGTCAAGAAGGGCGACGTGGTGAAGGCCGTCATTGTGCGCACCAAGACCGGCGCCCACCGGACGGACGGCTCGCGCATCCGGTTCGATGAGAACGCGGCCGTCATCCTGCGTGATGAGCATGAGCCGCGCGGGACCCGCATCTTTGGCCCGGTAGCGCGCGAACTGCGCGAACGCGAGTTCATGAAGATTATTTCGTTGGCACCCGAGGTGCTATAGGAGGGGTCGTTGTGCGAGTGAAGCGAGGCGACACCGTCCAAGTCATCGCGGGCAAGGACCGGGGCAAGCGCGGGAAGATTGTCAAAAGCATCCCGAAGGAACAACGCGTGGTCGTAGAGAAAGTCGCCATGATCAAGCGTCACACCAAGGGGCAGGGCATTGTGACGCGCGAGGCCCCGATTCACGTCTCGAACGTGATGATCGTGTGTCGGCACTGCAAGAAGCCGACGCGGGTGGGCATGACATTCACCGCGGAGGGCAAGAAGCAGCGCACCTGCAAACGGTGCGGCAAAGAACTGGATTGAGCAACCCGGCGCTGCGGTGGCGGGTGACGGGTGACAGGAGGGAATCGGGGACATGGGCGTGGAATCGGCGCTGAAATCGGCATACGACACGGACGTCACGCCGGCCCTACAGGAGCGCTTTCACTACAAGAACGCACTCGAGGTGCCGCGTCTGGTGAAGGTCGTCATCAACATGGGCGTCGGGGACGCCATCGGCAACCCCAAGCTGTTGGATGCCGCCGTGGCGGATCTCACGGCGATTGCCGGCCAACGGCCGGTGGTGACGCGGGCCAAGAAGTCGGTGGCGTCGTTCAAGCTGCGCAAGGGCATGGCCATCGGATGCAAGGTGACTTTGCGAGGCCAGCGGATGTATGACTTCGTGGAGCGCTTGTTTTTTACAGCGCTGCCTCGGGTACGGGACTTTCGGGGGGTGTCGACGGCCGGGCTGGATGGGCGGGGGAACTTCACTTTGGGCCTCAAGGAACAGCTCATCTTTCCCGAGATCGACTACGACAAGGTGGAGAAAGTGCGCGGCATGGACGTGACGATCGTGACGTCTGCGGCGACCGACGAGGAGGCCGAAGAGCTGCTGCGGCGGCTCGGCATGCCGTTTGCCCAGAGCTGACGGTTTCCACGATTGATTGCGGAGGAGGAACAGCGTGGCAAAAAAGTCCCTTATTGCCAAGGCCAAGCGGACCCCGAAGTTCAAGGTGCGGGGCTACCATCGGTGCCGTCTGTGCGGCCGGCCCCGCGGCTACCTGCGCGACTTTGGGCTGTGTCGACTGTGCTTTAGGGAGCTGGCTCACCGCGGCGAGATTCCCGGCGTCAGAAAGGCAAGTTGGTGATTCACATGGCAAGACGAGGAACAGTGGTCAACGACCCGATTGCCGACATGCTGACGCGGATTCGGAATGCCAACACGGTGTACCGGGACTACGTCGACGTGCCATCGTCTCGGGTGAAGAAGGCGGTCGCGCAGATCCTGAAGTCCGAGGGGTTCATTCGCGAAGTGGAACTGTTGGCCAACGACCACCAGGGCACGCTCAGGCTGTACCTGAAGTATGGGGCGAAGCGTGAGCGCGTCATCACCGGACTCCGGCGCATTTCGAAGCCGGGACTCCGGGTGTATGCCCCGCACGACGAGCTGCCGCGGGTGCTGGGGGGACTGGGGATCGCGCTGGTTTCCACGTCACATGGCATCATGACGGACCGGACGGCGCGCCAGCAGCATGTGGGCGGTGAGGTGCTGGCCTACGTCTGGTAGCGATGGGGCGGCAGTGATTCGGTCCACGATGGGAAGGAGCAACAACATGTCACGGGTGGGAAAGCTGCCGATTGCCATCCCGGCTGGGGTGAGCATCAAGCTGGACGGACGCACTGTGTCGGTCAGCGGGCCGGGCGGTGAGCTGGCCCGCACCCTGAACCCCGAGGTGGCAGTGGTGGTTGAGGCTGACCAGGTGCTGGTGAAGCCAGTCGGCGACCCCGAGGAAAAGCGGGTGCGATCCCAGTGGGGGTTGTCCCGGTCGCTGGTGGCCAACATGGTCCAGGGCGTCTCGAGTGGGTTTCAAAAGACCCTGGAGCTGTCGGGCGTCGGGTACCGCGCCTCGCGCCAGGGGGCAGACCTGGTGCTGACGGTGGGATTCTCTCACCCGGTGCGTATCACGCCCCCCTCCGGGCTGGAGGTGGAGGTGCCCTCGCCCACGGTGGTCGTGGTCAAGGGGCGCGACAAGGAAGCGGTGGGGGCGCTGTCGGCGCGCATTCGCGCAGTCCGTCCGCCGGAGCCGTACAAGGGCAAGGGAATTCGGTACCAGGGCGAGCAGGTCCGCCGCAAGGTGGGCAAGACCGGCAAGAAGTAGCAGCGAAGAGGGGTAAACGTGTACAAGCGCATTGACAGGAACGCGGCCAGAAAGCGCCGCCATCTGCGAGTTCGCTCCAAGGTGGCGGGAACGCCGGTGCGTCCGCGCCTTAATGTCTTCCGTTCCAATCAACACATTTACGCTCAGGTGATTGACGACGCCGCAGGGGTGACGCTGGCCGCTGCCAGCACGCTGGACGAGGCCATCAAGGCCCTGGACGGCGGACTCACGGTGGCCAAGGCGTCCGCCGTGGGCCGGTTGGTGGGCGAGCGGGCCAAGGCCCGAGGCGTGGCTCAGGTGGTGTTTGACCGGGGCGGCTATTTGTATCATGGTCGCGTCAAAGCCCTGGCCGATGGCGCGCGCGAGGCCGGACTCGAGTTCTAGCTTAGACAAGGAGGCATCATGGCGAGACAGGACGGGCCGCGGCGCGACCGCGGAGAGCGCGCCGAGAACGAGTTCAAGGAGCGCGTGGTGTCCATCAATCGCGTGGCCAAGGTGGTCATGGGCGGGCGTCGTTTCAGTTTCAGCGTCGTGGTTGTGGTTGGCGACACCCAGGGCCGCGTGGGAGCGGGGCTGGGCAAGGCCGCCGAGATTCCGGAGGCTATTCGGAAGGGCATCGAGGACGCGAAGAAGCATTTGGTCACCGTGCCCCGCATCGGCAGCACCATTCCGCATTTGGTGGTAGGGCAGTTTGGCGCGGGCCGCGTGCTGCTGAAGCCGGCGGCTCCAGGCACCGGGGTCATTGCGGGCGGTGCGGTGCGGGCCGTCGTGGAGATGGCCGGGATTGAAGATATTTTGTCCAAGTCACTGGGCTCGAAGAACCCCAACAACGTGGTGGGGGCGACGATGGAGGCCTTGAGGATGCTGAAGGACGTACGCACCGTTGCCCGCCTGCGCGGGAAGACGGTTGAGGAAGTGGGGGGCCGACGGCATGCCCAATCGAATTAGGATCACGTTGGTGAAAAGCCCCATTGGGTACCACCACGAGCAGAAGGACACGGTGAAGGCACTCGGGCTGGGCAAAATGTGGCGTACCGTGGAAAAAGACGATACGCCCGACATTCGAGGCATGGTGCACAAGGTCCGGCACTTGGTGTCCGTGGAGGCCGTTGACGCGGCCGCGGCGGTCGAGCCGTCCGCCAAACGGCTGCGCCGCCAGGAAGGAGATTCGGTATGAGACTGCACGATTTGAAAGCGACGCCGGGGGCGCGGGTGCGCCGCACGCGCCGCGGTCGTGGCATCGGGTCCGGCTTGGGCAAAACCTCGGGCCGTGGGTCCAAGGGACAAAACGCCCGCAGCGGCGGGGGGGTGCGCCCCGGCTTTGAGGGCGGCCAGATGCCCCTCATTCGGCGCCTGCCGATGCGCGGGTTCCAGAACCCCTTTCGGGTAGAATATGAGGTGGTGAATGTGGGGCAGCTGAACGTGTTTCCGGCGGGGACCGACGTGACCACGGAGTTGCTGCGCGAACGCCGGCTGGTGCGGCGCCCGCTGCCGGTGAAGATCTTGGGGGAGGGCGACATCGACCGCGCGCTGGTGGTACACGCCCAGAAGTTCTCCGGAACCGCCCGGGAGAAGATTGAAGCGGCCCAAGGCCGCGCCGAGGTGGAATAATGGCCACGCGGCCCATGCCCGCCGCCGGGGTGTTGCGCGCGCTGCGCCAGAGTCAGCTGGGGCGGCGCCTGTTGGTGACGCTCCTCGCGCTGGTCATCTTTCGGCTGGGCGCGCATGTCGCCCTGCCGGGCGTGCATGCCTCGGTCATCCAAACGCTGTTCAACAGCAACACGACGATTTTTGCCCTGTTGAATCTGTTCTCGGGAGGCGCCACGGCCACCCTGTCGCTGTTTGCCCTGAGCATCATCCCGTATATTGACGCGTCGATCATCATGCAGCTGATGACGGTCGTGATTCCGAAGGTGGAAGAGTGGTCGAAAGAAGGCGAGGAGGGGCAGCGACACATTACGCTGTACACTCGCTGGGGTACGCTGGTGTTGGGCATCCTGCAGTCGGCGGGCGTGGCGTACTATCTTTCGCACTACAGTTCCGGCGGGGTGCCCGCGTTTGCGCATCCCGGCCTCGGCGATCCCATCTTGACGGCCGCGCTGCTGACCGTGGGCACGCTGATCTTGATGTGGATTGGGGAGCAAATCACCGACAAGGGCATTGGCAACGGCATTTCGCTGCTCGTGTTTTTTGGCATCATTTCGCGCCTGCCGTTCACTGTGAGCCAGGTGCGGGCGTACCTGTCGGCCGGGGTTACGCCCACGGTCGTGATTATCCTGTTCCTGGTGGCGGCGGTCGTCATCACCGGGGGCGTCATTTTCATCAGCGAAGGGTATCGGCGCATCACCATCCAGTATCCCAAGCGGGTGGTGGGCCGCCGCATGTACCAGGGCGGCAGCACGCACCTCCCGATTCGGGTGAACCAGGCCGGGGTGATTCCGGTCATCTTTGCCATCTCGCTGCTGTTTCTGCCGACGACCGTCGGACAGTTTGTCAACAAGTCCTGGCTCGCGTTTCTGCAGACGAACTTCAGCTTTGTGTCGGCCCCGTATATCATCGTGGAGTTTCTCCTGGTGGTGGTGTTTACGTTCTTCTACACCCAGGTCATGTTTAAGCCAGATGATGTGGCGGACAACCTGAAGAAGGCGGGCGGGTTCATTCCCGGGATTCGGCCGGGCAAGGCCACCGCCGAGTACCTGGCACGGATCAGCTACCGCTTGACCTGGGTCGGCGCGCTGTTTCTGGCCACCCTGTCTGTGATGCCCAGTTTCGTCACGATGGTGATTCCGGTGCAGTCGCTGTACTTTGGCGGCACGTCGCTCCTGATCATCGTGATGGTGGCGTTGGATACGCTCAAACAGATGCGCTCGCATCTTTTGATGCAGAACTACCGGGGGTTCATGGGATGAGCAGGCGTACACGGATCGTGATGCTCGGCCCCCCGGGTGCGGGCAAGGGGACTCAGGCCGCACGCTTGGCCACCCGACTGGGTGTGCCCCATGTGTCCACGGGCGAGTTGTTTCGGCACCATGTGGGGACCGACACGGCGCTGGGCCGCGAGGCGGACGCCTATATGCGGCGCGGCGACTTGGTGCCCGACGGGGTGACCCTGTCGATGGTGGCCGAGCGGCTCACGGCCCCTGATGCGGCCGCCGGCGCCGTCTTCGACGGCTTTCCGCGCACGGTGGCACAGGCGATTGCGTTGGACCAGCAGCTGGCGGCGAATGGACACGCGCTGGACGGGGCGGTGCTGTTGGAGGTGCCGCGGGACACGCTGGTTGCGCGGATCACGGGCCGTCGCTTTTGTGCCCAGTGCCAAGCCACGTATCACCTGGAGTGGAGCCCCCCGGCGGTTGCCGACCATTGTGACCGGTGCGGCGGGGATCTGCGGTGGCGGGCGGACGACGACGAAGCCACCGTAGCCCGCCGCCTCACGGTGTACGAAACCGAGACGTTTCCCTTGGTGGCGTTCTATGAAACGGATCACCGGCTTTGGCGCATGGACGGGCTGGGATCGGTGGACGCGGTGGCGGCCCGGCTGGAGGAGGTGCTGGCTCGTGATTGAGTTGAAGTCGCCGTCCGAACGCGATGGGCTCATCGAGGCGGGGCGCATCGTCGCGGAGGTGCTGGCCCTCCTGCAGGAGGCCGTGCGTCCAGGCCTCGCCACGCGCGAGCTGGACCGGCTGGCCGAGGCCGAGATTCGCCGGCGCGGCGCCGAGCCGGTATTCAAGGGATACCAGGCTCATCCGAGTCAGCCGGCCTATCCGGCTAGTGTCTGTGTCTCGGTGAACGACGAGGTGGTGCACGGGATTCCCGGCACCCGTCGCCTAAACCCGGGGGATCTGGTGAGTCTGGATCTGGGCGCCCGCATTCAGGGCATGGTGGGGGACGCGGCCGTCTCCGTGTTTTGTGAGGCGCCGCCCAGTGAGGCGGCGGCGCGGCTGTTGGACGTCACCGCCCACGCGCTCGCAGCCGGCATTGCGGCGGCGGTGGCGGGCGGGCACATCGGGGACATTGGGGCTGCGGTGTCCGGCGTGGTGGAGCCTGCGGGATTTTCCGTCGTCCGGGACTTCGTCGGGCACGGGGTCGGACGCGCCATGCACGAAGATCCGCAGGTGCCGAACTACGGGGTGGCTGGCCGCGGCCCACTGATCAAGCCGGGGATGGCGCTGGCCATTGAACCGATGGTCAACATCGGGGGCTGGCATGTTGCGGTGCGGGATGACGGCTGGACGGTGGTGACGGCCGACCAGAGCCTTTCGTGCCACTTTGAGCACAGCGTGTTTATCGATCCCGACGGAACCCGAGTGCTGACACGAGTAGCCGAACGTGGGTCAAACGCGGTACAATCAGCGAATGGGTAGCGCCGGCCGTCGCGCCACGGACGGCTGGTTCAATCACGCTGATCGAGGGCATATTTGGTAGAGCGGCGATTGTCGACGCGAGGGGGGGGACCAGGTTGGGAAAGGACGATTCCATTGAAGTGGAGGGCACCGTCATTGAGCCGTTGCCCAACGCGATGTTTCGCGTGGAGTTGGCCAATGGGCACAAGGTGTTGGCCCATGTCTCCGGCAAGATTCGGATGCACTTCATCCGCATTTTGGCGGGCGACAAGGTGACAGTCCAGCTGTCGCCGTACGACTTGACGCGGGGCCGCATCACCTATCGGTTTAAGTAGGCGCGGCCCGACGCATCCGGGAGGTCCGGGAGAAAGGAGGGCGGATCATGAAGGTCCGAGCATCAGTGAAGCCGATGTGCGAGAAGTGCAAAGTGCTGAAGCGACACGGACGGGTGATCGTGATTTGTCCGAACCCGAAGCACAAGCAGGCCCAGGGTTAGCATCGCAACCGGGAGACCGAGAGCAGGGGGAAAGAACATGGCCCGCATTGCAGGAATTGATCTGCCGCGCGACAAGCGGATCGAGGCCGCCTTGCCTTACATCTACGGCATTGGATGGTCCAACGGCCGCAAGATTATTCTTGCGGCGGGCGTCGACCCCAACACACGGGTGCGCGACCTGACGGAGGATGAGGAGCGCCGGCTGCGCGAGCAGACCGATGCGTACCGGGTGGAGGGAGATCTGCGCCGTGAGGTGCAGCTGTCGGTGAAGCGGTTGCAGGATATCGGGAGCTACCGGGGGATTCGCCACCGGCGCGGACTGCCGGTGCGGGGCCAGCGCACCAAAACCAATGCGCGGACCCGCAAGGGCCCTAAGCGCACCGTGGGCGTGCGGCGCAAGCGCTGAGGCGGGGACCGCAGGCCACCAGGGCGGTCCCCCGACCAGAAAGTTTTCGGAGGAGGAGTCCCATGCCGATTCGCCGGTCCAACAAAACCAAGCGGCGTGACCGTCGCCACATTGAGCGGGGTGTGGCGCACATCCGATCGACCTTTAACAACACCATCGTGACCATCGCGGACCCGCAGGGCAACGCGCTCTCGTGGGCCTCGTCGGGACAAGCCGGATTCAAGGGATCCCGCAAGAGCACCCCGTTTGCCGCCCAGTTGGCGGCCGAAGCGGCCGCTAAAGGCGCCATGGAGTACGGACTGCGCGAGGTCGAGGTGTTCGTGAAGGGCCCGGGTGCCGGGCGCGAGGCGGCCATTCGCTCGCTGCAGGCTGCAGGGCTCGAGGTGAGCATGATCAAAGACGTCACCCCGATTCCGCACAATGGATGTCGGCCGCCCAAGCGGCGCCGCGTCTAATACGAGCAAGCGCAAGAAGGAGGAGAGCATGGCCCGTTACACAGGACCCGTGTGCAAGCTTTGCCGGCGAGAAGGCACGAAGTTGTTTCTCAAGGGCGACAAGTGTTTTACGGAAAAGTGCCCCGTGGTGCGCCGGCCATTTCCGCCGGGTCAGCATGGCCAGGGACGGCGTGCCAAAATGTCGGAGTACGGCGTGCAGCTGCGCGAGAAGCAGAAGGTGCGCCGCACCTACGGCGTGATGGAGGGCCCGTTCCGCCGCTACTTCCGCATGGCCAGCCGTAAGCGCGGCGTGACCGGCGCCACCCTGCTGCAGTTGTTGGAGCGTCGGCTGGACAACGTGGTGTATCGCATGGGCTTGGCGGCGTCGCGGCCCGAGGCGCGTCAGCTGGTGCGGCATGGACACTTTGAGGTCAATGGCCACAAGGTGGACATTCCGTCGTACCAAACGCGCCCGGACGACCTGATTGCCGTGCGGGCGTCCAGCAAGCCGAAGTCACGTTTCCCCATCATCAAGGAGACCGCCCCGCGGGGCGTGCCGCCATGGCTGGAAGTGGATGCCCCCGAGCTGAAGGGCAAGGTCCTGCGGTTGCCCACCCGTGAAGAGGTGGAAGTGCCGGTCCAGGAGCGGCTCATTGTGGAGTGGTATTCGCGGCGCGGGTAGGCGCTCTGGGTGAAGCAAGAAGGGGGGCAAGGCCCTTTGGGGCTGGCCATGACCGAGATTGAAAAGCAGCGCCCCGACATTCGCCGGGTCGACAACGGGGAACAGTTTCAATATGGGCAGTTTCATGTCGAGCCCCTGGATCGGGGCTACGGCATCACGCTGGGCAATGCGCTGCGCCGCGTGCTGTTGTCTTCGCTGCCGGGCAGTGCGGTGACGTCGGTCCGCATCGAGGGCGTTCTGCACGAGTTTTCCACCGTTCCCGGCGTGGTCGAGGATGTGACGGAGATTGTGCTGAACATCAAACAGCTGGCGCTTCGGATGTACGGGGACGAGCCACGCCTGGTGCGCGTGGACGTGACCGGTCCCGCCACCGTGACGGCGGCCGACATTTTGAGCGACGCGGACGTGGAGGTGGTCAACGGGCGGCATGTGTTGGCGCACGTCGACGAGGGCGGCCGCTTGTCCATGGAAATGACGGTGGAGCGGGGTCGTGGCTACGTCCCAGCCGACAAGAACAAGAAGGTGGACCAGGCGCTGGGCGTCGTGCCCGTCGATGCCCTGTTCAGTCCCGTGCGTCGGGTGAACTGGCACGTGGAAAACACGCGGGTGGGACACATCACAGACTATGACCGGCTGTCGCTGGAAGTGTGGACGGACGGCACCATGAGTCCCGAGGAAGCGGTGTCGGTGGGCGCCAAAATCTTGGCGGACCATCTGCGTCTCTTCGTGAGCCTGTCGGACGTCGGTGGGGACGTGGAGCTGGGCATGGGCCGTGATGACGACCGGCGCGACCGGCTGATGGAAATGCCGATCGACGAGTTGGACCTGTCGGTGCGCTCGTTCAACTGTCTGAAGCGGGCCGGCATCAACACGGTGCGCGAGCTCACGAACAAGACCGACGAAGACATGATGAAGGTGCGCAACCTGGGAAAGAAGTCTCTGGAAGAGGTCAAAGAGAAGTTGGGGCATTTGGGCCTGGGGCTTCGGCCGTCGGAAGAATAGCTGGGCCCGGTGAGGATACTGATGAGCCAAGGATGAACCCATGGTGAGGCAACGACGACGGACGAAGGAGCAATCGGCGTGGCAAGCTTTCGAAAACTGGGAAAACCGGCGGACCAGCGGCGCGCACTCTTGCGCGGGTTGGTGACGTCACTGCTGCGGCATGGCCGCATTCAAACCACGGTGCCTCGTGCGAAAGAGGCGCGGGTGATGGCCGAACACATGATCACGCTGGCCAAGCGCGGCGACCTGCACGCCCGCCGCCAGGCGCTGGCGTATGTGCTGGACCCGGCCGTGGTGCGCGAATTGTTTCAGACCATCGGGCCCCGCTACCAGGAGCGGCAGGGCGGATACACCCGCATCCTCCGCGTGGGAGTCCGCCAGGGGGATGCGGCCCCGATGGCGATCTTGGAACTGGTCTAGGGTGCTGGGCCTGGAACTGGCCGGGGTCACGGTGTGGTATCCGCCGCGCCCACCAGTTTTGGCCGACGTGAACCTAGCGGTGCCCTCGGGCCAGTGCGTGGCGGTTCTGGGCGCCAATGGCTCGGGCAAGTCGTTGCTGTTGAAGTTGGTGGCTGGGGCGCTTCCACCGAGCCGGGGGACCGTCCGTGTCGGCCCGGGGTCCGCCAGAGCGCTGCCCGGCGGCACGGTGGCGTGGGTGTCATCCGACGTGGACGGCGGCCTGGTGGGGGCGACCGTCCGCGATCATGTGAATTTTTACCGTCCGCCGCCCGGTCGTGTGGCCACGGCGTGTGCGCGCTTTGGGCTGGGCTCGCTCATGGACCGTGAGGTGGATACACTGTCGCCGGGCGAAAAGCAGCGGGTGGCTTTGGCCGGGTGGTTTGCCAGCGGCGCGGCCGTATGGCTGTTGGATGAACCCACGGGACCGCTGGACCCCGAGGCCGCCAGAGACGTGCGCCAACTCATCCGTGAGCTGGCCACCGACGGGGCCACCATCCTGCTGGCCACCCACGAGGCTGCGGAGGTGGCGCTCGCGCACCGCGTGCTGGTGCTTGAGGCCGGCCAGGTCGTGTTTGATGGGACGCCCGAGGCCTTGGTGGCGTGCGAACCCCATTGTTGGGCCATTCCCCGATCCACCGTGGCAGACACCGGGCGCGCGCTGCGCCGTCATCGCGGCGGTGACAGCGCGCCGGTGACGTTTGACCCCACGGGCCTGGTGGCATGGGTCGCGCACGCCTGGCGCTGAGCGGCGTGGTGTTTCGCACCCCCGCGGGGCTGGTGGAGGCGGGGACGCGGACGCTCGCGAGCCCGGGACTGGTGGGCGTGGTGGGGTCGACGGGCAGCGGCAAAAGCACCCTGCTGCGGGGCCTGGCAGGCTTGCACCCGCTGGCCGATGGCCGCCTGACGGCGGATCTCTCGCCCGCCCGGCGGCGTCTCGTGCTGCAGCCGCCCGAGTGGCAGCTGGTGGGCGCCACCGTGGCAGATGTGATGGGGCCCGGGGGACGTGCAGGGTTGGAACGGCTCGGGGTGGGGCATCTAGCCGATCAGGCACCGTATCAGCTGTCCACCGGGGAGCGCCGCCGGGTCGCGCTGGCATCATTGGTGCAGTCCGATGCCCCGCTGGTGCTGCTGGACGAGCCGACGGCGGGCGTGGATGAGCCGGGGGCCCGCCTCACCTACGCGATTCTCTCCGAGTTGGCGGCCACGCGGCTGGTGGTGGTGGCCAGCCACGACTGGGCGTGGCTGATGCGGGTGGTGCCACGGGTGTGGTGGATGGAGGGTCTTCGGGTGGTGGCCGACGGTCCGCCCGCGTCGCTGGCCGACCGCCTCAAGGCCGGGCCGGAGCTGTTTGAGGTGGTCCAGGCGCTCGCGGCGCGGCAACTGCCGGGCACTTGTTGGTGGGATGCGGACCAGCTGGCGCGAGAAATCCTGGTGGGCCGATGACGGTCGCGGCCGGGCCGCGCCATGCTGCGGCGCGGCTGCTGGTTTTGGTGCTTTGGACCACCGCCGGATTTGTGGCCCCGGTCACCGGGATGGTGGGGATGGGGCTGGGCGCCGGGCTACTGACGGTGCGGCAGCCGCCGCCCGCACGACGGAGATGGATTCGGGCCGTAGCGCGCTTCACCCCGTGGGCGCTTTTTTGGGGAGCGTCCGCTTGGTGGGCGGCCGGGTTCAGCGCCGGTGGCGCGGCGGGCGCCGTTCAAACGGCGGCGGGCGCCTGGCTCGCGGTGGCGGCCGCTGAGCACCTGCTGCCGGGGCTGTTGCCGGGTGAAGTGTATGGCGTGGTGTACGAAGCGTTGGCCGCTTTCGGCCAGCGCCTTGCCGAGGACGCGGCACTGGCCGCCGCGATGATGGTAAGGTTCATCCCTCTGCTGCGAGCGGAGTGGCGGGGGCTCCAGTGGGGGCTGGAGGCCCAGGCGCCCGGACGAAGCTTTCGGGCCCGCGTGGGCCGGGCGGCTCGCGCCTTGGTGCCGCTGTTGGCTCGCTCACTCGCGCGGACGGAGGAGATGGCGCTGGTGCTGTGGCTGAAGCGGCCCGCCGTCCCGGCAGCCCCGGCGCGCTGGCGGGCGGCCGACTGGCGGTGGGTGGTGGCCTGCGGGCTCTGGGTGGGCCTCATGGCGACTGCGGGTAGGGGGGGGTGGCTGTGGCCCTGGCGATGACCGTGGCTTACGATGGCAGTGCCTTTGCGGGATTTCAGTACCAGCCCCGCGGCGTCACGGTGCAGGGAGTGCTGGAGGATGCGCTGGCAAGCGCCACCGGCGTGCGCGCCCGGGTGCAGGGTGCGTCGCGCACGGACAGCGGCGTGCACGCCCGGGGGCAGGTGGCGGTGTGGCGCACGGAGGCCATGCCGGTGCCCCCGGACCGGGTGGCGGTCGTCCTGAACCGGCGTCTGCCCCCGCAGATCCGCGTTCGGGATGTCCGGGTCGTCCCGGCGTCGTTCGATCCCCGGCGGAGCCGCGCTAAGGCTTACTCGTACCGGGTGGTGGCCGCGCCCTCGCTGGACCCCTTTTGGGTGCCGCGCGTAGCGGTGGCGCCCACCCCGCTTGCGCTGGCACCACTGAACGCTTGGGCGGCCCTCTACCTCGGCCGCCACGACTTCGGGGCCTTTCGGCACCAGGGATCATCCGCCCGCACCACCGTGCGGGAGGTGTTTGCGTCGCATTGGGGTCTAGCTCCCGCGGGGTCGCCGGGCTGGGTGTATTGGGTCACGGGGGACGGCTTCCTGTATCATATGGTGCGTTTGATGGTAGGCGCGATGTGGGCGGCCGCGGCGGCGGGATGTGCGGACCCGATAACCCAGGCGCTGGAGCACCCGGAGCGCGTGGGTGCCTTTCAGGCAGCCCCCGCCGCGGGGCTCTGTCTCGAGCAAGTTTGGTTCTAGGAGGCGGAGGATGTTCCGCGAGTTGATTCTTACGGTGGCAGACAACCCGCTGGTGTCGAGCACAGTCAAACGCTATGGCCTCCACATGGGGGCCGGGCGCTTTGTGGCGGGGGAGCACCTCACGGATGCCGTCGCGGTCACGCGCCAGCTGCAACAGGAAGGCATTGGGGTGACGCTGGACCACCTCGGTGAAGGCGTCCGAGATGCGGCCAGTGCCGAGGGGGCGTGCCAAAGCTACCTGGATCTGTTGGAGGCCTTGGACCGTGAGCACCTGCCGGGCAATGTGTCGGTGAAGCTCACGATGATGGGGCTCGCGGTGGACAGGGCGCTCGGGTTGGAAAACACGCGCCGGGTGGTGGAGCGCGCCGCCGCCATGCAGGGGCCCGACGGACCCAGGGGGTTTGTTCGCATCGACATGGAAGACACGCCGTATACCATCGACACCATTGATGTGTACCGTCGTCTCGCCGACGAATGGTCTTCGGACCGCGTGGGCTTGGTGCTGCAGGCGTATTTGTACCGCAGCCGCGATGACCTGGCCGCGCTGTCGGACCGGCCGCGGCGCCTGCGCCTTGTCAAGGGGGCGTACAGCGAGCCGGCCGAGCTGGCGTATCCCAGTAAAGCGGATGTTGACGCCAACTATGTTCGACTGGTGGAGCAGGCTGTGGAGGCGGGCCACCACGTGGCTGTGGCGACGCACGACGAGGCCATTATTCGCGACGTCCTGCAGTATTTTCAGCGCGTTCGATTGCCGCGCGATCGCTATGAGTTTCAAATGCTGTACGGCATCAAGTTGTCGGTGCTGCGGGAACTGGCGCGGGCGGGCCATGCCACCCGAGTGTATGTCCCCTATGGCGAGGACTGGTACGCGTACTTTAGCCGGCGCTTGGCCGAGCGCCCCGCCAATATCTTGTTTTTTGGCCGCGCGCTGCTGAGACGATGACCAGCGAAAGCTCTGGCCGCCTCTTGGACCGCGCAGCGTTTCGGCAGTTCGTCAACACCGTGGGCGTCCTCGTGGCGGCGGCCGACGGCCAGTGGGCGGCGATGAGTGCCGAATGGTGCACCCCGGTGTCGATTGAGCCCCGCCTGCTGGGCGTATACGTCGGCGACACCCGGTTCACCTGGTCCGTGGTCGAGCACGCCGACAGCTTTGGCCTGTCGCTCCTGTCCGAGGCGCAGGCGGCGCTGTCCAAGCAACTGGGCAACGTGTCCGGCCGGGACGTGGACAAGCGGCCCTGGTGGTGGGCCCAAAGCGAACCGGGACAGACGTTGCCCGTGCGCTTGATTGGCGGTGCTGCGAGCTGGTACGAGTGTCGCATTGTGGACCGCATCCAGGTGGGCGACCACTGGCTGGTGGTGGGCGAACCGATGGCGGCTCGCGTGTTTGCCGACCGACGGCCCCTCGTGTATCGCGGCGGCCGCTACCACCAGCTGGGACCGGTGTTGGAGAAGCCGCAACCCTTTCCGTGAGCCCGGGCGGTGCCGGTCGCCGGACCCACAGCGCCACGCGCCGCACGAGGCGGAGCCCTCACGGCAGGCGCCTTCAGTCCACGCCGTCCACCAGGCCGCCGTAGCCTTTCAATAGGTGGTCAGCGGTCAATAGGACATCGGTGGTTCGAAGCCTGCGCCATCAGCAGTCGGTCAAACCTTAGCTGAGCTAGACGCCGACTGTCAGGGTAGCGACCTGCGGAGGTCGGGACGGCCGTCACAATCGGTCACCGCGCGAACGTGCCGCGCCAGGACGTCCAACCCGCGCCGGCTCAGGACGCGGCGCCTGCGGGTTAGCCTGTCGGGGGGGCCGGGCCCGCCTCCGGCGCGCGGCTGCGGGCCAAGGCCGCCCAGGCGGCGCGCAGCACCCGATGGCGCATGGCGTCGTCTGTCCCCGGGTGATCGAGAATCACCACCACCGAATACGTGGTGGGGCTGACATCTACCATCAGGGCCTCGACGCCGGGCACGGAGGGCTTGAGCTGCTGTTCAATGTCGGCGGCCAACGCGTCCGGATCGACGCGCTGGTCCACCTCAAATCGCACACGCAACCGATGCACCTCCCCGCGGTTGCGGTTGGTGATGGCGGCCTGCACCAAAATGCCGTTGGGGATGCTCATGGGCAGCCCCGTGTCCGTCGCCATCTGCGTGTACATCAGGGACACGTCGGTGATGGTGCCGATGTAGCTGGGCTTTAGGGCCTCGTGGGCATACGACGGCATCAGCAGCGGATACTGCCACGTGATAATCTCCACCCGATCCCCCACCTCAAAGGGGTGAAACATCACCAGCCAAATGCCACCCAGCATGTTGGCCAGGAGGGTTTGCCCCGCGAGCCCCAGCACCACCGTCAGAAAGGCACCGCCAAACACGACGGATGGCACGCCCACGCCAAACGCGGCCAGCACGCCCACCGCCACCGCCATATACAGCACCAGGCGAATCACAAACCGCAGCGTGGTCACCTGCCGAGCGGGCAACGGGCCGCGCCCCGGCTGCCCCCGTCCGAACCAGTAGCGCTCCAAGAGCCAGGACAAGAGTGCCCCGAACGCCAGCACCAGGACCGCCCGAACCGGGTCCTGCAGCACCGGAGGCACCAGATGCATGAGCCCCGCCCGCGGGTTCAGCAGAATCGCTACGATCAGTACGACGATAAACACGCCCGTGATGGGGAGCACCAATCCTCTTCCTCGCCGTTGCGGTCCCGTAGCGATCTCCTCCTCGCGTGTCTCTGCATCTCATCACAGGGCGATCGGGCGGCTGGGCCACCCGTGCCGTGCGCCGCCGCGGGGCGGTGCCCTCTCTACGGTATCAAACCGGCGCAAGTCTACCGGCGATCGGACGGACCGACCCGTGTCCCGACCATGCGGACGGCGGTAGCCGCGCAAAAAAAGAAAAAAGGGGCCGTATGGCCCCTGGCCGACGGGTGTTAGCAAGCCCGGGGCGGCATGGTCAGCCAGAGACGGGTTTCCGCACGCCGACGCGCCGCACAACTGTTGCACAAACCGGCGGATCCGGGGCCCAGTCGCGAAGCCATCGTCATCCAGTGGGTACCCCACGTCCGGCGGCAGTCGGTGCACTCCCGAAGCATCATCGCTCTTCCTCCTCGCATCATCTCGTATCGACTCGTATCTTGGTCCCGTATCCGGATGCAGCCCCCGGGGGGATGAACAAATTGTAACCCGGCATGGACCTAATTGGGTAATAATTTTGGTTAAGATTGTGTTAAGAACATAGGCTCGTGGTGGGCAACTCGTCTGGACATTCATCAGAGCTCGCTTGGCTGACACCTGCCGATCGCATCTGACGCAAGTCACGGCGGTCGCTCCCGGTGTCATTAGGTGTTTGGTGGACGGGGTTGGGCGGCACCAGGTTCATTCCCGGTCCCACACGGGCACCGCTCCCGATGTGTTGATTGTGATTGCGATCACGTTCGCTAGTATGCCTGAGCCCGGAAAAGTGACAAACAATTTGTAGGGGTGTCCTGGCAGGCGGGAATCGGCGACGGGATGGCGAACTTACTCAGGGAGGCGGTTGCGCTCCGAATCGGGCGAAGCCGGCGACGCGGGCGACAGGAGATGAGGCAACATGATTAGGGTAGAGCGGGACGAGGATGCCACGTTCCCACCAGTTCCCCCCACGCGCGCGGCGCCGACGGTCGACCGCTGGTACAACACGGCGGTGCCCGACCCCTACCAATGGCTGGAGCAGGGGGATGACCCTGAGACACGTGCATGGACGGCCCAACAAAATGACCGCACCGACGCGGTGCTGGGGAGCCGGCCCGAGACGGCCGCGCTCAGGGCCCAGTGGTTGGCCGAAGCGTCGGTGGGTGGTGTTTCGGGGCTCCGTCGCGCCGGGCGCTATCTGTTTTACGAGCGGCGCGCCGCGGGAGCCGCACAGCCCATCCTGTATCGGCGCGGGGTGTTTGACGACCGCGAGGAGGTGGCGGTGGACCCGGTCCTGGAGGCTGGGTCGGATCTGGCGTCGCTGGACTGGTACCAGCCGTCCCTGGACGGACGCTTCGTGGCATACGGTCTCTCGACAGAGGGCGACGAGTGGAGCACGCTGTATGCGCGCGATCTGGAGATGGGCACGGGTGTGGACGTTGCCATTCCCCGCGCCCGTGGGTCTTCGGTGGCGTGGGAGCCCGACGGGCGTGGGTTCTACTACACCCGTTATCCCGAGCCGGGCACCATGCCGCCCGGCGAAGAGTTTTACAACGTCCGCGTCTTCTTTCACAGCGTGGAGGGGCCGGGGCCCGATCCGGAAGTGTTCGGGTCGGCCATCGGGCGTGACGACTTTGCGGGCGTTCAGCTCTCGGACGAAGGACGCTTTCTCTTGGTGTCGGTCCACCACGGGTGGAACGCGGGGGAACTGTGGTTTGCCGACCGCGAGCGGGGCACCCAGCTGACGCAACTGGCAGCCGAGCCGAACACCCAGTATGCCGGGCTTTTGGCTGGCCATGCCTACTATGTGCTTACCACGCTCCGCGCTCCGCGCGGCCGCATTATGCGGGTGCCGCTCGACACCACGGTCACGTGGTCCGACGCGCGGCAGGTGGTGCCGGAGCGGCCGGACGCGACCCTGTTGGACTTTGCCGTCAGCCGAGGGATGCTGTGGCTGCACTACCTGGTGGATGCCCATTCCGAGCTGATTCGATGGGACCTGGCCACCGGCCACGGGGAGCCGGTCGCGCTGCCGGGCCTGGGGACGGTGAGTGGCGTGGAGGCATCGCCCACCGACGCGCGCGTTTACTTCGTCTTCGAGTCGTTCGTGGTCAAGCCGGGGGTGTACACGGTGTTGGACGGATGCGTGCTGCCCCTGGTGGTCGCGGACCATGAGCCGGTGGCTGCGGTGGTGCGCCAGGAATGGGCCACTTCGTGCGATGGCACCCGGCTGCCGCTTTTTGTGGTTGACCCGGTGAACGTGGCCCCGGGGCCCGTGCCCACCGTCCTCACCGGGTACGGCGGGTTCAACGTCGCTGCCACGCCCACGTACTCTCCGGACGTCGCGGTCTGGGTGGCCGCCGGCGGTCGGTGGGCATCGGCAGTGCTGCGGGGCGGCAGCGAGTATGGAGAGGCATGGCATCGGGCGGGGATGCGCGAGTACAAGCAGAACGTGTTTGACGACTTTCTGGCGGCCGCCAGGCGTCTCATCGAGGCGGGTCTCACAGACGCGGCCCATCTGGGCATCACCGGGCGCAGCAACGGGGGGCTCCTGATGGGCGCGGCCCTCACTCAGCGGCCGGAGTTGTTTGCCGCCGTGGTGGTGGGGGTGCCCTTGCTGGACATGCTGCGCTATCCTCGGTTTCTCATCGCCCACATCTGGGCGAGCGAATACGGATCGGCCGACGCCGACCGGACGCAGTTTGCCTACCTCTACCAGTACTCGCCCTATCATCACGTCAAGGCGGGAACCGAATACCCGGCGACGCTGCTCTGGGCGGCGCACAAAGACAGCCGCGTCGATCCGCTGCACGCGCGCAAGATGACGGCGCGGTTGCAGGCGGCCCAGGGGGGGTCGGCGCCCATTCTGTATCGGGAGGAAGGGCAGGTGGGGCATGGCATGGGCAAGCCGCTCGGCTGGCAGGCGGCGTCGCAGGGCGATCAGCTGGGGTTTTTGGCGTGGCGTCTTGGCCTTGGCGTCTCCGACCCCGTGAGCCCGTGAAGCAGCTCGGGTTCGTGGACGCCACGGGGGAGGCGCTGTCCCCCATGGCGGCGGCGCTCGCGAAGGCCATGCTGGGCGCGGGCTGGCAGGTGGAGGCCTGGGCGTTGGCGCCCGCCCAGCACGTAGACCCGCAGGCACGGCAGTCGCTGGCCGAATGGGGATTGGAGGTGGATGCCGTGCCGCCGCGGCGCTTCGTCCGAGAAAATCTTCCGCGGCCCAGCATCGTGATCGCGCTGGGTCCGGTGCCAGCCCCGGCCCCGGCTCCCGACATTACGTGGCTTCACTGGCCGCTCCCCAATCGGGGCAGCGGCCTCGTGGCCCGGCGTTCACAGCGCGATCGGATCCGGCATCGGCTTGAAACGTGGGGCGCCGAATTCGGATAGCGCGGTGGGGGCGGCGCTGAGCTTGGCGCGTGCGGGACGGGGCCCACGGGGGCGCCGCCGCTAGCGTTGTCGCCCAGCCACGCACCGGTGCCATCCTGGACCACGGTGTCGGCCATGAGTCGCCACGGGCCCGATGGTCCCCGCGTTTGTGACTTTGAAGCCTCACGCTGGACAGCAGATCAGCGCCACCCATCCTATCCACCGCCCGGTCGGCAGACGCTGACCGTGCGGCGGGGACGGGCATCGCGGCCCATCACAGGGCAGGGGTCGCTTGGCGCGCCACCGGCTTTGCCATCCTCTGAGCGCCTCCGCTGCCACAAGTTGACGGCAGCGGGCCGGCAGGGATTTGGCCTGCGGGGTCAAATACAGAGGTGCTCGGCGTGAGGGCCGGCACCGCCGTGAGACCCAACATATCACCGCGCCACAGGGACATCGGAGATCGAGCGAAGTCATCGGAGGGGGCGCATCATCAGCCATGGTCATCATCGGGAGTTCCAATGCGCGCGTCGGTCTTGAGCGGGGCATGGAGATCTTGCGCGACGGGGGGACGGCGCTGGACGCCGTCGAGCAGGCCATCTGGGCCGTGGAAAGCAATGTCGACGACCACAGTGTGGGGCTGGGCGGCCTGCCCAACCTGGTGGGCGAGGTGGAGCTGGACGCCAGCATTATGGACGGGGCCACCCTGGCGGCGGGGGCCGTGGGCGGCGTGCATGGCGTGTTGCATCCCATCTCCCTCGCGCGGCGCGTGATGGAGGAGCTGCCCCATGCCTTCTTGGTCGGGGCCGGCGCCGAGCGGTTCGCCCGCGAGTGCGGCTTTCCGGTGACTGAGCTGTTGACCGAGGACGCGCGCCGCATCTATGAGCGTGGTCTGTCCGGCGAAGACCAGGACAGCGGCCGCTATGCGGGCAAGATCCTCCGTGCCATGGTCGGACGGCTCGCGCTGGACCCCGAGCGGGCCTCGGGCAAGGACGCCGGCACGGTCAACGTACTGGCGCTGGACGGCGCGGGTCACTTGGTCGCGGGTGTCAGCACGAGCGGTTTCGCCTGGAAGTACCCGGGTCGCGTGGGGGACTCGGCGGTCATTGGCGCCGGGAACTATTGTGACGACCGCTATGGGGCGGCCGCGTGCACCGGCCGCGGGGAGATGGCCATTCGGGCGGCCACCGCACACACGGTGGTGCGCGGCCTGAAAGACGGTCTGTCGCCCGCTGAGGCGGGCCGCCAGGCGTTTTTGGAGCTCGACTGGCTGGTGGACGCCTTCTGGAGCGGCATGAACGCCGTCGTGCTGGCCCCCGATGGGCGGCACGCCGCCTTCTCGACCGTCGAACACACGACGTATGTGTACATGGACGAGGCATCGACGGCGGTCGAGTCGGCGCCGCGTACCCTGGTGGCGGTGACGGGCCGGCCCGCATGACGGACCCGAGCCGCCTGGTGGCCTGGCTGGATGCGCTGCCCTTTGCTGCGATGTCCACCTGCGGGGTCCCGGACGTCGGGGTTCCCGGCGTGCGCGGAGTCAAAAGCGGCGTGCCGGTGCCGCAGGCCAACCTGGTGGGGCGGGCGCGGCTCGCCCGTGCCGACGTGGAACCAGCCATTCGGGCGGTTCAGCAGGTGTTCGATGGCCTGCCCTACACGTGGGTGGTGGGCCCTCTGAGCCAGCCGCCCGACTTGGGAGATCGGCTCCTGCTGCACGGACTCCAGTTGGGCGAATCCTTGGAGGGATTGGCCTATCGGGACTGGGATCGACCCCTGATGCGCCCCTCCACGGTGAGGGTGCGCTCCGCGTCGGCTGACGAGCTGACGGCCCATGCCGCGCCGCTGGCGGCCGCCTACGGCATGGGGATGACTGCCGACGCGCTTGCGTCCAGCATGCGGGGGGTCCTGGCGCCGACGGGGGGCGCGGGCCCGGCCACCGTGGGGTATCTGGCGTGGGAAGCGGGATCCGAGGAGCCAGTGGGGTGGGGAACGCTCACGTGGCTGCAGACCGACACGGCGCTCTTAAATGGGTCGGCCACGGTGCCGGCCGCACGGGGGCGAGGGGTTTATCGGGCGCTCACGGCCGCCCGGCTGGAGGACGCTCACCATGCGGGGGCCGCCGTGGTGCTGGTGTCGGCTGTGGCCGATACGTCCGCCCCCATCTGCCGAAGGCTGGGCTTTCAGCCCGTGTGTCACCTTCAGCACTATCTGGGGAATGTGGCCGCCCGGCCGGTCGGCTAGCGCAGTCGCCGGCCCGTGCGGTGTTTCAGGCGCCAGACGACCTTCACGAGGCGACCGTCCTGCATCACCCTGTCGATGTGAGTCAGAGGATTCGCGGGCGTGAGCACGAGGTCTGCCCGGTTCCCCGGTCCCCGGTTCTTGTTCCAGACCCATCCATTCCCCCGCACTCAGGGTGCCCGTGCGGCTCGCCGCCATCGGGGTGAAGGGCATCGCCAACAGCTGCGCCAGTTCGCGCAGGTTGGTGTCAGGCGGCCCACACCGGAGTCGGTGCCCCATGGCGATCGTGACACCAGCGCGGTGGGCGCGGGGCCACGCTCCCGATGCGCCTCGACGACCATGGTGGCCTTGGCCTCAGTCCAGGGGGGCACCGGCTCTCCGGCGTCCGCCGCTTCCAGGACGGCCGTCGGGGCCACGAGCGTCGGCACCAGGATCGTGCTGTGAGCCAGCATACGGTCGATGGCCTCGTCATCCAGGTCGATGCCGTGTTCAATCGAGGTGAATCCGGCCCGCATCGCATTCTTGATACCCTCGGCGTCCTGGGCGTGCGCAACCAGTCTCGGTCATGGCGCTTGGCCTCCGCGGCGATGACCGACAGTTCCTCGGGCGAGAAGCGGCTGTGACGGGGATGGTCGTGGGGGCTCAGCACGTCCCTGGTCGGCCCACCTTCCCCACGGCGGCGCCCGTGTAAATGACCCGGCGCTCCGCCAGCACGTCCGCTACCCCGTTGACCACCTCGAACCATGGGCTGGCCCCAGCGGCAGGGCCGATTCTGGGGGTTGACGGGTCTCCCTGCCCCCCGGTGATGGACAGTCGGCTCACGGCCATCTGCAGCCGCAGGCCAGCCACGAGACGTTCCTCCGGCGCCATCTTGAGGCCGTGGCTTCCCGGCCAAGGCCCGCGCGGCCGTGGCGCCCGCTGGCCGGGCGCTGCCCCTCTGTGAGAATGTCCGGGCCCTCGGTGCGGAAGTGGACGTGGACGTCAAAGAACCCGGGCAACGGAAAGCTTCCCGACGGTCGAGGGATGCCGCAGTATGCCGCCGCCGAGGCGCCACCCGGAGGGGTGGAGGGCGCGCGCCGCTGCGGGTGGCGGGTTTCCTTCCTCCGCCCGGTGTGAGCCGGTGAGAGGGCGGCACGGTCCTCATCCTGGCCGCGTGCGACGTTCACCATCCAGGTGGGTAACACATTTACATATAAGACATATAGTGCCGATGACGGAAGATGATGCTTCCGCAACGTCCCGGGCCGCCGAGGCGCGATTGAAACCCGGCAACAACCTGTGATAAGCAAGGAGGGTGCATCATGGCCGTGACTCCGGGCCCCTGTCCCACCACAGGGTGTCCTCCACCGACCGAAATCGACTGCATCGTGGTCGACAAGGTTTATGCATCGTGTGTGCAGACGGTGACCACCTCTGAGACCTTCACCATCGTCGGCTGTCTCGCGCCCATCACCTGCAGTGTCGACCTCGCCGCGTCGAGCTGTACGGTGGGTGCCATCACGCCCAGCGGCACGCCCGACATCAACAACGTCACGTTTGTTGTTACCACCGCGCTGACGGTCACCTGCGCGGCAGGCATCTCCAGCAGCGAAACGATTGTGACCACGGTGACGGTGCCCCTGTACAACCCGAGCGGCACGACCCCCTCGTGTACGCTGCTGTCCGCTTCATGCGTCTGCGTGCTGACTGGCACGTCCACCGTCAACTGCACGATCTCGGTGTGCGTGTTGGCCCAAACGACCGCTACGGTTCAGCTCCTGATTCCGACGTACGGATTCTGCGTGCCGGGGCCCTGCGAGGCGGGACCGGTGCTGCCATGCCCCCCCGTGCCGTTGTTTCCCCCCCAGCAAACCTGAGGGCGGTTGCAGAGTCGGCGAGAGCCCCGGCCTCCAGCCAGGGCTCTCGCCGTTGTTGGACGTATTTCATAAAAAAGGCAGGAAGCGGCACAAATACAGGCGGCAGGCGGAGCCACAGTCCATCACTGCGGCTCCGTGGGCGCGCTCCCGGCGCGGTTGGGCGGCGGGTGTCACCCAAATCCCACGCGGCTGCCGGACGAGACGGGCAAGGGCGTCGCGGCGGGCCGAGCCGCGTTTAGCGGATTTGGGACGGCCGCGTAACTGTATGCCGCGGTGGCCGCCGGCGGTGCATAGGAAGGCGGCCGGGGTCCGGCGGAGGCCACGCGGACGGCTGTGGCCGCACCGAGGGCCCTCCCGTCGCCGGGCATCGGGTGCGAGGGGGCTGGCTGAACGCCTGGCGCGGTTTTTGGGTCGGGCTCCGATACCATGACCGCCGCCAGCTTCTGGGCCCGTAGGGCGTCGATGTCATCCGTGGGCCAGTTCAGGATGAGGGTAAGGGGATGGGATCCAAACAAGGGCCAGGGGGAGACAGGCACGCCCAATGCGTCAGCCACCGGGCTAATCCACCGACCTAGGTGAGCAGGGGCGGGCCAAGGCCTCCGCAGTTCGGCTGGCGACCCCGGCCGCACCTCCAGCGCCCAGGCGGGCATCGCCTCGCCGGCGGGCGCCACGCGGCCGGACTGGCGTTGCAGCCGGCGCACGTGGAGCCGCAGTTGTTCCGTTGCACGGGGACGTCCCCCGCCGTCCATGACGAAAGGCCAGCCGTATTGCATCGTCGTCCCTCCGATGCCAATGTATGGGCCGATCCGAGCAACGTGCGGGCGACGGCCCCACTTGATCAAGTGCGGCCGATGCCGCCCCTAACTATTGGGCCCGATGAACAGTTCGGACACCGCCACGCCATTGCTGAGCCGGGCCACCCCCACGCCCACCTGGGTCTCGTAGGGATTCAGGATATTGGATCGATGCGGCGGTGACGCCATGAGCAACTCAAATGCGGCGGCGACGCTGGACGCCTCAGCGATGTTTTCCGCGCCCATGCCCAGGGCGGATATCCCCGCAGCTTGTTCCATCTGAATCGGCCAACCGAGCGTTGGCAAGTCGGATGTGAACACGCCGTCAGTCGCCAGAGCCTGTGCACGAGTCTGCGCGAGATGCATCAGCGTGGCATTCACCGTGTACGGGGCCAGCCCGCTCTGGATCCGCGCCTGGTTGATGAGCTGGATTAGGGTATCGGCGCCCGCTGACGTGCTGGCGGCGGTCTGTCCGACCGTGGTTCCGGCGGTGCCGGCCAAAGAGGACGGCTGGCTCGGCACCGACGAACCGGGGGCGGTGTGAAGGACCGGCTGGTGATCCCTCATGACGCGATACGCCTGGCTGACGGTGGCCACACTGGGCATGGTCCACGATGCCACGGTGGCCGGGTTGGCCATCCCCGGTTCCTTCGCCCCGGAAAGACCCCAATGGGGCGTTCCGAGGAGTCCCGCTGCCAAGAGGAGGCTGGCAAAATAGTTCATCCCGAGTTCGCGGCGCCATCCTGGGAGAGGACCCTGCGCCGCTACCCCCTTCCGCGTGTCTGCTGACCCGGCTGTGAACCCGAAAGCTTTCGCCCATCCGGGAGTCCGGGTGCCCAATGACAGTACGGGGATGGGCGCCCCCTGGCGATCCACCCCAGGGCGCGCTCGTGGCCCTGAATGGCAGCCAGACCCGGTTCCGTCCCTTATCCGCCTGCACGTCCACAAAATGCGGCAAGTGCCATCGCCATCCATATTTAGTCATTGGTCGCCCTGCTCCCCACCCCGGCGGCAGGGTCGTCACAGGGGAAGACCGCCCCATCCATGCGGGAACCCCCTTGTCTGCTTTAACGCCCGGTCCGCGGTGATGGGGTGTCTCAGCCCGAAACCTTGAGCTGAAACCTGAGGGCCCGGTGGGGCGTCACGTGTCCGACAACAGCCGGAGAGGAGGGGAACGGGACGTGACGACGAGATCGGGCCACCTCAGCGCCCCGGTCAGCTTGGAGCTGGACCGGGTGGACAAAGCCAAGCGGCACCCCATTTTGCAGGAGGTATCGCTGGCCATTCGTCCCGGAGAGGCCGTGGGGCTGGTGGGTCCCAACGGAGTGGGCAAGACCACGCTGTTCAAGGTGGCGGTGGGGCTGTGGCAACCCGACCGAGGACAGGTGCGGTGGGAGGGCCGCGCGGACCCGGTCGCCGCCCGGGCCCGCCGCCGTTCCATCGGCGTCGTGGGGGAGCTGGCGCCGCTATACCCGTATCTGTCGGCGCGCGACCACCTCGAAATGAAGCGGCGCGTGACCCCGGGGGTTCATGCGGATCGCGTCACGGTGCTGCGTTCGGCGCTGGGGCTGGATGCCTTTTGGACGGTGCCCACCCAGAAGCTGTCGCAGGGCCAGCGCCAGCGGGTGGCGCTGGCCACGGCTCTGCTGCCGGATCCTCCCCTGCTGCTGCTGGATGAGGCCACCAATGGCTTGGACCCGGACGCGGTGCGCTGGCTGCGCGAGACCATCGCCAATGTGACACAGCGCGGCACGGCCGTCTGTGTATCCAGCCACGTGCTGGGTGACCTGGTGAGGATGGTGACCCGCGTGCTGTTCCTGAAGGACGGCACGGTGGTGGCGGATGAGGACGTGGCGGGCCGATCGGCGGAGTGGATGGAGGACCGCTACCAAGCGGTGATGGGGAGCGTCCTCACGCCGCTCGCGTAGCGACGGTCCTCTGAATACGTGCGCCACAGAAATGTCAGGACGGGGAGGACGGACGCAGGATGGCAGTCTGGTGGGGTTTGGTGCAAAACGAATGGCTGAAGTTTCGCAGGCGCCGCCGGGTGTGGCTGGGCGTGGGGGGTCTCGTGCTCCTGACGGGGCTTGTCACGATGTCCCAAGTGGGCAACATCCAGAACGGCAGCGCCGCATTCTTTGCCAAAAGCGACCGGGCGCAGATTCCGCAGCTTCAGGGCAGTCTGAAGCATGATCACGGGGCTCAGCGGGTGTCCGACCGGGTGATCCTGCTGCAGACGCGCTACGACCTGGCGGCGGTGACGGGGAGACCCCTGCCGCCGCTGACCCCTATCGTGCGGGCCACACGGAGCTGGGTGGCGGCGACCGCGAAGGGACCGCGCGGTGCCAACGGGTACGGCATGGCGGTGACCGCCTATAAAGACGCGCTGTACGCGCGCGCCCATCACCTGGAGCTGCCACCCAGCGCCATGCCGAAAAGCGGATGGTGGCTTGTAAACCAGGTGTTTACGGGGACGCTGTTGGTGCTGTTGGTGCTGCTGGTGGTCCTGCTCACGGCCGACATGCTGGGCATGGAAGCGGCTACCAACACCTGGAACCGGCTGTGGTTGGATCCGCCGCCGCGCCTGCCGCTCCTGCTAGCGAAACTGGCGCTGGCGCTTGGGGTTGCCATAGGCGTTCTGGGCGGCGCGGGGATCCTGCTGTTTGTGTCGGGTACGCTGGTGTTCGGTCCCCATGCTACGTGGGTGGTGAGCGAAATCACCTACACGACGGTCCTGGTGCACTACCCGTCGGGGGCCGTGCTGCAGCCCGTCATTCTGCATGCACGCGATGTCACGGCCACCAGCCTGCAAAACCTGGACGTGCTGTCCGTGGTGGGGAGCTTCCTCCCGATGGCGGCCGTCGTGTCGGTGGCCGCCGCCCTGGGCTACCTGATTCACCAGGGCACCGTGGCTACAATTTTGGCAGCGGCCTTTGCCGCCACCCCCATCCTGGTGCTGGCCGGCAACGTCCCGCCGTGGATCGCGTGGCTGCCCGGCACCTACCTGGAGTTTGGACGGTGGCTCCAAGGGACCGTCCTCGGCTTGACTCCCACATTCAGCCCGGCGGCGGCGCTGGGCACAGCGCTCGCCTGGCTGGTGCTGGCGTGGCTCCTGGTGGCGTGGCATCAGCGGCGGGTGGAAGTGTAGCGGTCCCGAGCGGGGAGGGTGCGTGCGCATGGGGATTGCGTGGGGCGCTCTGCATAACGAGTGGCTGAAGTTTCGCCGACGGCGGCGGCTGGCGCTGGGCGTGGTGGTGCTGCTGGGGATCACGGTGACGGTGACGGTGGTGAAGGCCCAGCCGCTGGGACCTTTCTATAGTGCCCGCGCTCGGGCGGTATCCGCACGGCAGGAGGTCCAGTACCTGCGGGCAAGCATCGGCCACGACCGGGGAAGTGGAAAGCTGTTGGACCGCATGGATTTGCTGTCGGCCCAGTACGCGCTCGCCCGAGCCACCGGAGAGACGCCGGCGCCGCTCGGCCCCCTGGTGCAGGCCGCCCACCGCGTGATGCAGGCGGCCCACGGCCACAACGTGGCCTGGGCGCACTACGCCCAAGCCGTGACCGCGTGGAAGGATGCGCGGTTCGCCATTGCCCACCAGGTGGCGCTGGGTCCCGGACGCGACCCGCGCAGCGGCTGGTGGCTGGTGAGCCAGGTGTTCAGCGGTCCGCTGGTGGTGCTGTATGCCCTGCTGGCGCTCATGCTGGCCAGCGACGTGCTGGGGATGGAATTTTACACCCATACCTGGAATCGGGCCTGGCTCGACCCCCCGGGGCGCCTCGGGGTGATGGCCGCCAAGGGCGCGCTGGCCCTGGGAGTGGCGGCCGGCGTGCTGGTGGTCGGCGCGGTGCTTCTGTATGGCGCCGGCACCGCCGCCTTTGGCGCGGGCCACATCTGGGTGGTTTCCGAAGTGACTTACCTGCCGGTCCAGCTGCACTCCTACGAGGGCGTCGCCGTCGCGCCGTTCGCCTTTCCCGCGGTGCTCCACCCGAGCCAGGTGGTGCCCGCCACACTGTCCAGCTTTGACGTGACGGCGGTGCTGGGCACCATTTTGCCGCTGGCCGCGATCCTGGCGGCGGCCGCGCTTCTGGGTTGGCTGGTGCATCAGCCGGCGGTAGTGGCACTCGTGGCCGCCGCGTTTGCGGCCGCCCCCAATATGACGCTGAACTATGCGGGCCAACCGTGGCTCAGGTGGGTCCCGGGCACGTATCTGCCGTTTGGCCTGTGGATGCACCAGGGAGCTGGCTTGGCGTCCACTTTGCCGGGCGCTACGCCTACGGAGGGGCTCTGGGTGTCCGCGGGGTGGATCGCGGCCTGCGCGGCCCTCGTGATGTGGCATGCGCGCCGCGTGGAGCTGTAGCGGGCCTTCCGCCTGTCAATAGGCCGCGGGCTCCACCGGCAGACCCATCCCGCGAGGTCGGGGTCAAAGGCGAACTCCGCTGTGATGCCGGAGGTGCGGCGGCACCCCAACAGGCTTGCCCCGTCGGTCCACGACCAGCGCTCACCGGCGAAGCGTGGCGCAGGTTTTGGACGCCGGGACCCAGTCCGGCCCACCCCCGATGACCTCTTGGAGACGCGGGGTCCACGGCCAGAGTCATGGCGTCGTGGAACGGGAGGGCCGCAAGGCCCATGCGGTCGCGGAGCAGGATGCAGCTTCCTACACCAGTGACCGGGCGCGACCCGCGATAGGTGCCAATATGCGACGGGCTCTTGATGATGCTGGGCACGCGCAGGCAGGCGCGCCAGAAACGCGCGGGTGTCGATAAAGAGCCGCTGGCTCACGGTCTGAAAGGGCGTGCGTCTCGAAGGCCGCCTTCGGCCGCCACCCAGTAATCATCATGACGGCCGGACCCTCGGATACTAGGCCGATGAGCTGGTCCATCGGGCCTGGGGCGACTTCCTGCGCCACCAGGCAAGACGCCCAAGCTTGCGGACCAACTCGGCTTGGGACACGTCCCGGCGCTGGCTCGCCTCGCTCAGCAACGTTTCCAACTCCTCCGTGAGATACGTCTGCTTCCGGACGAGGTGCATGAGAAGATCCCATGAGAACATTTGCGTGACAGCAAGCTGTTGTACGGGGACGTTGTCGACGGGGGAACAATACGCCCGGTGCCGTGGCGATCCGCGCGAACTTCGCGCGGGTCAGGCGTCGGGAGTCTCCTGGCCCGGAGAACACGCGATGTGCGGCGCTGTCTGGAGGATCAGGGCGTCGGCAGTGATGAGGCGGATCTCTTCGGTTTCCGCCAAGGCCACGTACTCTGCATCGTACGCCGTGAGGCCAAGGAATAACCAGGGCACGATGGCCGTCAGCGGAGGCGCCTGCCACGTGAAGCCCATGCGATGGAGCTTGAGCGCCAAATCGGCCAGCGCCGCCGCAGGCCAGTGCCACCGACGGCCCGCCACATTCAGCATTTCGAGTTGGAGCAAAGGCGGTGCAATCACGACGAGACGACCGGCTTCAAAGGCGCGCCGCCAAGTGATGGCGTCGGCGGCGTCGGGTTGGTTGGGCTGAAACCAGTCCAAGACGACGGATGCGTCCAACACAGCTTCGATCACCCGGTGTCCCGCATGGCCCGGGCCGCGTCGCCCGACCCGTATTGCGCAAATAGCTGATCGATCCGGACCAGGGTCTCCTTAACGTCCGGGTCCGAGCCCGCTCCCTCGGATTGAGCCACGTCGTGCTCTGCCAAAGCCTGCAGATAGGCGCTCCGCGACAGACGGAGAACAGCGGCCCGTCGGTCGACCTGCCGCAACACACGGGAATCCAGAGAAAGCAACACTTTCAGGATAGCCAGCAGTATATCTTAGATATCCGACGTGCGCCAGCTGCACGGCCGCCTCCTCATGAGAAGCCGCCGGAAAAGACGCGTGGTCTCGCCCGGCGGCTGGTGCTGGGGTTCCCCTACGCGGGGGCGCCGGGCGGCAACACCGTCACCAGCGTGCCGTAGTGCACGTCGTGGTAAATTGTCGACGCGACCGCCGGCGGCACCTCGACACACCCCAGGCTCTGGGGGAAACCGTACGAAGCCCGGACAAATCCGTGCACGGCTTCCCCGCCCTTGAAGTAGTTGATCCAGTACACCGGGTCCGCGTACTTGCTGCCGTTGGGGTTGGTGCCCCGCATGATTTGGAACGGCAGGCGCTCGTAAATCGGGAACGTGCCCAGCGTTGTCGGCGTCAGGGGAATGCCGGTGTTGGTGGGGGTGGTCATGACGCGCTGACCGTTGACCCACACCTGGAGGGTTTCGGGCAGCGTCTCCGACGCCAGGATGTAGCTGTAGCCGTCGGGGCTCATCTGCTTATTGAGCCAGGCGTGCTCTAAGGCGTACCACACTTTGCCCGTGGCCACCCCGGTGACCGCAAAGCCATTCACGCGCTGGAACTGCATCAGGGCCCCCTGGGTCATGGCATTGAAGACGCCGGGCTGCCAAAGCGCCGTGAGTGGGGCGGGCAGCGTGGTCCACCGCCAGCTGAAGCTGCCGGCGCCCGCCTGCCAGATGGCGGGCGAGTTGGGGTTCGGCGTGGAACCGGACTGCGGGGTCCATGTGACCGGCAGGTAGCCCAGCGCGGCGAGCCACTGTTGCATGCGGGTCACCGAACCCGGAGTGACCGTAGACTGGCCCTGCCATGATTTGGCCAGGTAGGTCCCACTCTTCGTGCGCGCTCCACGCGGTCCCCCGGGCACCGTCACACTCACGTGGGATCCTGGCGGGAACCCCGACCCCGACGGCGTGAATTGGTACTGCGTGGGGCTCAGCGTCTTCCAGGCACCCGGCACGTTGGGGGTGACGGTCCACTGCGACGGATGGGCATTGACCAAAGGCTGACTGAACTGCACCACCACGGACCCGGTGGGCGTAATGGTGGTGGCGTTGGTGGCGCTGGCGGTCAGATAGGCGGGGCTCTGCCACCGCACGGACAGCGTGGTCGTGGACTGCTCCCACGTCCGCGTGAGAGCTTCCAGCGTGATGCGTCCCGTTTGGCCGGGCTTTAAGCTCGCGTTGGACAGCGTGACCGGGCCGGTGTGCCACGTCTGCCAGCCCGTGGTGCCGCGCATCCGCCAGCGGGCCACCCTACCCCCCAAGGGTACCACCGTGTGCGCGCTGGTCAGGGCGCGCATCACGGCATATCGGGGGGCGGTGGGGGCACTGGGGGTGGTCACGGTCCATTGGACCGGCTGCTGGTAGCCGGGCAGCCACGAGAGCAGCGCCGGACCCGCCACCGTGGCGGTGACCGTCACCGACCGGTGGGCGGGCACCCGGCCGTCGGGCCAGATCCGTCCCGCCGTTTCGTGTGCAGCCACCCCGCCCCCGGCCCAACTGAGCCGCACGTTGTTCACCGTGGCGCCCAAGCTGCCACTGTTGACACGGGCCAGTGCCTGGCCGCTGGCCGCAAGGCCCACCCTTGGGTAGCATGCGGCTCCTACGAGGACCACCACGGCGCCCGCGGCCACATAGGGCCACGGCCGCGACGATCCGCCGCGTACGCGCGCATGCCGCGCACCCCACACCTGACTTCCACCTGCCATCGTCCAACCTCCCATCCGAAACGACCCGGGAGCCTCCACAGCACGACACCCGACTCGGTAACACCTAAATTATACCAGCCGTCCCATCGGGCTCTCAGCTTAACACTAGTCGGGCGAGAGTGCGTTCCAAATCAGACCCGACACGGTATTGGCGGTATCAATTCCGTACTGCTCGCCCGGATCCTGATTCGAGAGGATCGCAATTACGTAGTTGCGACCCTGGCCGTCGACCCACCCGATGCTGTTGATGACCCACCCCGACGGACGCGGCAACCACCCATTCTTTAACGCCACCGTGACCCCGTTGGGTACACCTCCAGTCACGCCCCACGCTTCCCAGCTCGTCACATTTTCCATAAGCGACAGCTCGTAGTTTCGCGAGGCGGCCGAAAGCTCCGGAGTACCATACGCCAGTGCCGACACCAGCTTCACCTGATCCGCGGCCGTAGTTTTGGTGAGCCCCCAGTACACGCTGGGGGTGGTGCTGTTCATCCCCAGCGCATGCACAAAAGACGCCACGGCCGGGGCGCCCCCCTCGGCGTTCCAGAGGGCCGTGGCGTCATTGTTGTTGCTGTCCTCGATCATAGGGACGGCGAGATTCTGTTGGGCGGTGGTAAGGGTGGTCTGCTTCGCCTGGGTCTGCTGGAGCAGCGTGCCCAGGATGGATGCCTTGATGATGCTCGCGGTGTCAAACTGGGCGCCTCCGTTTATGGTGAAGCTTTGCTGGGTGACCGCATCGTACACCGACACGGCCACATCGCCCTGCCGACCGTCCAGGTAGTGCTGGATGGCGGCAGGCAGCGCCCCCATGCCCTGCGGGTCCAACAGCGCCTGGGCCGCCGTCACGGCGCTCTGCAGTTGGGTTTGGGCGTCCGTGAGCTGGCTTTCCAGGCCGGAGAGTTGGCTCAACTGGACCGCCGGCGGCTGTCCGCGGAAGGTTTTGACGGCATCCAGCGCGGTGTCCGCCGCGCTGGTGGACACCCCCAGTTCTTGCGCCTGGGCTGTGACGCCGCTTAAGGTCGCCACGCGGCTCGCCACGTCGGCTGGCACGCCGTCCTGCTCCGGACCGCCCGCGGCGGCCAGCGCCTCCACCTGGCTTTGGAACTGCGCCGCCTCTGCACTCCACCGGCTGGTCAGTTTGGCCAGCGCCGTGGGTGTGGTCGCCTGGTGCAACTCCTGTTGCCGGGACGTGCTCCGGCTGGCGCCAAATTGTCCCTCCACCTGGTTCAGATGCGCCAGCGCGGCGGTGGTCTCGGTCCGGGCGGCACTGGTGTAGTGGGCCATGACGGTGGTGGTTTCCGTGTCCAGATCCTTTATGGGTGCCGCCAAGTAATTGGGGATCCACCGACCGGGCACGGGGCCCCAGTGCTGAGCGGCCAGCGCTGCCAGGTGAGCCGTGACGGGCAGAAGGTCCTTGGCCGGCAGCCCTGCTTGGACGTCCCGATGCCACGTGGCCTCGAGGCGGGCGCGCTGAGCGTCGAAACTGGACGAGCTTTGGTGAGCGACTTCCGCGCCCACGGACCCCAAGAGCAGGACCGATGCCACTGCGCCGTAGCCCCAATGCATAGCCGCTTCCCCCGGTAGGATCAAGAATTAGTACTTCGTACTAATCAACGTGGGGGGGAGGCGCCAGGTTGCGCGTGGGCGGGCGCGAGGTGAGGGAATCCAGCAAAAACCCTGCCCATTGGACAAGCTGGGGGCTACACCATGGTGAGCCCCCCCGACGCCGATAAGACCTGTCCCGTGATGTACGCGGCCTCGGGCCCGGCCAGGAAGCACACCACACCGGCAATGTCGTCGGGCTCTGCCACGCGGCGCAGCGGGATGCGGCGAATCATGCGGTCGATGCGGGCCGCGGCGTCGGGGCCGGCCATGTTGTCCGCCAGCACGCGCGTGTTGGTGGGGCCCGGCGCGACGGCGTTCACGCGGATGGCGTGCCGGGCCATCTCCTGCGCCAGCGACTTCGTGAGGGCGATGACGCCCCCCTTGGCCGCCGCGTATACGGCCTCGCCGGCCATGCCCACCCGGCCGGCGTCCGACACCACATTGACGATGGCGCCGCCGGTTCCCTGCGCCACCATGGCGCGGAGCACCACCTGCGTACTCACCACGACCGCGCGGAGATTGACCGCCAGCACGCGGTCCCAGTAGTCCGGTGCTTCATCCAGAAACGGAGTGGTGCGGGTCCACCCCGCGTTGTTGATCAGGACGTCCACCCCCCCCAGGTGGCGGAGCGCGTCCTCCATCAGGCCCCGGTTCGTCGCGGCATCGGCCAAGTCACCTGAGAGCGGTACGGCGGCCGCGCCCAAGAGAGCGGCGGCCGCCGCGGCACTTTCGGGGTTCAGCGCCAGCACAGCCACCCGTGCTCCGGTGGCCATGAGCCGCCGGGCCACGGCAAGACCGATCCCGTGCCCCGCGCCGGTGACGATGGCCCGCAGGGGATTGGGCGGTCTGCTCACCGGGACCGGCGGTGCGGCCAGACGGCGGCATGCAGCGCCTGCCGTTCCCGCTCGTAGATGTTCACCAACCCCTCCGCCGCAGCACGCCCGGACAGAAACTCCAGCTTGCGCACGTCCAAGGGGTCGGCCGCCCGAATCAGGGCCAGCTCGGCGGCCGTCGGCTCGGTGGTGGTGGGCACCGGATCGGGCAACGCCACGGGAAACGGCGTGGCCTCGGCCACCGTGGCGGCGGTGACGCCGGGATGGAGACTCACCACCGCGAGCGTGTGCTCCGGACCGTTCCAGTCAAACACCCCTAGGTTGGTCACCAGCAGGGTGGGGGATCCCGGTTGCCCCAACTCCCGCATCCGGTCTGGCCCGTACCCAGCGCCGCTTCGGAAGTCCACCTGCGCCACCACGGACCGGGGGGTGTGGCTGGTGACGTAGTACAAAATTTGCGACAGGTGGCTGGTGTCTTCGGGAATCCCCCGCGACCCCACTAATGCCACTTTGGGGTGGTCCCAGGGGCCAATCGCGGTGATGTTCACGTGGCCGTGCCGGTCCACCTGAGCGGGGTTGATCCAGATCCGAAACCGGTCCAAAAAGATGGCGTCGAAAATGTCCTCCATCGTGAGGGGAATGCCCTGTTGCGCGTCCGTGAGAAATTGGCCCAGCGTGAGCGTGGGAATGGGCGCCACCTCCATCCCGGATTCGGGCGTGGACAGCACCGCCAAATCCGGCGCGTGGGTGCGCTTGGCCAGGTGAGCGGCCAGCGCCCCCAGCGCGGTGACGGAACTCACCAGCACTTCGCCGTGCAGTTGGCGGGCCATGACCGTGATCATGAGCTCGTCCATGGTATAGCTGGTGTCCTTGGTGGGGGTGGGGCTTAGCTGCGTCGACGCCCCGAGCGGGCCGCCAGCCGCGGCAGTCGTCCCCGGACGCTCTTGGGAACTCCGGTCTGACATCCCGTGACTCCTCCTCTTAACTGGTCGCGCCCTCCGCGAGTGGTCGCCGTGCGAGCGGGCGCGGCCCGTTCAAACTTCCAGCCGTCCGATGAGCGCTTCCGCGCCGCCTACTGCGGCAATGTAGTCGGCATGTCGGTCACCGATGAACCGGTCCACGTACGCCGCCCAGCTGGCGGGGTCGCGTGCGGCCGTCAGGTAGTCCTGCACGTGCCGCAGGTCGGCGCGATAGTACGGCGCACAGCCCGTGAAGTGGGCTCCCCACTGCGCCTCGACGACACCGTCGACGTGAATGCGGTGAATCTGCACGTCGCGTCCGTAGCGCTGCAGCTCCTCGGCCGACACGACCCGCTCGGCGGACAGGATCGTCCGCTTGGCGGCTTTGGCGCACAGCACGTCGACGTGCCCGTCACCAAGGATCACGCCGTTGCCCTGGGGATCCGCCAGGTTCACGTGAATCAGGGCAAAGTCCGGAGCCAGGGCGGGCACCGCCACCAGCGTCTCGCCGCCAAAGGGATCCGGAAAGCGGCGAAAGGCGTCGTTCACTGCCAGCACGTCGGTCCCCAGGCCCACGTGCGTGGGCAAAAACGGCACGCGTTTGACGGTGGCGTCCAAGCCCGCCATCACGGTGAACTCGGTCCACTCCTGGAAAGCGACGCTGCCGGATTCGCGCGCGCGTCGAAAGTGCGGCGCCAGTCCCATGATTTCAAAGCCCACGAAGGCATAAACCACCTGGCGGACCTTTTCGGTGCCCAGCAACAGATCCACCTCGGGACCGCCCACGTCCACGATGAGCCGAAAGTCCCCGCGGCCCCGCGCTGCCAGCGCCCGCACCAGGCTCATGGGCTTGCGGGACAGGGATGAGCCGCCCACCGCGATGGTGGCGCCCGCCGGAATGGCGTCCACCACCTCATCGATGCGCATCAATTTGTTCATGTGAACCTCCTCGCTGGCCTTTTCGGTCGCTCGGGCCGCTGCTCCTGGGCCGCCCGCGGGTGCGGAGGCGCCCTATCGGATGTCCTCAAACGGGCCGGAGGCCAAAGACAGCCCCCCGTCCACGCGAATGACCTGGCCGGTGACAAAGCGGGCCAGATCACTCGCCAGCCAGACGGCCGCGCCGGCGACATCCTCCGGCTCGCCCATGCGGCCCAAGGGCGTGTCTCGCCGCACGGCCTGGTCCAACCGGTCGTACGTGTCCCGGAGATAATAGCGAGCCGAGTCGGTCGCGATGACTCCGGGTGAGATGCAGTTGGCGGTGATGCCGTCCGCTCCCAGCTCGTACGCCAAGTAGCGGGTCCACGTTTCCACCGCGCCTTTGGCCGACCCCAGTGCGGCGTAGTTGGCCAGCGTGAACTGGGTGCCGTGGCCCGACACGGTGATGATGCGGCCCGGACGGCCCGCCATGAGCGGGGCCGCCTCTTGGACCGCCAGCATCAGGCTCCGGACGATGAGATTAAATGTCCGCTCAAAGTGGTGGGGCCGCATCGCCACGGTGGGCTTGAACGCGGTGGCGGCCGCGTTGGCCACGTAGATGTCGAGGCCGCCCACAGCGTCGCGCACCGTGCGGAACAGCGCGGCAATCTCCCCGGGCTCCTCCAGATTGGCCCCCACCACCCAAGCCCGCCGGCCGCGGGTCCGAACGCCCAGGGCCGTCTCCTCCGCCAGGTCCTGCGCCTGGTGGTAGTGCACCACCACGTCCGCCCCCTGGTCCGCCATCGCCCAGGCGGTGGCGCGCCCGATGCCGCGCGAGCTGCCGGTGATGAGCGCCACCCGTCCAGCCAGCAGGGGGCCGCTCATGAGGAGAGCCCCTTGCCCAGCCACTCGCCGCCGTCAATCACCAGCACCTCGCCGGTGATGAAGTCGGCATACGGCGACAGGAGATACCCAGCCGCGTTGGCCACTTCTTCGACCGTGCCAAAGCGGCCGCGGGGAATTTTGGCCAGCAGCCGCGCTGCCGACGCGTCGTCGGGCCAGAGACCGGCCCGGGCGCCCTCGGTGTCGGTCGGGCCGGGGCAGACCGCATTGACGCGAATGCCTTTTTCGGCCCACTCCACGGCCAGCGTGCGCGTGAGCGTGACCACGCCCGCCTTGGCCACGGCCGAATGCAGGTTTTTGGGCCCCCCCATCCAGGCGTAGCTGGCGACGATGCTGACAATGCTGCCGCCGTGGCCGGCGGCCATCATCGCTAGGCCGGCCGCGCGGGTACAATAAAATGTCCCGTGCAGCACGCTGGCGACGACGGCGTTGAAGCCATTGACCGACAACTTCTCCGCGTCCACGGTGAAGTTGCCCGCAGCCGCGTTGACCAGCAGGTGCAGTCCGCCAAACTTGGCTTGGGCCTGCTGCATGAGCTGGTCCACCTGGTCGGGCTGGCGCACGTCGGTAGGTACCCCAATGGCGGAAATTCCTTCCGCCTGAAGCCGCTCGGCCGCCGGGTGCACATGTTCGGGATTTCGGCCGGCCAACACCACCCGCGCGCCGTGGCGCCCCAGCATCTCGGCGATGCCGAACCCAATCCCGGTCCCTCCGCCAGTGACGACGGCCACTTGGCCGGCAAACGTTTCTTCTGGCAACACGCCAAGCCCTCCTCGCGAAACCATCAATTAGAACCAGGTCACAATTTTTGTCGAACCGCAGACCACGGTCGGGCATCGGGGCTACTGGCCGCGAAATGTGGGAGCGCGCTTGGACAAAAAAGCGTTCAGCGCCTCGCGGTGGTCCTGGGTGGCCCCCAAGCGATCCTGCCACTCCGCCTCCAACGCCACCACCTCCTCGAACGAGGCATCAGCCGCGGCCTGAAGAATGGCCTTGATGCCGGCCTGAGCCATCGGGGCCCCGATGGCCAAGCGGGCGGCGTAGGCCGACGCTGCGGCCGCCAGGGCCGCAGCGTCCTCGCTGACGCGGGCCACGAGACCCAAGGCCAGCGCCTCCGCCGCGTCCAGCGGCTGACCGGTTAGGCTGAGCTCCATGGCTTTGGAGAAGCCCAGGAGACGCACCAGGTGATGGGACGCCCCCGAGTCCGGAACCAGGCCCACGCCCACAAACGCCGCGATGAAGCGGGTGCGGGCCTCCGCCAGACGAATGTCCGCCGCCAGCGCCAGCGACAGTCCGCCGCCCGCGGCCGCGCCGTTGACGGCCGCCACCACCGGCTTGGGCAGCTTGCGCACCGCCTCGACCAGCGGGGCCCATTCGTCGTAAATCAGGCGCGCCAGAGCCGGCGGCGCCGCCTCATAGTCGCTGACCAGTTCCGCCACGTCCTGCCCGACCGAGAATGCCCGCCCGGCCCCCGTGAGCAACACGACCCGGACGGCGTCGTCATCGCGCGCCCGGTCCAGTGCCTCACTGAGCGCGTGGCGGGCGGGGCGGTTTAAGGCATTTAAGGCCGCGGGTCGGTTCAGCGTGATCGTAGCCACGTGGTCTGCGACGGCGTAGCGTACCAATTCCTCTGATTCTGGGACATCCTGCGCGTCGATGACGATCCCTCCCCGAGGCCAGCAACGATTTGGCGGGTCCACGCATACAATTCTCAATGCCTGGCCGATTTCCTGCCCGCCCGCGGTGTTGCCGCCGAATATCGCATGACCAATTTCCGCACGCCGGCCGCTGGTGGCGCATCACGGAGAATCCGCCGTGAGGCTACCAGTCGTGGCCGGGCGGGGTGGGCTCTGGCACCCACGTGTGCCACCGGGCGTCGTCCGTGATGTTGGGGACGTTCAGCATGCGCAGCTGATCGGTTGTGAGCGGGAACGCCGGGACGCGCTCGCCCAGGGACACCAGAGGGCGCATGAGCCCGAGCGGCATGTGCAGCTTGGGCACCGGCGGCCGGCGGCCGGCCACCTCCGCCACCCAGTCGATCATGGCGTCCAGCGTCATGCGCACCGGGCCCCCAATTTCGTAGACCTGGCCCGCGACGTCCTGGGCGGGAGCAGACAGCAGGGACGCCAGCACGGTGGCGAGGTTGCCGCGAAACACGGGGTCAAACAGCGCGTGCCCGTCACCGGGCACCGGCACTACCGGGTTTTTCGCCAGGCCCGACAGCGTGGCGAAAAAGTCGGCGTGCCCGCCGAACACCAGCGAGGGCCGCACGACGACGGCCTGGGGCAGCCGCTCACGCACCAGCTGCTCCGCCTCCCACTTGGTTTCGAAGTAGCGGCTCCCGCCACGCGGGCTCACCCCGAGGGCGGACATCTGCACGTAGCGGGGGGTGCCGGCCTTCAGCGCCGCCTCCACCAGTTTGGCGGTAGCATCCACGTGCAGTGCCTGGTACGTGATGCCTTCAGCGGGCGTCTCGCGAATAATCCCCACCAGGTTCAGCACACCGTCGACGCCATCCAACAAGGACCCCACCGGATCGCGCTGCATGTTCAGCGCCACCCCGTGGGCGCCGGTTGCCGCGCGGCCGTGCCGGCTCACGGCCACCACACTGTGTCCCTGCGCACGGATGGCCCCCTGCACCGCCTCACCGATGTACCCGCTGGCCCCCAGCACGACAAACCGCATGGGATGCACCTCTCCTTCGCCCATCGCTGGCCGCCCCACCACCAACTTCCAGCCACCCTCTCATGCTACCAGTTTACTGGCTGGGAACCCCGGAAAAGGCGCCACGTTGTGTAGGCCGGTGGCGTTTTGCCAAGAGACGCCGGCGCCCGTCGGCGCAAGTGGGGCACAGAGGGGTCGCGTCGGGTGGTTGGGGGATTGAAGCGCTGGCGATGGGCCGCCGCGGCGGTGGCCGGCGTACTTGGGGCGACCGCCGCGCTGGTGGTGGCGCACGCGCCGCCCTCGGTGCCCGCAGTGGTCGAGACGCGCGCCGCCGCGTTGCCGGCGCCTCCGGCGGGCTGGAACACCACTCGCACGGGGGGGGCGGGCGCTCGAGCAGGCCAACCAGGCGTGTGCGTTCCAGGAGCCGTACACGCTGTGGGAACGGGCTCGGGGCGGCGGATGGCGGCCCGTCGTTCGAGGCCCGAGCGCCTGCACTCCTGCGGGGGGGCCGCAGGCGCGGCTCGGACCGTCGGGATATCCCCGGGCGCTGGCGGTCGGGCCCCAGGGTAGTCCCTGCTGGCGGTGTGGAGCCCAGCGGGCGGATACCTGCGTGTGGTGCAGGTGAGCGCCTCCGGCTCCATCAGGACGGTGGCCAGCCTGCCCGCCCTCGGGACCGGCATGGCATCGGTCGAGCTGGGGCCGGCCCCGAGGTCCGGCCACTGGACGCTGAGCTACACCGTCCAGAATGGATCCCAGTCTACGGTGTGGACCGTCACCCTGATCCACACCACCAGCGGCGCCTGGCACACCGTTCCCCACGCGCGAGGGCGCGGGTGAGCAACTGGCCCTGCCGAGCGGCGTGCTGTGGACCGCGGGTGGGACCCCTGGGCAGTGGCAGGGCGATGCGGTGTCACTCCAGGTGGTGGGCACGCCGGCTGGGCATCCCTACGGGACCAGCCTGGTCGGCAACCACGCCGAGATTCTGCAACAGGGATTTCGACACGTCGCGGGCCACCGGGTATATACGGTTCTGGTGAAGCAAACGCCGCGGCCGCCAGCCATCAGCCGTCCTAGGAGTGGTGGGTCGTGCCGTGGCGGCCGCTGGCCGGAGCCGAGGACTGGGCTTACGCGGTGGTCATCACGGTGCCCACGGGAGAAGCGGCCTGGCCCCCCTGGGCGTCCCGGATAAGAGCCAGAAACACCGCCACCATGGGCGCTCCGCCTCCTGGCGCGCATTCCCTCGGGGACGATCCGACGGCCGGACCCGCTGCAGATATAGGCGCGGGATACCGTCCAGCAACCGCGTGGCCTAGCGGCACAGCCGGACACGCACTCCAGGAACGGCCGTCCAGGCGCGGTCCGCCGTCAGCGCGACCGCGGACGCGCGCATGGCCAGAGCCAGACACGCTCGGTCGCCCAGCGACAGGCCCAGACGGCGCGTATCCACCCATAACCGTGCGGCGAGCACCGCTTGGTCCATGTCGAACGGCACGAGCGTGATGGCGTCGAGTAAGCCCACGCCCTTCATGCGGTCGACGGCCATTGTGGGGTCGATGCCACGGGCGTGCAGGCGAGTGAGCACCTCAGCCCAGTTGACGGCAGACACGGCACATTGGCCGTCTAAATGTTCACGCACCGCGTCGGCCCCTGGTTCATCGAAGAAGAGAGCGAGGAGGGCAGACGCGTCCAGGACCGTGTCAATCACTCGTCGACCGTGTCCTCGCGCCGTGCCTCGGCGCGCCGCTCCGCCAGCAACTCATCCACCGCGCTGTCCCCCTCGCGGCGGTAGTCGCTGAACAACCCCCGGGCCGCCTGGAGCTGGTCGCGGAGCGATGCCACGCGCAGATGGCCTTGGGCGGTCACTTCCAGGCTGACACGGTCTCCGGGCCGAAGGCCGAGACGCCGACGCAGGTCGGCAGGCACCTGAATGCGGGCACGCTGGTCCATCCGGACAACCACGGCCATCCCACTCGCCCCCTTGTGCCCACTATTGTATCACGGAGCATTTCTGAAAATATGGGCCATCGCGGACACGCCCACAACGAGGTCAAGGAATCGGCGCGGCCGCAGGCGGCACCCGGGCGAGGCCCTCGACGGCGCTATCCGCCGTGGAGGGCGCTCAGGCCGCCGCGGGTCGCGACGCTGGTAGTTCAGCGCCCGTTGGGTATGGGGGATCGGCTGACGGAGGAGACCGATCGTGGTGTGCCGCCACCGATCCCTCGCCCGCGGGCGGTGACCCGTCCGCATTGGCAGCCGATCCCCGTCGCACAGCCCATCACATTCCCCCGGTGGACGCGCGCAGTGGGTGAAACCGCAGCCCACTTCGGTGCGAGCGTGGGGTCCCTCCCACGCGCCACCCGGCGGTCAAGGGGGAGAGGGTGCCAGCAATGGCAATACGCGTGCCCAGCGGTCGTCGTGCACCCGTGCATGTGGCGATTTGCCCGTGGCCCCGATCGATCCGTGGCGCTGCAGGGGCAACCGTCCGCGAGAGCGGGGCCGCGCAGGTATCCGGGAGCATGGGGAAGTGCCACTGGCTCTCCCGCGCATCATGAGTGCGTCTCTCCTCGACGACGAACCGGGCCGTGCGGATTGCGCAGCGCGCGCGGATGGCGATGCGCGCCCCCCGATACGCCGGGAGCCAAGACGCTTATCGGCTGGGGCACGTCGACGAGGGGCCGCTGGCGCGGGAGGAGTCCTGGCCCACGCCCGATGGGACGTCGGCCGCGTGAGCCGGTCGCGAATCACGGGTCATGGGATCGCGTCCCCATCGGGTTGGGGCATGGCCCCCAGGGCCAAAAGGCCCACCGTCCCAACCACACGGTGGAGGACGGCACCAACAGCGTGCGCACCAGCCACGTGTCCAGGAGGATGGCCGCGGTCATGCCGATGGCCAGCGTCTTCATGATTTCCAGCGGACTCAGGATCAGGGCCAGAAATACCGCCACCATGATCATGCCCGCGCCGGTGATCATGGCGCCGGTTTCCCGCACGCCGGCGGCGGCCGCTGCGGCCGTGCCGTGGCGGGCCACCATCTCTTCCATGCGGTGCAGCAGGATCACCTCATAGTCCATCGAGAGCCCAAACAGCAGCACAAACACCAGTGGCGTGATGCTGCTGTCGGGAGACAGGGGCAAAAGGCCCAGGCTGCCGCGCTGCACCGTGGCCACCATCACCCCGGCCGTGGCGAGCGCCACCAGCCCGTCGAACGCGACCCCCAGGAGGGCCTGCCACAGCGACCCGGTGGCCACCAGCAGCACGATGAACGCCACCGCGGCCACCGCCCCGATGATAAACGGCAGTCGCTGCGCGGTCAGCCGATTGAATCCGTGCAGCAGCGCCGTAACGCCGCCCACCCCGGTGGTGAGGCCGGGCAGCCAGTGGGGGAGCTGGCGGTCCAGGCGCTGCACCAACGCCAGCGTGGCGGCCGAGTCGGGTCCCTGGCGCGACGTCACGTACAGCACCGCCAGATGAGGCTGGGAGACGGGCGCGGCAAAGCTGGCCAGCGCGGTGGTGAGCGTCGACGGCACGCCTGGCGTCCGGCGCGCGGCCAGGGCCAGGGCGCGTGGGGACGCGAGCGCGGTGGGCGACTGCACGCTCTTCACGGTGGGATCGTGGGCGATCAGGGTCGCAATCTGCTGGACGCGGGTCCAGGCGGCCGGCGTGGTCACCCGTTCCGGAAGCTCCATGACAACCGCCACGGGCGCGGCAGACCCGGGCCCCAGCACCCGCTGGGCTTCAAACACCGCTTCGCGGAGCGGGTCGTGGGCGGGCAGCAGGACCGCCAGGTTGGCGGGCGTGCTCATGCGGATGGCCGGGCCCTGGCTCGCCGGTACGCCCAGCAGGACCGCGGCGGCGAGAAAGGCCCACCCGGGATGGCGGCGCACGAAGCCGGCGAGGCGCTCCCAGAAGCGCGCCGCGCCCCGGACGGGCACGCGCCCCCAGTGAATGCGGGGTCCCAGGGCACTCAGGACGGCTGGCAGCAGCGTGTGCGTGCAGACGAGTACCACCGCCACGGTGATAGCCCCGCCCACGGCAATGCCTCGCCAATAGGCGTTGCCGCCCAAAGCCAGCGTGGCCAACGCCAATGCCACCGCGAGGCCCGAGAACAGCACCGAGCGCCCGGCCTGTCCCATGGCCTCGTGCAGCGCCGTGACCGCGTCCGCGCCAGCGCGTCCCAGGGCTTGCCGGTAGCGCACGCTGATGAAGAGCGCATAGTCCACGCCCACGCCCAGGGCCAAAAAGCTCACAATGTCGGTCAGATAGGCCGAGAGCGTCATGCTGTTCTCCAACAGGTCGATGACCGCCAGCGCCACCACCGTGCCTACGGCCGCCACGCCCAGCGGCAGCGTGGCGGATGCCACCGTGCCAAACACCAGCAGCAGCAGGACCAGCAGAAGGGGCAACGCTACCGGCAAACTGGTCGCCAGCGTGGATTTGGTATCGCGAATCACCCGCTGGCCCACGGATAACTGGTTCACCGCCACAAGCGTGGCGCCCCGGTGGGTGGCGTACGCCGAAAACGCATGCACCGCCGTCCCGGGCACGTGGGTGGGAAAAACGACGGCATTGCCGTCCGACAGTTGGCGGACGTTGGCGGTCGGGATATGAAAACGACTGGCCCAGGCCTGCACCCGCGCGTACGGCGCGCGTTCCACCAAGAGCGGCGAGGCGGCCGGGGGACCGTGCAGATGGGCCAGCTGATTGTCGGCCCACACCGCCCGACTGCCGGGGGCGTCGAGTCCGGTGGTGGTCAGGTGGTGGGTGACGTTTTTGGCCAGCGGAGCCGCCGCAAACAGGACCAATACCCACAGGCCGATAACCCACCAGCGGTGGCGGCCCATGAACACGCCCAACCGTCCCAGCATGCACTCCCTCCTCTGACTCCCAAGGGCAGAGCCGGCCTGCCGCCCATGATACCCCCACCCAGGGGGCGGCTCGGCGCCGTGGCACGTTGAGGCCGATGACTGCGCCCCCGTGTGAGCTTCCGCGGCCGGACCGATGCGGTGGGCGTCGGGTGGGTGGGCCAGACGGTGGCCGTGGTCTATGCCCCTCGGAAATTGTCGACGGGGGAGGACCCCGCATGCCCGCTATGTGGAAGATGGCATCTCGTTGAAGGATGCGGAGTCGGGGGCGTTCATGGAGCGGGTCTGTCCAGCGGCGCTGGCCGGGCGGTCGGTCGGCGAGCGACCCGACGCCTGGTACGGCGCGGCGCAGGTCGTTCCCAATCAGTGGGGGCCATTCGCCAGACGGCGCGGGAGATCCGGGCGGACCGGCGAGCCGTAGGGAAAACAGCGGGGTCCGGGGCCCGAGGGCATCCACCCAGACGGCCCCCCACCACTGGACCAGCGGGTACGTTTGGGCCCGTTGTGAGTCGAAGTCGCGCAAGGCGTCCAGGGGGAGCAAACTTTTCAGGCGCTTAACGGCGCATGCGGTCTGCCACCGCAAGCGATACCGCTCCAGCACGGCGGCGGCCGCGGGCGCCTGGCGGAGCGCCACGAGTTGCAAGGGTGGGGGCCGGCCGGCGGCGCCCGGGATCTGCACCGCCCCGTCGCCCGGCGTGGCCGCGGGCAGCGTCCGCACGGCGTCCAAGACCGACCCGGGATGCCCGTCCCGGGTTGGCCAACGTACCGCATTCCCCCGACGCGCACCCCGACGTCGGCGCCGGGGGCGATCCCATGGGCCAGCGCCCGGGGTTTCGGATCATGCCGACCCCCAGCACCACCTCGGGCGGGCGCAGCCGGAGCCGGGTGAGCGACTCCGCGCCGTGCGCGTCGGTCAGCGCGAGCTGCTCAGCACCCCGTGGGCGTGGAGGCGCCTGGTGGTCCCCGGACTCCCGGGCCGTTGCATGGTACTCGCCCACGGGGCGGTCCTGCCAAGAACCCGTCATTCTCGGTCCCCCCGGCCCCCAGCCGGCCTGCCGTGCCGCACTCGCCGTGGCCGCCGCTCCCAGCAACGCCCGGACGCCAGAGCCCGCCAGGATTCGGTCAGATAGGGGCGGCAGCTGCACCTAAGTGTGGCCGGCGCATCCGCAAGCCCCATGCATTCCCTCAGGCTGGCCGCAGTGCCCGGCGCAGCCCCGTGCGACGCCGTCCTGTTCGTTGGCAGGCGTGTCACCGCGGCCGCCCTACGACTCACCGAAGACCGCGAGGCCCAGGTGGCGCGCCGCCCTGGCCATGGCCTGATCCTGGGTAGCCAGCGCCAGCCCTGACCGCATGGCCATATCAACATAAGCGGCATCATAACTGCTGAGCTGGCAGTCTTGGGCTAGCGCTAAGACGCGCGCGGTGTCGCGCACGGCCATGGCGGTGCCGAGTCGAATGGGCAGATCCAAGAGCCCGTCCAGAAGCGCGCGAGCCTTAGGGGCCGAGATCCGTCCGCGCTTGGTGGCCGTGAGCAGGGCATTAGACGCCTCCAGGAGCCACAGCGCTGGCACGATCGCGTAGGTTTCGTCCAGATGATCGAGGACGCGGTCCGTGTAGGCGGTGCCCTCGTCCTCAAAGCACCAGGCCATGCTGACGGAGTTATCCAGCACGAAGGCCACTTACGCGCGTCCCTCCTCAATCAGGTCACGAATGGAGCCCCGGAGAGTTACTCCGGCTCGCAAGTTTTTCAGCGCTTGAATAGCCTGGCGCGGGTCGCGCTCTGCGATGCCCGGTGCGGGAGAGATGACTGCAATGGCTCGACCGTGGCGGCGGATAGTGATCACTTCGCCAGCCTCCACTCGGTCCAACAGGTCGGCGAAATGCGTCTTGGCTTCGTAGGTTCCCACTTCGGTCACGACCATCCCCCAATTCGTTTGCGACCAGTCTTGACCAGTCTACAAGATGCAGTCCGTGCCGTCAAATGGCAGCGGCCCTGCTTCACGAGGCGGTGGAGACCGTGGACGCCCGACGGCAACACGCGGGAAGGGCCCCCTCGCGTTGGCCGCTGGCATCAGCGACTGCATGGATCCCGCCGGTTCACGTCTCGACGTTCTGGCGTGGTGGGCGCGATAGGCCGCGGTCGCAACCATGCTGGGCGCTAAGCGACTCGTTCCCCTTTTCGGGTGGTATCGTTCGTGCCCCGCGCCCGATGACGGACGACCAGGTGGAGGCGGTGATCGCCAAAACCTTGGAGGAGACGCTTCCCAACGCGACCCACTGGTGGACCCGCCGCATGACCCATACCGCCGTGCGGTCGCAAACCGCTGTGAGCCGGATCTGGCGCGCGTTTGGACGGCAACCCCACCGGACCGAGTCGTTCAGGCGGTCCACGGACCCCCTGTTCGTGGACAAGGGCCGCGATGTGGTAGGCCCCGACCTCGACCCGCCCGAGCGGGCGGTCGTGTTCTGAAGGGACGAGAAGACACAGATCCCGGCCCTCGACTGGATGCCGCCCCTTCTCCCGGTACTGCCGGGGACGCCAGAACGCCGCAGCCATGACTACCAGCGACATGGGACCCCGAGCGGGTTTGCGGCGCTCAACCTCCCGATGGGCGAGATCGTCGGGGGCCTCCCTCGCCGTCGCCACACGCAGGAATTCAACGAACCGGACCGGCGCCGAGGTGCCGGCGGACTGTACGGGGCATCGGGTGTTGGACAACGATGCGACCCACAAGGCGCCCCCGATTCCGCGCAGCTGGCGAAACACCGGCGGTTTGCCCTGCACTGTACGCCGACGCGTGCGTCCTGGCTGAACCTCGTGGAGCGGTGGTTTGCGGAAGACCACCAAGACGGTGCAGCGGTCGGCCCATCGGCGCGTGGCGGACCTGGAGGCGGCATTCGGGCGTGGATCGCGGCGTGGAATGCCGGCCGACCCAATCCTCGCGGCCCTGGCAACCTATTGCAAGCGCATGACGGACTCAGGACCATAGCGCCTCCCGCCGCCCGGGAGTCCCCGCCGTCCCAGGACTGGCGCTCCACCCGCTGGCGGCAGGTCGAGGCGGGTGTCCCCTACGCGCTCGGGGACCGGCGGGTGCCAGGGCATCCCCGCCCGTCCGCCTCCGCGATGTGAAGGACGTCACAACCATGGTGCCCGGACAGACGTGGGGGAGCCCCCTAGGCGCGGGCGTCACCGCCATGGTCCGGAGTCACGGCGCAAACGGGCTCCTGTCATTCCGCCCTTGATCCCGCGTCGGCGTCCTGCTATAGTGACGCGCGGCCTCAACTGGGGCGCTTATTCAACCCACAGGTCCTGAACGAAGGAGGTACTCCCGATGACAGTGGCTCGGCGGATTCAGCCGGTTGGCGGCATCGGTGTGTCTTCAGTTCGGGGTCCGACCCCTTAGGCCGTCACCTTTAGACGCGCCGGTCGGCCAACCCGACCGGCGCTTTTTCTGTGTGGTGGGTGGAGCCGCGAGGGCGAAAGCGATGGCCGGGGATCCGGAGCAGGGAGTGCAAGGAGGCAACGACGTGGCGACGGTTCCGGATGTGTTGACACCGCTGAACATCAGCGCGGATACCCCGGCCCTCCGGGTGATGGGCGTGGCCAAAACGTTTCGCGAGAAGGACCCGGATACCGGCCGGTGGCGGCCTGTGCCGGCCGTGGCGGGCCTGGACCTGGACGTGCCGCGCGGGGAGATTCTGGGCATCTTGGGCCCCAACGGGTCGGGGAAGTCCACCCTGATTCGCCTGGTGGCTACGCTGCTGTTGGTCGACGAGGGCCGCGTGGAGGTGTTTGGCTTTGACGTGGAGCGCCATCGGATGCTGGTGCGTCGGCTCATCAACCGGGTGTCGGTCGAGGCCAGCTTCTTCAAGAAGCTGACGGCGGCCGAGAACCTGGCTTACGCCACCGGTCTTTATGGGGTGCCCAACCGCGTGGCGCAGGTGCGGGCCCGTGAGATTCTGGAGCGCCTGGGTCTGCCGGCGAAAAAGCTCATCGTGCCGTTGGAGCAGCTGTCGCGCGGCCAACAACAAAAAGTGGCCATCGCGCGGGCGCTGCTGACATCGCCCACGCTGATGCTGCTGGACGAGCCGACGACCGGACTTGACCCCAAGTCCCGGCGCGAGGTGCAGGAGTTTGTGCTGGAGGTGCGGGCCACGCACGACGCCACCATTGTGATTTCTACGCACGACATGGACGAGGCGGACCGCATCTGCGACCGGGTGGCCATCATCAACGCCGGGCAGTTTGCTGCCATCGACCGCTCGGATCGGTTGAAGGCCCGGTACGGGGGTCACGCCGGCACCATGGAGCAGGTGTTTTTTACGCTCATCGGAGAGCAGCTGGGCGAGGCCGACCAGGAAGAAGGAAGGGCATAGTGGCATCCACCGACGTGCCGGCAGCCCGGCGAAGACCGCTGTCCACCCTGGAGCGCGAGCTGAGGGGGGTGTGGGCGCTGGTGCGCCGCAACTTTCATCTCATCCGCCGCTATCTGGGGTGGGAGATCGTGTTTCTGTTTTACAACGTGGTGAACACCTTGACGATTGGGCTCATTGGGCTGGCGCTGCCGGCCGGGGCGGCCCGCAACCGCGAGGTGGTGTACCTCGCCATCGGGGCGCTCTTGTGGAACTTCCTGTCCATCCTGTTTCAGGAGGTGTCCAACTCCGTTCAGTGGGAGCGGTGGGAGGGCACCATCGAGTACAGCTTCATGGCCCCGATTCACCGCCTCACGTATCTGCTCGGGGTCTGTGTGTGGGCCGTCCTGTACGGTTTGGTGCGCACGCTGGTGGTGCTGGTGGGCGTGGCGCTGTTTTTCCACGTCAGCATTGCGCGGGCCGACCTGGCAGGCGCGGGCCTGGTGCTCCTGGCCTCCAGCGTGCCGTTCATTGGGCTGGGTCTGGTGGCGGCGATTCTGCCGCTCTTGTCCACCGAGCGCGGCGCCCAGGCCACCCAGGTGATCCAGGGAGTGCTGCTGCTAATTTCCGGCGTGTACTATCCGGTGGCGGTGCTGCCGGGGTGGATCTCCTGGGCGTCGGTGCTGTCGCCTGCCACGTACACTCTGGAGTATGTCCGCAGCGCCGTGCTGAACGGAGCCAGCGTGAGTGCGGTGCTGCCCATCTCCGGGATGCTGCTCCTGTGGGGGCTGGTCCTCATTCCGGTGGGTCTGGGCCTCTTCATGCTGGCGGAGCGCCACGCGCTGCGCGTGGGGGCACTGAAACGCAATGGATAAGCCACCGGGTCAGGCTTGTGCGGCGATCACCCGATCGGGCAGCAGTTCGGCGACGACCGGTGGGAGGGCGAACGCCGCTGCGTGGATCCGGGGGGTGTACCAGCGGGTGGGCGCTTCGTCGGGGAGCCGCCGGATGGGAATGAGCGGCTCGGGACCCAGGGATCCCACGGTGAACGTGAACAAGCTGCCGGGATAGGTGGGCACGGTGCACCAGTACACGCGGCAGGCGGGAAACTCTTGGTCCACGTCGCGCGCCACCCGCGTCAGTACGTCCGGGTTGTAGATCGGGGTGCCACTCTGCTGGGCGTACAGACCCTCGGGCAGCAGCGCGGCGCGAATGGCGCGGTGAAACTCAGTCGTGTACAGCACCTGGCCAGGGCCGTCGCCTTCGGGATCCGTGGCATCCACGAGGATGACGTCAAATGCCTCGGCCGCGTCCAAGGCGGTCACATACTGCACGCCGTCCTCGTAGCGAATGGTGAGCCGCGGGTCGTTGAGCGCGGACGTGTGGCCGGGAAGAAACTGCCGGGCCACATCGACGACCGCCCGATCGATCTCCACCATCACTACGTGTTCAACGCCCGGGACGCGCAGCACCTCGCGTGCAAGCCCGCCGTCGCCCCCGCCGATGATCAGTACGCGGGCCGGGTGCGGGTGCGACAGGAGCGGCACCAGTGCGAGCATCTCGTGGTAGATGTACTCGTCCGCCGCCGTGGTTTGCAGGATGCCGTCCAGCACCAGCGCCACTCCGAACTGCTCAGTCTCCAGCACCTCGATGTGCTGGTACGGCGAATCGCCGACGAAAAGGGTCCTGGCTACCTGCCACTGGAGCCGGTGGTGCGGAGAGCCCGCTTCGGTGAACCATGCGGTCCGGGAGCTCGACGGGCTTACACGGTTGCTGTGGGTGATTTCGTTGTCCATGGGCGAGTCCTCCTCCTCTCCTGGTGTGGGAGTGATGCCGGCTAAGGGCCTGGTTTCACTCCCTCGACCTTAGCACGGGGAGCCCGGGCGCGCCAAATGGCTCAGGGCAGGGCTAGCCCAAAGTCGGGCGGAAGGCGGCGGACGGGTCCATTAACGCCGCGGGGCTGACGTGTTCGCGGCGGCTGTGATAAGCCGGGACCATGACACCCAACGAAGTCGCGCGGCCCCGCCCACGCACGGCGCCCGAGACGGTGCGCAGCGTGGAAATTCATCTCGTCGAGGGGCGCCGATGCGCACGCGTGGGACGCCCGGTTGGCCCGCCCCGTGATTGCGGCCGGTCCCGGCTCGTCGGCGACGCGCTCTGCCATGTCACCGTGGTGGACGGCGAACCGGTCGCCCTCGTGGGGCTTCCCGTGCGGCGCTGAAGGGAGGGGTCCCGGACGCCGCGATGGGTTGGAGGCCGGAGCAACGCGACGACCGGCTCCTAAGCCCCGGCGCCCGGGGTTCGCGTGGCGGAGGCCCTCCCCGCCATGGCGCCGATCACGGCATACACCACCGCCGCCCCGAGCAACCCTACCAGGAGCGCCCCGTCTCCGGACGGCGGTCGCGCGAGCGCCCAGCCCCCGCCGTCGAGGCGCAACGCCTGGTGGACGGCGAGGCCCGGCAGGATGGCGTGCAACCAAGGCCCGCCGGCCCAGCGGTTCCACCCGGTGATGGCGGGCGCGGACATGACGAGCCCCGCTGCCCAGGCCAGCACCATGCTCCCAGTCGATGCCGGGGGATGCCGAAGCACCGCGCGAACCGCGAGGACGCCGAGCCAGGGTGCAATGAGATAGCTCACCGCCAGCGCGCCCACGTCGGCGTTGGCCAGCCGGCCCGAGGACAGCGGCCAGTTGAAGAGCCAGAGCCCGGCCGCGAGCGTCGCCGCGATGCCGAGCAGGATGACGCCCGCCTGGCGGTTGGCCCCCGTTATCGCGCCCGCGGCGCGCCCCCACGCGACGCCCAGCAGCAGCGCCGTGCCGCCGCCGAAGGCCACCAGCACCGCGACGAACCCGGTCAACGCGTTGACCGACGCCACGAGGGACGGGCCCGGCTCGTAAAACATGGAGCCCAGCTCGGTGCCCACCACCAAGAGCCCCAGCACCATCGCACTGGCGACGAGGACAGTCGCGAGCGGTCGGGCGGCGTGCCGGGGTCGCCCGGTGTCCAGGATCCAGGGCATGATGAGCAGCATGGCGGCAAAACCCAGACTGGCCACGTCCACGATCCCGCCGAATCCCGGAGCGGGAAGGGTGAGGTAGGGGATGCGGCAAAAGGGACAGACAAAGGCGATGGACCGGTTGAACGTGAGGGGGTCGCGCAACGACCAGGGGAAGCGGGCCACGACGAGGATCCATGCCAACAGCACCACCAAGCCGCTGGTCACCACCAGCGCCGCCCGGCTCCGCAGGACAGCCCGGGCCACCAGGCCCGCCAGCCCCAAGACACCGAGCATTCCCGCCACCGTGACGGCGGCGGCATGGGACCCCAAGTAGAGCCCCCAGGCACTGAGGGATTGGCCCGTCCACACCGCCCCCACCGCGCCCACGAGGGCGGCGACACTCAGCCAGAGCGCGCGACCGGTCCAGGAGGTTGGCGACAGACCCGACGCCGTCCCGGACCCCGTCCGGGCAAGCACCAGCCACATAAGCGCGCCGCCGCTGGCCACCCCTACGCCGAGGCTGAGGAGCACCGGGCCCTCCGGGAGAAACGACAAGCTCGGCCCGGCCAGCATGCCCACCCACACCGCGAGGGGGGACCACGCCGCAACCAGCGGCCACGTCCAGACGAAGGCGTTCATCACCCAGGTGCCACGGTCCTCTGACATCTCTCCGGTGGGCGGCGTTCCGCAACCTCCCTTAAACAATAAGGGGGACGTACTACCGCGAGTGACGTCCCGACCTCCGATACACGACCGGTGGCAACGCCGGTTGACCCGATTAGCCGGCCGCCGGGGCCAAGGGTCCGACGGTCACGCGATACCCCAACGCCTCCAACCGCCGGGTTTCGCGCCGCACCACGGCTGCACGGTCCCGCGCGTCGAAGTAGTTCGCACCCCGGTCCTGGTACACGACGTCCGCGCTCCGGAGAACGTGGCGTCCCGTCGCCACCGCCGCCTGGGGCTTGCCCCGGCGCCCGGCCACGCGGTGATACACGGATCCCCCGTACGTCCGCGTGCGCCCCGCCACCTGGCCGGCTTTCCCCACGACGGTCCGCAGCGTCGTAGTCCCCTTGCGGACGGGGGCGGCGTGCGCGTGCCCGCCGCTCTGGCGCTGGCCCGGACTAAACCCGGCCTCCGACACACACGGCGCCGCCGACGGGAAACCGTGGCATGGCGGTCCCGCATTCGGCGACCATGGTCTCGGCGACCCGACGCCCCACCCCCGGAATCGTCGCCAGGCGGGCGAGGGCGTCCTCAACATTTGCGAGCCGCTGAGCGATTTCCCGGCTGAGCGCCGCGACTCATCCACATCGTCAAGGGTACTGCACCTGAGGAGTGAGGGGAACCCGTACTCGGCGAGTTGTGCGGCCGAGGCTGTGAGCGGGTTGAACCCTGTGGGCTGGCGAATCACGGGGGTGCAGTCGACAGGCTGGGTGAAACTGCGTGAGCGAGGCACCGTTGGCGAGGAGGGCAGCGGCGGCGCCTCGATCCGAGGTCACGACAGCGTTCACACCGCGGGGCGGCACCCCGACCCATGCTTCGTCTACCAACTATGGGTCAGTCCGGTGGCTTAGGGGACGAGGTTGTAGCCCAGCCGCCGACAGAACTCGTGGACAAAGCGTGGCGCGTCGACGGTGAGCGCCACCTCCACCGGGTGGGCCGGGGCCGGGGCGTGTCCACGCGCGTCCACCACGGTCATGCCGCGCGTGACGGGATCCTGCAGCGCCACGCGGACCGAATACGGTTTGGTCGTGACGATGGTGGGGTCTTCGGCCACGGCCACCGCCAGTGGGTCGTGCAGCGGACACGTACGATCCCCTGCCGGTGTCCCGGGATTGTAGGCCCGCATGTAAAATTCGGTGGCCGTGGCCAGCACGTCGGCGTAGGCCCGTTCCGGATCCGGGCCGCCCGTCCGGAGATGCCGGTCCGTCAGGCACGCCTGGTGGGTGACGTCCAGCCCCACCATTGTCACGGGGATGCCGCTTTGGAACACCAGGTCGGCAGCTTCCGGATCGCCCCAGATGTTGGCTTCGGCCACCGGGGTGACGTTGCCGGGGCAGAAGGCGGCGCCCCCCATCACGACGACCCGTGGAATGCGCCGGGCCAGCTCGGGATGCAGGGCCAGCGCCAGCGCCAAGTTGGTCAGGCGCGCCGTGGCCACCAACGTGGTGTCGCCCCCCGCCAGCGCTGATGCCAGATACTCGGCGGCCGGCTCGGGCTCGGCGTGGCCGCGAACCGGCGGCAGGACCGCCTCCCCCAGCCCGTTGGCACCGTGAAAGGCCTCGGCCGTATCCACCACGCCTGAGGCGAGCGGGTGGGCAGCCCCTTGGTACACGGGCACCGACCGCCCGGACAGCTCGACGGCCAACAGCGTGTTCTGGGTGGTAACCTCGATTCCGCCGTTGCCGAAGCAGCTGGTTATCCCGCGGACGTCCAGCCGGGGAGACTCCAAGGCATACCATATTGCCATGGCATCGTCGATGCCGGTGTCCACATCGAGAATGACCGGGATTCGGTCTTCATCTCCTACGAGGTTCATAGACGCCCACCTTTGCCACAAGCTACATGATCGAGGAAATCATGTGGACAGTGCCCGTACCGGATCTGGTGCGCGGACAACGCTCACATGGCGCCATGATAGGCGAAGCGCCCGCGGCCCGCCACTGGTTATGCCCGCAGCACGATCCGCGCGGCGGTGTCCGCACCGTCCTCCGCCGCCAGGGCGACGGTCAGGGCCGTGGGAAACGGTTGGTCCAGGGCCGCCGCCACGGCGGCCGCGAGACTGTCGGCTGTGAGGCGGCGCCGTGCCACCGAGACACCCGCGCCCAACTGCTCCACGCGCTCGGCCCAGAACCACTGGTCACCAAAGTGCGGCACCACCACCGACGGGACGCCAGCCGCCAGCGCGGCGGCTGTGGTGCCGGCGCCGCCATGGTGCACCACGGCACCCATGCGCGGGAACAGCCAAGCGTGCGGAACGTCGTCGACCACCTGAATCGTGGACGACCCCACCCCGGCAATGCCGTTCCAGCCGGAGTGGACCACACCCCGGCGACCCACGCGCGCGAGCGCCGCCTCCACCAGGCTCCGCACGGCTGCGGGATCTGGTTGGGCCAGGCTGCCGAATCCCACGTAGATGGGTGGGGGGCCCTCCTCCAAAAACGTCGCCAACGCGGGCGGGGGCGTGAAGTGGGGCGGGGGCGCAAGGCGCCAGTAGCCCGTCAGATGCGCGTTGGGCGGCCAGTCGCCAGGCCGCGGCACCACGGTCGGGCTCACCGCCACCACGCACTCCTCGTCGCGCAGCGCATGGGCGAACGGGACGTCGCGAGGGACCACGAGGCCCGGCACCCGTGCGGTCAGACGCACTGCCCCCGGGCGCGCCTGCTGCCAAAACATGCGGAGCGCGGCATCGTGAGACCAGCGCTTCAGCAGGCGGCCGGGGACGGGAAACGGCAGGGCCGGGCTGGCGAATGCGCCGGTGGGCAGCAGCGGCTGCAGGTGGGCGGCCACGGCGCGCAGGCCCAGGTGCTGTGCCAGGTAGTGCCCTTGAAACGCAAATGTTGAGTACACCAGCACGTCGCGGTCCTGCATGGCGGCTTCGGCGGCGTCCCACGTGGGGAGCGCCAGGTGCTCGGTGAGCTGCCGAAACGCGGTAAGAAAGCGCCCCACATTTTTGCCGGAGGTGAGCGCACGGCGGCCCGCCGGCGTGGCCATGAGCTCGGCCGGATCGCCCGGCAGGGGTGCAAACGCCACCTGATAGCGGTCCGCCAGCGGACGAAAGCGCTCGTGGGTGGCCAGCCGCACGTCGGCCCCCTGCCGCTTAAGCGCCAGCGCCAGCGCCACAAATGGCTCCACATCCCCTCGACTGCCGACCGTCAAGAGCCCCACCCGGGTCATGCGCCAACCTCCATTCGTCCACTCGGTGCCCGTCCTTGGTCTCTTCTTCAGGGTAATGGATTGTCTCCATGGCGCCGAGGGCGCCCCATTTGTATACTGAGCGCAACCCGTGCAGGGAGAGGGCGTCCGGTCACCCGGCCCCGTCCTAGATCACCAGAAGGATGTGAGGTGCGCAAGGATGCTCACGATTGGTGAAGCGCTGCGCTCGGCGAGCCAGCGGCATCGGAACAAGACCGCCCTGGTGTTTGGCGCCGAGACGCTGACGTATGGCGAGCTGGACCGGCGGGTGAATCAGTTTGCCAACGCGCTCGCGGCCTGGGGGGTGGCGGCGGGGGATCGGGTGGGGCTCTTGTTGCCCAACGGCCTGTGGATGGCCGTGGCCTATTTCGGGGCAGCGCGGGCTGGAGCCGTCGCGGTGCCGGTGAATCTCCGATGGGCCGCTCCGGAAGTCCAATACGTGCTGGCGGACGCCCAGGTGCGACTGGTGCTGGCCGACGAAGACTTTCGGGCCCTGCTGCCGCCCGCCCCGCACATCCACGTGGGACGCGCGTGGCAGGATGCCGTGCTGGCGGCCAGCGCTCTGGATCCCCAGGTGGTGGTGCAGGAGACTGACCCGTGGGTGATCGTGTACACGTCGGGCACCACGGGCCGGCCCAAGGGGGCGGTGCGGGACCACCGGTCCAACCTCATGATTGCGCTGGTGCTGCTGGCTGAGCTGTCCATCACCACCGAGGACGTGGGGATGGCGCTCTTGCCCATGTTTCACGTCAACTCCATGTGGTTTGTGACGCTCTCGCTGATTATCGGGACCACGTGCGTGATTTACCCGCACCGGACGTTCCATCCCGGCCATATTGTCGAGGCGTTCAACACGCACCAGGTGACGTATTCGATGTTTGTGCCCAGCATGCTGGCCATGCTGGCCGATGCGGCCGAGCGCGGCGCGCTGGAGCCGTCGCACCTCCGCGTTGCGCTGACGTCCTCGGCGCCCTTGGACCTGGCGTTGCGCGACCGCCTGTTGCGCGTGTTTCCGCACGCACGGCTTTATGACATCTATGGGGCGACCGAGTACGGCGGCGTGACCCTGATGCAGCATGCGCCCGATGAGGCGGTGGGCAGCGTGGGCTGGCCGGTGGTGGGCGCGTCGGTGCGCATCATGGGCGAGGAGGGCCATCCCGTCGCGCCCGGCGCGGTGGGGGAAGTCTACGTCCAAGCGCCGAGCCTCATGCGGGAATACTGGCAAAATCCCGAGGCGACCCGGGCCGCCCGGGACGATGACGGGTACCTGACGCTCGGGGACATGGGATACCAGGATGAGGCCGGGCGGCTGTGGCTGGTGGACCGCAAGCAGGACATGATGATCGTGGCCGGCGAAAACGTGTACCCGCGCGAAGTGGAAGACGTGCTGCTGGAAAACCCGGACGTGTTGATGGCCGCCGCCGTGGGCCTCCCCGACCCCAAGCGGGGGCAGGTGGTGGTGGCGGCGGTCGTGCCCCACGCCGGCCGCACCCCGGACGTCGAGGCGCTGCGCGACGCCTGCCGGGCCAAGCTGGCCGACTACAAGCGGCCGCGGGACATTCGGGTGATGGCCGAACTTCCGACGGGTCCCACAGGCAAGGTGGTGCGCCGTCTGGTGCGGGAGGGGTGGGACGGGGCCCACTGAAGTCAGCCTGGCGTATCGTGCAGGTATCTCTTGGCCGAGGACTACGATGGCGGCGCTGGTCGCACACCGAAACAAGCGAGCGACGGGCCGCCGGTTAAGGGCGCTGAAATTGATACTCCTCGACGTCGGTGACGGGCCGGTACCCAATCCGCTGATACAGTCGGTTGGACGTGGGATTGGCCAAGTCGGTGAAGAGAAAGCAACGCTGGCGCCCGCTGGCCAACAGGGCCTGGCTTAAGTCGGCCACCAGTGCCGACGCGTATCCGTGTCCCCGCGCTGTCGGGGGGGTATACACCGGACCCAGGCGAATCCCGGTGGGCGTCGGCCCACCATAACCCGCCAGCGACACCGGGTCCCCGTCCTCCCAAAGGTCGAGGCCGCCGTCAGCGCTGGTCAGACGCTGTCGCAGTGTCGCGGCCGCTACCGTCCGGGCATCCCCGCGAGTGCCGCCGGCGCCGGACTCCGCGAAAAACGCCGTCAGCCACTCCATAAGGAGTCCTTGGTCCTGAAGGGTGGCGGTGCGACGGCGACCGGAAACCGCGGGGGGCGGAATTACCCGGGACAACTCGTAGATACGTTCGGCCATGGTCCGCAGCGAAACCTGGCTGGTGCGCCGCGCCCATCCGTCGGCCGCCCCCTCCGCCACCGCCCGCGGGCCCAAGAGACCGGGCAGGTCCGGGTACAGGGCCCAGACGTCGTCCAACAGCGCATTGGGGGCGCCCAGGTCCTCGCTGCGGGAAAGCACCAGGAAGCGGGGCGGTGTCCGAATGGCGGCCATCACCACGTCGCCGTCGGCGCGTTCCACGGTCGCCAGATAGGCAGGCAGGCTGTAGGCGTCCGGTTGGGTGTCAAGCGTGTGGGCCAAACCGAACAAGAGGTTCTCGGCGGCTTCGTGGCGCGCGAGAAATGGGCCCGCCCGCCCCAAGAATTCGGTGGGCCGATGCCGCAGGACCGTAAGTCGCATCCTCCGACGCCTCCCCTCCCGGTGGGTTTGCCTCTCCAAGCGCCGTGCTTCCGTGTGGTACTTCCGTAGCGTCCGTATGGACCGTCCCCGCTAGCCTCGACAAGAACGCAGGGTGGGTGGCCGGGCGCCCCACGAACTCAACGGAGGTCCCGTCGATGGCGTATGATACCACGGGGCGCGCGTGGGTGCCTTCTCAGCATCCGGGTCGTCATCGGTCATGAGGCCCACTGTCGTGGCCAGGGCCGCACCCCGATCGCCGCGCCGGCAACCCATGGTCCGTCCGAGGCGTTTGACGTGCAGAGACGTTGGGCATCGGGTCACCGCGACGGCAGGGGGCATTGTCGATGCGACGGCGTACGAAGAGGTTGGCCATCGCCGCCAGCTTGGGGGCAGTCTTGGTGGTGGCGGGCGGTTCGAGCTTCCTACCCCCCGGTTCCACGGTGCACGTCGCGCTGCACCCGGGATGGTGGCCCACGCCCGCCGTCGCTTGGGCGCCGTCCACGATGACGACCGGCGTCCCGGTCCCACCCGGGGCTCGGAAAAGCGTGGCGGCTTTTCCCTTGCCGATCGATCCCCTCCCGAGCGCAGCCCACGTCATGGTGGGGGAGGCCGAGTACCGCGTCCCGATGGCGAGCGGAATCGGGGCCTGGTATGACCGGGCGTTTGCCCGGCGGGACTGGGCGTCGTCGGGTTCCGCGCAGTCCGGGAATGCCTCCGGCATCGCCAGTCAGATGGAGTCCTTCACGCCCTCTCTGCAGGCGACGGGGCTGACGGTGAATGTGTCCTGGGCGCCTGACGGCGCAGGGTCGAGCCTAGTGCAGTACTGGATCACCGATGTGCTGCTCCCGCCGCGGCCGGCGTCGACCCACCTGCCCAGCAACATCGTGAAGGTGGTCCTGCATCCCATCGACAACGTCTCGGCGCGCTCGCTCTCCCGCACCGAGACCAATCCCGCGTGGATCCGGCGGCTGGTGCGACTCGTCAACGCCCTGCCCACCTCGGCCGGTGGTGTGAGCCATGGGTGTCCGCCCACCGGTGGGGTGAGGCTCACCCTGTATCCCCAGAACGGGCCACCGATCGCGCTGACCGCCAGTTGCGACACGGTGGCGGTGAAGGGCACGCTCCTCGCCGACTCGCATTTCGCGGTGGGAAAAATGGTGGAGGCGCAATTTCCCGCCTCCACCTTCGGGGGCTGACCGCCGCTTGACGCCGGAGTTGCCCTATTGCTACACTGACACGCGGCTTCAATGCGGGTGTACCAACTCCCGCCAGATGACCAAGACGACGGAGGGATCTCGTGTCGACCTACATGGCTCGTCCTGCGGAAATCACGCGGACGTGGTACGTGATTGACGCAGCGGGCAAGCCATTGGGCCGGGTGGCCACCGAGGTGGCCACGCTCTTGCGCGGCAAACACAAGCCCATTTACACCCCGCATCTGGACACCGGTGATCACGTGATTATCGTGAACGCTGAAAAAGTTGTCCTGACGGGACGGAAGCTTCAGCAAAAGATTTACTTTCATTACTCGGGCTACCCCGGTGGCGGCAAGCGCGAGGTGTACAGCCGACTCATGAAGCGTCGGCCGGAATTTGCGGTGGAGAAGGCGATCCGCGGGATGCTACCCAAGAACAGCTTGGGTCGCGACATGTTCCGGAAGCTCCGCGTCTACCGGGGCCCGGAACATCCGCATGCGGGTCAGCAGCCGACCGTGTGGGAGGTCAGAGGCTAACATGGCGGATGTCGTACAAGTGTGGGGCACCGGCCGCCGCAAGAACGCGGTGGCCCGGGTGCGCATCATGCCCGGTACGGGCGAGTTTCGGGTGAACGGGCGCACGGTCGAGCAGTACTTCCCCACCAACAACCAGCGGCTGGTGATTTTTCAGCCGTTGAAGGCGCTGTCGGCTGACGGGCGCTTTGACGTCATTGTGAAGGTGCACGGGGGCGGGGTGTCGGGTCAGGCGGGCGCGGTGCGTCATGGCTTGGCGCGCGCGCTGGTGAGCCTGGACCACAATTTTCGGGCCCAGCTGAAGCGCGAAGGCTATCTCACCCGCGACGCCCGCATGAAGGAACGCCGCAAGTACGGCTTGAAGAAGGCTCGCAAGCGGCCGCAGTTTTCCAAGCGCTGATCGCACGCCGCCCACCGGGCGGCGTTTTTCCTGGGCACGGGATGCATACCCTGTCTGGAGTCGTCCGAGAAGCGACAGGGTGGAGGCGGCGCGTTGCGCAACTTCTGGCGTGCCATGGCCGCCGTGGGGCTGGCGCTGGCGGCGCTCGGCGTGGGCGCCCGCGTTTGGTCGGCCGGCGGCGGGGCGCCCCGCGCCGTGGCGCCCTACGTCGGCATGCTGGCGGGGCGTACCATCGTCATCGATCCCGGCCACGGCGGCTGGGATCCGGGCGCTGTCAATCGCCGGGCTCGCGAAGCCGACATCAACCTGGCGGTGGCCGAAATGCTGCGCGGCCTGCTGGAGGACGCCGGCGCCCGGGTCCTCCTCACGTGGTCGGCGGCGCATCCCATCCCGGCCCATCGCAAGTATCGGGTGCAGGCCCGCTCACTGTGGATCAACCGCCAGCAGGCAGACGTGCTTATCGATATTCATACGAACATCGGGTCCGGCGGGGTTGGGCCCCAGGTGTTTTACTGGGATGGCATCGCGTCGCGCGTGTTGGCCGATGCGATCCAAGAAGAGCTGTCGGGGTTCACCGGAACGCATCGGCGGGTGACGCGCATCAACCAGTACGTGTTGCGCTACAGCGCCATTCCGGCGGTGAACGTCGAGGTGGGTTTTTTGTCGCATGCCCAGGAAGCTTTACGACTGACGACCGCCCAGTACCAGCGAGACCTGGCGTGGTGCATCTTTGTGGGGCTGCTCAGGTGGTTCGTGGGCGGCAGCGCCCCGCCGGAGTATCTCGCACCGCCGCGTCCCGCGGAGCTGCTCCGGTAGGGACCCGGCGGCCGCAGACTTCGAGCCGCCAGACGGTATACTACCGCTGGAGGGAGGCGGCCAACCACCATGCATGGCCCAGCAGAGGCAAAAAATGTTCGTGTGATCGGGGTGCCCCTGGACTATGGCGCAGACCGCCGAGGGGTGGACATGGGTCCCAGCGCCATTCGGTATGCGGATTTGCATGAACGCTTGAAGCGCATCGGCCACACGGTCTCAGATGTGGGCAACATTCCCGTGCCAGTGCCCGAGAGCCGCGACCGCCAAGACCAGCATCTGAAATTTCTGCCAGAGATCGTCAAGGTCAACCGGGTGTTGGCGCGGGCTGTGGAACGGGCATTCCAAGAGGGGGACTTTCCCCTGGTCCTGGGCGGCGACCACTCGCTGGCCATG
>JAJZWS010000128.1 GCA_021846565.1 Bacillota bacterium
AGAGGAACCCAAAATCAACTACTTGGAGGCTTCCCGCACGGGCTTAACACAGGCGAATCGGTTCACTGCCGACAAACTACCATAGGATGCGCAGGGGCGCCTGCCAACTCGCCAAATTTTTTCTGGCCGCAATCCGTCTCTCCACACGAGGCGCCTTCTCGGCAGGATCGACGGGTGCCCCGGGGTACGAGGTCAGTCCTTTCGGCCAAACGCTCGCGGGGTTGCGGGATCTTGTGCACCGTGGTATAGTCCCGCTCAACTGAATACGCTCCACTCTTATCCAGACAGATCGAGGGAACGGCCCGATGACATCTGGGCAACCGGCGCTTGCGTGCGGTGCCAACTCCGACGGCCCAGTATGGGCCGGCAGATGAGAGAGGCCCAGCATGCTGTGCGGCCCTCTCGGGACGCACATTTTTTGTCGGGGGGCTTTCATGAGCAACGAATTACTGGCAACTTGCGCCATACGGCGGCGCGGTGACTGGCAGCGGCGGGCCGAAGAAAAGGCCGTCGGCCTGACCGTGGGGGCGTGGACGGACCGGCCCGCCCTCGAACAGGAGCGGCCCATCGCGTTTCTTGGGCGCGTGCGGCGTTGCGACCCCATCTCCGACGATTGAGCGCGCGGGGACATGACCTACCCCGCTGCCGACCTGCCCCCCAGTTCTCTTCGGTGCTCACGATGACGTTCAGAAAGCTGTCGCTGGACGGCGCCATTCGCCTGGTTGGCCTCTCGCGGCCCGACAACTGGCGCGAAGCGCTTCCGGGTCCGCAACATGGCGCGGCGGGGGTGTGCCAACGGCTCGGGGTCGAGGAACGGCCCCTGCTCCTGTCCATATTCAAGAGCGAGACCGGGCGCACGCTCACCGACTTTGTCCACGCGCTGGAGCAGCAGTGGGCGGGCGGGGCCGACGTGGTCAACGACGACGAAGTTTGTTTCGCCGACCAAGCGGCGCCGCTCGGAGACCGTGTCCGGGCCGCCCGGGACGTAGCAGGCTCGCTGGCCGCTCGGCCGGCCCGTCGTTATGCGGTGAACCTCACCGCGTCCGGCAGCCGCGCGGTGGACCAGGCCGCCAGAGCGCCGACGGCCCGGGCGGAGGCATTCCTGGTCAGCCCCTATGCGATGGGGCTGGATACGCTCACCGCGTTGTCCCGGCTTGAGCCCCACTCCATTCTGCTGGCACATCCCGCCTTCGCCGGCGCCTTCGTCAATGCATCCGGCTGCGGGGTGGCCGCATCTGTCGCGCTGAGCGTCCTGATGCGGGCGGCGGTAACCGACATTGGGATTTTTCCCTCGCCGGACGGGAGTGTCGCCCTGCCGCGTCACGAGGCCCTGACCGTGGGGCGGGCCCTTCTCGGGCCGGACGTTTGCCGCCCGTGTTCCCCGCACCGGCGGCCGGGCTCCATCCGGGTCTGGCGCCCCGACTCCTCGCCGACTTTGACCCCGACGTGAATATCAACGCGGGCGGCGCGATTCATGGCCATCGCGGCGGCACCCAGGCGGGGGCCCGCGCCTTTCGGGCGGCCATCGACCGCCTGTCCGAACGAGACGGACCCATCGCACCGGAGCTTTTAGGCGCGTGGGAAAAATGCGGGGAGGGACCGCGATGATTGACAGCCGGTGTATGGTGTTTTCCGACTTCAACGGCACACTCTTGGACACTGACCTGGTGGGCGGCATGGCCCAAACCTTCGTACCGTCCGCTTCCCGACCGATTTTGGAGGCGCTCACCGCCGGCACCGTGACGGAACGGGAGGGGCTCAGGGCTTTGTACGGGCTGTACCACACACCCGGCCGCGCAGCTTATCACCTGTGGGCACAGTCGACGGGGACGCTCCGACCCGGTGCCGCCCACGTGTTGACGGCGCTGGGCCGGGCCGGGGTGCCCGTCCACATTTTGTCGTCCGGCCTGCGCGAATGGGTGGAGCCACGTCTGGCGGGGCTCGTGGCGCCGGGGCACGTGTGGGCCAATGACGGGGACTGGACTTTTGATACGTGTCGCGTCACGTTTCCCACCCCGTGCGACCCGCTGGTTTGCCAGCGCGGCTGTGCCTTATGCAAACCCACCGTCATGCACCGCCTGGGGGCCGGGCGGCGTACCGTGATGATCGGTGACGGCGTGACGGACGTGGCCGCTGCCCTGGCAGCGGACGTGGTGTTGGCCCGCCCACCCCTTACGACACTACTGGACCGTATCGGCCGGCCGTATTATCGGTACGACACGTTTGACGACGTTCTGACCGCCCTCACAGCGGAGGGCGTGCTCGTGCCGCCGGTGCATGCAAGAGCCGGCCCTCGTCGTTTCAAGCCGGGGGCCCGGTCGTCACGGCGCTGAAAGCTGGGCTGGCGGCCGTCTGGTGCCTGCGGGCGACGTCGGGCAAGGTGCCGGTTCGCCTGGTTGACGGCTCGCTGGTCATCACGGTGGGTGGATCCGACAAACAGATGGCCCGCAACGACGACCTGCTGTGGCTCGGCCTACCGGCGCGATTCAATCTGGGAACGGCCGGCCGGCCGTCGAGACGTTCGTCGACCAGGCCGTCTATGCCACCGTACCCGAGGCCGGGGCGGTGGCGCACGTCTCCACGAGATGCTGAAGTCGCTGGACCACTGGGACGAGGGCGCAATCCTCTCGTTGCCGGTCCTGCCGAATCTCGCGGACCGGGACCGGCTGGCTGGTGTCGTCGTGCGTCGCCTGAACCTCGTGGTCCCCGGCATCCTGCTGCACCGGCGGGCCTCTGCGCCTGGGGCCCCGATGCGGCGGCGGTGCTGCGGCACGTGGAGGCATGGGAGTTCCTATTCGAGTGGGTCTACTACCGGGACCTGGCTGGCATGCCGTCTGTCTCGAAACCATAGCTGGATCCCCACGCGTCTGGAGCACGTTTCACCCGCGGGCATTTCCAGTCTGACGTGAGACTAGGTAGTGGCCCCTGAAAAAAGCGAGGAGTGGAGATCCCGGAAAGCCGCATGAATAAAGGGATTTCCGGCCCTGATGTCGAATGAAAGGAGTGACAAACCACCACCATTCGCAGGGGGGAAATCCCGGG
>JAJZWS010000129.1 GCA_021846565.1 Bacillota bacterium
GCCTGGCGCGCCATGAGAAACGCGTGCGCGCGTTCGGTGGGGCGCGTGCGGGGGATATCCCGCCGAGCGGCCTGATACGCCGTGGATTGGCGGAGCAAGCCCAGGCGCCGGAGGGCTTCCCCGAGGAGGGCGTTGTAGAACTGCCGGGCTACCTCAAAGCGGGTGCCGAGCACCCGGGCTTGCGCCTGCGTGACCCGCAGAAGAATCTCGCACACGAAACTCGGGGTCGACGATTTGCGCAGGGAACGAGTGTACGCTCAAAGAAGTGTTTGCTCAAGCCGGGGCGGAGATTTGGCCCGGACGGGCCAACGGGCTGATATCCCCCGTCTAAAGCCGGGGGCTTTACGCCCGATTTCGGTAAACCAGTGCAGGGGAGGCGGGGCACGATGACCCTGGAGGGCAAGCGGGTGTTGGTGACCGGGGGATCCCGCGGCATTGGGGCCGCGATTGTGGCCGCGCTGGTCCGCGACGGCGCAGGGGTGGCGTTGCACTTTGGCAAAAGCCGCGCGGCCGCCGAGAGCGTGGCCGAGGCACTGTACGGCGCACCCGTGCTGCTGGAAGCCAACCTGGCCGAGCGAGGGGCCGGGCTCACGCTGGTGGAGCGGGCGAAAGAGGCGTTGGGCGGGCTGGACGCCGTTGTCAACAACGCGGGCATCTTTGCGCCTGCACCCCCCACCGCACCGTGGGCGGATTGGACGCGGGTATGGCAGGAGACGCTGCAGGTGAACCTGGTGGCCGCCGCCGACATCACGCGGGCGGCCCTGCCGACGTTTCAGCGCCAGCACCGCGGCACGTTCGTGTACATCGCGAGCCGCGCCGCTTTTCGCGGTGACGCTCCTGAATTTCTGGCGTACGCCGCCTCCAAGGGCGGCATGGTGGCGCTCTCCAAGAGCGTGGCTCGTGGCTACGGCCGCGACGGCGTGGTGGCGATGGCCGTCGCGCCCGGCTTTGTCGCCACCGAGATGGCGCAGCAGGTGGCGGACGAGAAGGGGACTGCTGCGGTGGTGGCTGACATTCCGCTGGGCGAGATGGCGCAGCCGGCCGATGTGGCCGCCGCCGTGGCCTTCTTGCTGTCGGACGCCGCGCGACACCTGAACGGTGCCACTTTGGACATCAACGGGGGGTCCTACGTGAGGTAGCCGCCCGACGCGTCGCGCGACTCGGCCCGCCGACCCTGGGTTTCTGGAGACAACTACCGCCACTCCGGCGGAAACCACTCAGGCAGCGCGTCCGGTGGCACGCGGCGGCGCGCGTTGCCGCCCGACCAGCGCGGCGTCTCGTGCGGGACACCCAAGAGCACGAGCGTCCCAAAGCGCTCCATGGGTGGGGGAAATTCTGTCGCATGGCCGGGCTGGGTAATCCAGTCCGCAAGCGTGCCACGGCCGTACACGGCAAACAGCCAGGCCCAGTCCGCCAGGGATCCGTCCGCCAGCACGGTGGGGATGATGATGGCTGCGTGGCGATCCGTGTCCAACCGCTCGGCGTGCTTCCCCTGGGACCGGTGCGGCTCCCGGCCAGCGGCCTGAGCGCAGACCTGCACCTGGTCTAGGCCATGACAAACAACGATAGCGGGTCCACCAGGAGCGCCAGGGCGCTGTCCACGGCGGGCACGTCCCGCGTGTACGTCAGCGGCTGCAGGAACAGTCGAGGCGAGAATGCGTCGGGGTGCGTCTGCCGGCCCCACGCCAGCAGATCGCCCCGCGACACGATCCCCCGGGTCAGAAGCGCATGCCTGTGCACATCGTCGCCCGCCAGGGCGCCCCCATGCCGCAGGCTTTCCGAATGGCTTCGTCGCGCGCATCCGCCACGGCCATACTCTGCCAGGATGAGTGGGGGAAGCGGTGGCGGAACGGACACGCCAGAAGCGTGACGGACACCTGGTCCAGCCGGAATTGGATCTGGTCCAGCCCATCGAGCAAGGGCAAGGTCGCCGTCGGTGCACAGGTGCCAAAGACCACGTCTCGCCAGCGCCGGTGGCCGAGGTGTCGAGCTCGTGCCGCGCCGCCCGCCAGGTGGAATTGATCCAATGCGGGCCACCCTGGCCGTGCCCGCCGGCAGTACCGCGTCATGCACCGGACCGCCCCGCTTGGTCGAGCATCGTCCGTCGCCTACAGGTCTACTGGCCCACTGATGGCTCCCATTATCCATCCTGCCGTCCGTCATCACGAGCACCCCGGGACGTTCGAGTGGAGTCGCCCTTGGCCAGAGACCAGCCCCCTGGGGGGCGCAGATCGCCCCGATCGGAGAGGCGGCGGCTCCTGCTTGTGGACGGAATTCCGGAGGGGGTTCTGGGAGCGCGGTGTATTGGTGTGGGGCCGCGGATGGTCGCGCCTCTGCGGGGATGTGGTTGCGCATCTACGGCGACGGGTGCGCGGGGAGGACACGACGATTCCCGACTAGGGCGTGCGCAGTCTGGCAAGTCCGTTGCGCCGCGACGAATCCGCCGACGAGACCGATTCGGCGGATCGGGCGGACCGTCTGGTGGAGCGCCTGCTGCCATTGCGCCAGCGTGCGTTCCCCGATGGGATGCTGGCCGAGGATTCGGTGGAGACGGGGAGAGCCCAGCGCCGTGAGCGAACGAGCGGCCAGGAGGGTGCCGTTCATGACGGTGTCGGCCGGAGAACGTGTCGTGAGATGGGACGCTCCGGCCCCTTCACGACGGGGTCCGAAGGGGCGTGGCTTGGCCGCTCCGCCGTGGTTGCGCTACGAAGCCGTGAACGTCCTTCATCAGTGCGTTCGATGGGGGTGGATACGTGCGGACCGGTCGCTGGCCTCGCTGCACGAGCTGTGGGAGCTGCCTGTCGTGTACCTGGAGGCGTCGGACCTGCGTACGGTGCCATCTTTAACGTGGGCCCCTAGTTCGGGCGGCCCGCTACGTACGACGCGGCGTACCTCGCGGGGGCGGATGCCTTGTGCGCCATGAAGCTGGCTGAACAGAGTTGGTGCAATTCCAACCGCCGAAGGAGTAGCCGCCCACGGCGAAGCGAGTCTTGCGGGGCCGTCCGCGAGGACGGTCGCGAAGCGTAGACAGTGCGACGACC
>JAJZWS010000063.1 GCA_021846565.1 Bacillota bacterium
ACCGTCACGGCTACCGGCAGGACGTTCGCGGTTGCGGTGCCGACCTTGCGGAGGGATGAGCCGGAAACGGCTGGGAGCCACACGGCGGCCTGCGAAAGAGCGAACAATTCCAACGAAATCGGTTCATGCCCTCATGGGCAAGTTTGAGCAGGTTTCGTATAGCGGCCCAAGAGGAATTCGTGGTGGACAAAGTGTTTCTGCGATCGGACGGGCTGTACTACGCCGGGCGCCGGGCGCGCGAGCCCCCCTCGGACGTCATCACCTCGTTTCGCATCGACAAGGTCCTGCCGATCCCGGGTCGTACCGAGATGGGTGAGTACATCGAGGAGGACGGCACGGTGCGGCCGCTCACCCCCGAGGGCCCAGGCGTCGGCGCGTGACCCGACCGGCGGCGCTGCGGCGAGCGGCGCTCGTAACAGCGACTCGCCGCGTGGCCGATTCGCCATGCGCCGCGCTGTGGCTGCGCGCCCCCGCGAGCCCGGTTGGCCGCTCCGCGAGGGCTGCTCCCCCACCCTGTCCGCCCGATCCGCTCGGGCGAAACGGACATTGGGCTCATCGGCGGCCATCCAAAAATTTGTGATGGGACAACCCGTGCCCAGTCGGACGGTCCGACCCCGGTCGGACGTTCACGACACCCCCACCGTCCGCCAGTCGTCTATCGGTCATCGCAAAGGAGACGGAGGGGGCGCCGATGGCGCGGCCAAGCCCTCTTCATGCTGCCGGTCCTCCTGGCCGTGCTGGTTTTCCTGATGGTGCAGGGTGTCGGACGGTTTCATCGGGGCATACCTCCGGTCCCCGTTGATGGGACTGGCCACGTGGCACCAGCAGGGTTGCGCCTGTTGGAGGTCGACGGTCTTGAGATCCCTGCCTACGTCCCTGGTCTCGATGTTGACCAGCGCCCAGTGGCCCGGGTGCGGCGCGGTGCTGTGGGAGAACCCGCAGCATGGGGTCCTCACTGCGGACCGGTGTGTGGGCGGGGCGGCGTACCGCATCCCCCTCCCGGGGATCGCGCCCGGCGCAGCCCAGTGGTGGTGCAGGTCCTCGCGGCCTGGCGAACCAGCCACGCCGCACTTTGTCGCTGCCGGCCCACCACCGAGTCCCTGGTGTGTCATCCGGCAGGCCGGGCCCGTAGCCCGTCGGCCGGGTGAGGCACGTGCCGTCCGCTTCCCATGACTCCATCGTCTACAACTTGCCCCGAGAAACTTAGTCTGGTACCCTTAGTTCGGGAGGTGTCACATTGCGGGTGGTCACGGTCCATGAGGCGAAAACCCATTTGTCCCGTTTGCTGGAAGACGTGCGGGCGGGAGAGCAAATCATCGTGGCCAAAGGCAGGGTTCCGTACGCGCTGCTGGTCCCTCTGCCCAGTCCGAAGGCGCGGCAACTGGGGTTCCTGCCCTTGCATGTGCCGCCAGAGTTCTTTCGACCCCTGCCGGCGGAGGAGTTGGACGCGTGGGACCGATAGGATACCTCCTGGATACCCACACCCTGCTCTGGGCCATCGGGTCTCCGGATCTGCTTCCTCACCGCACCCGCAAACTCATCGAGGACCCGGAGACCCGGCTCTGGGTGTCTTCCGCGTCAGTGTGGGAGATGGCGACGAAGCATCGTTTGGGCCGTCTGCCAGAGGCTGGCCCTCTGCTGGCCGACGTCGGCCACTACGTCCAGAGGTTGGGCGCCGACACCCTAGCCATCTCCGTGGAACACGCCCGCCTGGCGGGCTCGTTTCCCAACACCCATCGCGACCCGTTTGACCGGATGTTGGCAGCCCAGTCCATTCTGGAGCACCTGCCCCTCATGACGTCCGACGGCGCGTTCGACGACTTCCCCGCCGACGTGGTGCGCTGACAGTTGGCCGCCCTGTCGTTAAGGGTGGTCAGCCCTTCGTGGTCGGGCCCGTCCACGTGAGCATTCCACCGGTGAGATTTTTGACAGAAAATCCGGCGCGCACGAGCTGGCGCGCCGCCATGAGCGCCCGATGCCCCGAACGGCAGACGGTGACAATGTCATGGTCCCGCGGCAGCTCCGCCAGATGTCGGCCCAACTGGCCGAGCGGCACCAGGCGCGCCCCCGGTACATGTCCGTGGGCAAACTCGCCCGGCGTCCGCACGTCCAGCACCAGGGGTTTCTTTTCCTGCTTGAGCAGCGACGCCAACTCATCGGCCGACACGCTCGGCACCTTGGATCCCCACAAACCTCCCAGCATCTGCTTTGGCCTCCCCATCTTCGCTGCGGCGGCTGTCTCGGTCGACGGCCCGTCCCGGCAGGCGTATTATATACCCTTAGGGGTATGCCATTTGCTCGGGGCGGCACGCTGATAGAGGGCCCCGGCTGACGCAACATAGACGAACGTTGGGACCGCCCCGGACCCACCCGGAGGCTGCGCGAAACGAACACGAGGAGGGATCCCATGAGCCACGACGGATTTTCCCGGCCAGACGCCGAACGCGGCCTCATCGCCGCCGCCGACGCGCTCCTGAAGGCGGGCATGATGTTTCGGGGCCAGCACGCGAATCTGTCGGCACGAGTGGGGCGCGACCGCGTCCTGATGACCAGCGGAGGATCCGTAGCGCACCTGACCGCGGCCAACTTTGCTCTGCTGGACCTGTCCGGCCGTGTCCTGGAAGGGGACATGGACGCCACCAACGAAGAGGTCATTCAGATGCACACCGGCATCTACCGCCTCCGCGACACGGTGGGGGCGGTGATCCACACGCACGCGCCCCACATCACGGCGTTTGGGGTGGCGCACCGCCCGATTCCCCTGGCGTACGAGCCACTGCTGCGCTTCGGGGTCACCGAGGCGGTTCCGGTGGTGCCCTGGGCGCCTCGGGGATCGGAAGCGTCCGTCGGCGGCATTCGCCAAGTCGTGGAGAGCCACCCGGCACTGCCCGCGCTCATCATGGCCAATCACGGGGTGCTGGTGTTTCACGACAGTCCGGCCAGTGCCGCGCGCCTGCTCACGACGCTGGACGAGGCGGCTGAACTGGTGCTGATGGCGGAGGCGTTGGGCGGAGCCAAGACGCTCGACCAGGACGCCGTGGCGGCGGTTCAAGGCCGGTTGGCGCACGCCACCCGCTGACCGGCCCCGCACTGGTCAATTCTCGGGATGGGACGACCGCCGGCCCCCAGCCGAGTGCATGGGGTCCTCAGCCTCACCGGGTGCACCCGAGCCGAAGATGCGGGCCCTTGGTCGTGGGAAACCTTTCGTGACGCCGAACGGGGCGGATAGCTTGCGCTACCCGCGCTCGATCATCGTCGGCGTGGAGGACCAGAACCCCTCCCCGGCGGACGGGGCGGAGGGTCCGGCGGCGCAGCACGTGGGGAGGACGCCACTCACTGCTGGCACCGCCCCCTCGTCGCCGGCGGGACACCGAGATTGCGAGAGCCTGACCCGGGCCGACTCGCTGCCTCGGTCACGCGGGCGGGTGGGGGCACGACACGCGCTCCACCGCTGCGCGGGCCGCCGGTCACGAGATGACAAACAGCGGCGCGCCCCAGGCTGCCGCGTCCACGTCCATACCCAATCCCGCCCGGTCCCCAAGCCACCCGCGGCCCTCGCACACGACCGGTCCGCCCACCGTCGCGGCCAGCGCACGGGGATCAATGTGCGTGGACGCCATGTGGGTCGCGGCCAAGAGCTGCCCCGGCTCGCAACTGACGGCCAGATGCGCGATGCCCGCCATGGCCACCATCCCCCCCATCGGATCATCCACCATGACCATGACGCCCGCAGCGTGGGCCACGTCGCGGATGCGTGCCGCCTTCGTCAGGCCACCCACGCGAGCGGGCTTGATGTTGAGCGCCTCCGCGGCGTTGAGGCGCACACAGGCCAGGAGGTCCTCCACGGTTACCACCGCCTCATCCACCACCATCGGTTGGCGGAGGCGGCTTCGCAGGTGGTGCATGTCGGCCAGGGTCGCGCACGGCTGCTCGACGTAGGTGTCCACGTCCTCGACTGCCCGTGCAAACCGGATGGCGTCGGCCAGAGTCCACCCTCCGTTGGCGTCGCTGGTAAGAAAGTCGCGGTGCCCGGCCAGCGCCTCGGCTACGGCGTGCACGCGCTGGGCATCGGCGACGGGATCGTTGCCCAGCTTCAGCTGCCAGTGGCGATAGCCCGCATCGGCCCGGTCCCGCGCCTCGCGCGCCATGGCCTCCGGCGTGCTGAGGGTCACCGGGTGGAACACCGGATAGCTCTCCTGCTGGCGCCCCCCCAACAGGGTATAGACCGGGACCCCCAGGAGCTTGCCGCGCAGGTCCCACCCCGCCGCGTCCAGCGCCGCCTTGGCCGGGCGGTGTCCCTTCACCTGGCGGTCCATCACCGTATTCAGTACGCCTGCGTCACGCGCGTCCAGCCCGACCAGCGCACCACCCAGCTCGTGCACCGCGGCAACGGTGCTCCCTGCGAACCCGTCAATGTAGGAACTGCCCAGGGTGCACGCTTCCCCGTATCCCCGCGTCCCGTCCGCACTCTCCATCTCGACGACCGTGGTGTCCACGTGCGCCATCACCCGCTCGTGGGACATGGCGTATTCGGGCACCGACAACGGCAGCCGAATGGCGAACGCGCGGATCCGGCTGATGGTGGCCGGCCCGCGCGAAGTGGGCACAGACTGACTGGTCACGAACACTCCCCCTCACAAGGTCTTGGGAACTCACTCCTGAACTCATCCCTGAACTCTTCCCTGAACTCTTCCCTGAACTCTTCCCTGAACGTCTGCCTGCCGATCTGTTCCCGGGGCCGCGTGGGGCTGGGCCTCGCTGACCGGCTGCCCCCGCCGGCCCGGCAGGGCAGGGTAGCGGCCGCGTGTACCGCATGAGACCCACGCCAATCCACACGGCCAGGATATATGGCGGCAGGTTGTCCGGAACAGTGGGCACGGGGAAGATGCCGAAAGAGATCGGGACAGGGACGGGAGTGGCGAGCTCTGGAACCGTCCCGTGCCCCACCCGGTCCAGTAGACGCAATGTTTTGCCAATGTTCGATGCGTCCTGCAACGCTCGCGACGCCCCGGGCGTTAGGAATGATGGGCACTTCTTCGCATATTGCCCAGCCGTCCGGCCGGCCTGGTCGACACCATGACCACCCCGCACGCCACACGACAGGCCGATCCGGAGATTTGATGGACGGGAAAGGAGCCGTGAAAGAGATGGGCCGCTACGTGCTCCAGCGAATGGTGCAGGCCGTCCCCACGGTGATTGGCCTCACGCTCGTCAGTTTTCTTTTGGTGCACATCACCCCCGGGGGGCCGGCCTACGAGATGTTGGGCACTCATGCCTCGCACGCTCGCGTGGTGGCTGTGGACCGGGAGCTCGGCCTGAATCTGCCGCTGTGGGACCAGTACGGCATCTGGGCCTGGCAGCTCCTGCACCTGAATCTGGGCGTCTCGTACTTCTATCTGCAGCCGGTGGTCGTCCTGATTGAGCAGGCGCTGCCGGTCACCCTCGCGATTGTGGGCATCAGCTATGTGCTGGCTCACGGCATCGCGGTGGTGCTGGGCAGCACCCAGGCCTACTTCAAGAACACCTGGTTCGACCACGGCACCACGGGCATCAACTACTTCTTGTACGCGATGCCAGGGTTCTGGCTCGCGATCCTGCTGCTGGTGTGGTTCGCCGTCGATATTCCCCTGTTTCCGACCGGCAACTTGTGCGACCCCAACACGGTGTGCAACGTCGGCACCTGGGCCGACCACATGGTGCTCCCGGTCGCGTCGCTCACCATTGGGACGGTGGCCGGCTGGGCGCGGTACATGCGCGCGTCCATGACGGACACATTGGTCCAAGACTACATTCGCACCGCTCGAGCCAAGGGACTTTCTGAAGTGCGCGTGCTGTTCAAGCACGCCTGGCGCAACTCCGTGCTGCCGCTCATCACGCTGCTGGGCTACTTCTTCCCAACCATCTTCGGCGGCGCACTGGTGATCGAGGAGATTTTCAACATCCCGGGAATGGGGCTCTTGACGTTTGATGCGGCCATCAAGCGGGACTACCCCATCGTCATGGCCGCGGTCCTCATCGGTGGGATCCTGGTGGTCATCGGCAACCTGGTGGCGGACCTGCTGTACGGTTTGGTGGATCCGCGCATCTCCTACAGCTGACGGGGACCGAGACGTTCCAAGCGTCCGGCGGGGGCGTCGCCGTGGAGCGACGCCCCCGCCCCCGCGCCGGCACGTGGCGGCTGCGGAGCCCTCAGCGATTGAGGGGAGCTGGCTGGCTGTCGGCCCCCCGTTCGCGCGCCTCGTGCATCCGCCGCCCACTACGCTTCGTGGTGGGGACAGACGAGGCCGGCCCAAGCGCCGTGCCATGGCGGCCAGCGGCGGAGGAGCACGACGCTCGCATACAACACCACGGCCGCCCCCATGCCGACGGCCAGGGCCCAGTCCGGAACGGTCCCCAACCTATTGGCGTAGTGGTGGAAGCTGGGAACCAGCCGGTCGAGGAGCGGCCCGCCGCCAAACTGGCCAAACCCGCTGATCCCGTACGTGGCCAGCCACATCGACACGATCCACACCCCCGCCGTGAGGGCTCCGCCCAACGGCCGTAGGCCCCATCGGCGGCACAGGGGCAGCCGCTCGACCGCCCACGAGAGCGAAACCACCGCGACGAGCGGCGCCAGGATGTAGGCGACGCCTGCCAGGCGCAGGCCGGCGGTGTTCTGGGCGGCAAACGTTGCCAGGGTGGCCGGGAGGGACTGGATGGTGCGCGAGTGAAGCACGGGTGGGATAGCGGGTATGGGGTTGAGCGCCCAAGCCCCGGCCAATGCCGCCAACGCGGCCAGCCCCGTCAACCACCGCTGGGTCCGCTCCGCCAGGAGCCGGCTCGGCGGGCCTGACGCCCATACCGTGGCCATCCACAGCATTGCAGCCCCGGCCAGGGCCGCCACCAGGACGTTGTGCCAGGGCCCAAGTGCATTGAGGGAGAAGAGCGTGGATGCGGGGTTGGACGCCACCAACACTATCGGCGCCAACTGGCCCGCCCAGATGACGACCAGCGCCAGTCCGGCAACCACCGCCGCCGCGACGGCTGGCCCCCAGGGCCGCTCGGCATCTGAGGATGGACCGGCCATTGGGACCCACGTCAGCACCGAGGCCGCCACCAGACCCGCCGCGTTCACCAAAACCATCCAGTAATACGGCCACCGCACAGCAAACGGGGGCAACCCTCCGCGGCCCGGGCCGTAGCTGCAGAAGGCGCAGCTCCCGTCGGACATGTGCCAGGTGTAGGACGATCCCGTCGCCGCTACGTGCGGGGCGATGATCACCGCGGCCACCAGTGTGAGGGCGGCCAGCACCCCCACCACCCCGACGTATCCTGCGCGCCACGCCAGTGCCACCGCCAAGCCGGCCACGCCCAGGGCCATGGTCCACACGAGGGGCGAGCCGGGCAGGACCGCACTCAGGGCCTCTCCCCCCCACAGCACAGTCATCATCCCCATCGTCCCGGCCCACAGCACCCACAGCGCCGCCATCGGGACCATCCCACCGCGTCCCAGCGCGTCCATGATCGGGTGGCCCTGGCGCGCTGCCGACCACGCCAGCGCCAGCAGGATGCCCCCCACGAGCGCCCCCAAGGCCATCGCAATGAGGACCTGCCACTCATTGATGATGGACGTCGAGTCGGCGAGGGTTTTGCCAATGAACAGCGGCAAAAGCCCGAGTCCCGTGAGAACCGCCCACCGTTGCGGCTGGGCCCGGGAGCCGTGTGGGGGCATCGCCGATTCTCCGCGTTTTGCCTGCCGAGTCACGGGTGCATACCCCCCTCTCGCCGATGGGCTCGAGGCCAAATACGCTGGCGTGAAGCTCCTCACGTTCCACCGACCCAGCCACGACCAAGTCCGCCCACGGCCAGGAACAACCTTAAGGCGTTCGTTTGTACTGAATATTACCACTCCGACGCGGCGCCACCGCGCGACGTGGGATGGGGTCGCGCGGGAAACCCCGATCGCCCACAGAGTGGCGGACGCCCCACGTCTCCCTCCCGTCACCCCCAGTCCCCTGTGACCTCGGTGTCGGTGGCGCCCAGGTGGCGCGTGCAAACCGTGGCTTTAATGGGGTGAAAGCTCGATGGTCGCCGCCGGGCCGCTCAAGGGGTGCCATGACGGGAGAGCGGTCAGACGCTGATCCCGGCGACGGGCGGGTCACGGCCCCGCCAGGATCGGTCTCAGGGAAGCCCGGAACAGGCTGGACGATGACCCGGTGGAGCGGGCCGCTCGCCGGCGTTGGCGCTGTGCTGCCAAGTCGACACCAACAGCGGCGGATCCGCAAGTGGGGTAGGAGCGGTGCGTTGCCCGCGCCACCGTCCAGGCAGAACTCGTTGGGGGCGCGGTCTGGACGCTCTGCACCATGACGGGGCCCGTTCAACGGTCACGTGGACGCGACCGTGGACTGAGGCCCCTACGCGAGCGTGACGGCCTTCTGCTGGGATCCATCGCGCGCGGGACGCCCCGGTAAGCACAGGCCATTGACAGGAGGTGGCACGGGGCCCTCACGGGAGGCTGGTCCAGGGGGCTGTCCCTCACCCTGCCGGACCGATGGCTGCTGTCCCTGATTGTGGTGGAAGAGGCTGCCGGGGCCGTGGTATCGGCGCTGGTGGCCGCCCTGGCCCTGGGAACGGAGGGCTGGGCGCCGAGCCTGACGGCGGGTGCGTCCCTGGGGTCCGCGGCGCCGGTGCTTCACCGGCTGCTGACGTGGCTCGGCACCCAGCTGACGCCTGGCCGGACCGGGTGGGGCATCACGTTCGCCCTGGGGGCCGTGTTGCTCGCGGCGGAGGCGCTGGGCCTCTGGCGCCCACCTGTGTGGGCCGCAGCCCTAGTCCTCCTCGAGACGGGAATAGGGATTCCCGTCCAAGTCTGGAGCCTGACGCAGCAAATGTCGTCGGAAAGTGTTTTGTTGCTGGCCGTCAACGGTGCCGTCCATCGGGCCTCGACCCTGACGCCGGAGGCCCGGCGCAGGCTGGTGGACCGGCAGGCCGCCCGGCGGAGCATGAGCCAGGTATCACCGGGTCGATACGCTGGATACGGGGACGCCGGTCGGCGGGTCCAACACGCGATGCGGGGGATGGGGGTACGCGGCCAGCCCCCGCACCCGGCGCACCGGATGTATCCGTACCGGCTCCGGGGGATCACGGCGGATCCCCACCCACGGGTGGGATCGCGATCATGGATATCCGGCTCCAGGGCACCGGGCGGTACCCGGTCGTGCTGGATGGGTTCTCGCGGTCTGCGGTGCGCGGGGAACTCTCGGACACGCGGGCCTGGCCCAGGCGACCTCGGTCATTTGGAACCCCGACCCGGGCCGCCACTGCCCAAGTCCCCAGCACACGGCCCTATGTCTGCGCCGCCGACCCTGCCGGGATGCCCCTGACCCCGGTGGCGGCGATGGAGGGTTGCGTGGTTGCCCACAACCTGCTGAGCCACAAGCCGCGCACGGTGGATTGCCGGGGCCTGCCCACGGTGGTTTACACGGTTCCGCCGCTGGCGTCCGTGGGTCTGAGTGAGGCCGCGGCCCGCGCGGCGGCCGCCCCGTGACCGTTCCGCACCACGATGCCAGCACCTGGTATTCCATGCGCCAGCGACTGGGGACGCTTGCTGGCGCCGCCGCGGTGGTGGATGCGAACTCTGACGAAATTTTGGTCGAGCAGGTCCTGGACCCTCACGCCGAAGAGTTGGTGAATCTGTTGTCGCTGGCGCCCGCCGATTCTTCACCGTGCTGCTTTATCCGGCGCAGCACGACAGCTTGGCGACATCCTTGTCAAAGGTCAGGGCGGCCAGTTTCAAGCCTTCCGCCATCGTGAGGTAGGGAGCCAGGGTGTCCGTCAAATCGGCCACGGTCAGCCCATGCTTGACCGCCAGGGTGGCCGCGTAAATAACCTCTCCCGCGTTTTCCGCGACCACCTGCGCCCCCCGCAGGCGGCCGGTGTCCACCTCGGCCACCAGCTTGATGACCCCTCGGGTTTCGCGATTGGCCAGCGCCCGGGCCACCGCCTCCAGCGGAAGGACCGAGCTTTTGACGGCGAGACCCTCGCGCTCGGCCTCGTCCTGACTCAGCCCCACTTTGGCTAAGGCAGGCTCCGTGAAGGTCACGGCCGGCACGACCTCCAGATCGACCGCCGTGGCGCGGTCCCCCAATTCCAACGCATTGCGCGCCGCGATCTTCCCCTCATAGGCGGCCACGTAGACAAACTGCGGGCCGAGGGTGACGTCTCCGGCCACAAATACGCGCGGGTTGCTGCTTTGCAGGTGCTCGTCAAACAACGGCTGGTGCTGAGCGCCCACCGTCACACCCGCAGCCGCCAAGTTGAGCGCTTCCGTGTTCGGATCGCGGCCGGCCGCCACCAAGATGGCGTCGCCGCGCACCACACGCGTGGCGCCGCCGACGGTGACATGCACCCGCTTCTCCGTTCCCCGTTCCTCAATGCGTTCATACGTGGCCGAGTGAATCACCTCGATGCCCGCGTCGTGGAGCATGTCCGCAATCACGGACCGCACCTCGCCATCATACGCAGCCATCAGGACAGAGCTTCGTTGGATGAGCGTGACTTGGGACCCCCACTGCCGAAAAAGCTGGCCCAGTTCCAACGCAATGTACCCGGACCCAATGACGATAAGGTGCTCAGGGCGGGTGGTGAGGTTCAGCGCCGACGTACTGCTGAGATAAGACACTTGATCGAGACCAGGAATTTCGGGAATCCGCGGGCGCGCCCCGGTCGCGATGAGGTAGCGCCCGCCCGTCAGCACCCGCTCACCCACTTGCAAGCGACGGTCGTCTAAAAACCGAGCCTCGCCCCGAATGAGGTCAATATCATATTCGGCAATCAGGTCTACGTACTTGTGCTGGCGCAGGCTCTCGACCAAGGCGTCTTTCTCAGCCACCACGGTGGCCAAGTCAGGGGCGGCCGCGTGGGTCTGCAAACCGCGAAAGGGGTTGTAAACCGCCCGGTGGTGAATCTGGGCCGCCCGCAGCATGGTTTTCGACGGGACACAGCCAATATTGACACAGGTGCCCCCAATGGTCCCCCGTTCAATCATGGCCACCCGTGCGCCGGCGCCGCGCGCTTCAATCGCCGCCGCAAAGGCCGCGCTGCCGGATCCAATCACCACGAATTCGTAGTCCACGGTTGGGTCGGAGACCGCTGTCTTCGGCAGCGCGGCTGTCACTTCGCGGATTCCGCGGGGATGATACCCCACGGCTTTCACGGCATCCCGCGCCTGATCGAGCGAAAAGTTGGGCGCGGCCAGGAAAATCGCCTCGCCACGCCGGAAGTTGGCCCGGACCGCCGACGCCCCCGCTCCTTCCAGCGCTTTCGCCACGTGGATCTCGCAGTCGGTACAGGTCATCCCCTGGATGTCCATCTGATATTGCGTCTGCTCCGTCACCGTGTGTGCCTCCTTCTCAGTCCAAGTGCGCCCAGGTGCACGGGCCCAAGCGACTATCTGCCGCGGTCCCGGTGTCCTCCATCGTGCGGCGCCACGCGTGCTCCCGCTGCTTGCGACGCCACAGATCCAGCAGGAGCCGGCCACTTCCTCGCAGGCTTGGGCAATTTGGGTCACGTCCCAGGGCGTGCCATAAGCATCGAAGCCAATCAGCATCGGCATCTCCTCCCCGTCCAGAGTCCATGCCTTAGGAGTCCAGCCGTTGCAAGGCGGCCTCGACTCGTGCGGTTTGCGTGGCCAAGTCGTGGGGTGGTCCCACCAGCTGCCCGAGCGGCCCCCGGACCAGGCTTCCCCGCGGCGGCCTCCCCTTCTCCAACGCCGAGCATAACCCACCCAGGACCACCGGAGCCACACCCACGCCTTCCAGGTACCGCGCCAACAGTCCCACGGACTGGTGGCACACCGGTCCCCAGGGCACCAGTAGCACTCCATCGACCTGGTGGGCCTGAAGGTCCTGCAGGATCCCGGGTGCGGCAGCCTGGCAAAAAGGCCGGGGATCTGGCTGATACCCCATGACGGTGAAGTTGATGTCGGACACCGCCCCAATCACCTCGCATTGGGCCAGCCGCTGCAGCGGCAGGAGCGGGAACACCACGTTGTAGTCCGCCTCTTGGCCGGTCCGGTATCGTAGTGCCCATGATGCACCTCCCAAAGCCCCAGCGGCCCCCACATGATCCGATACGAGGCATCGCCCAGAGGATCCTGGGGATCAAACGGCTGCTGCCCGCCCGCTGAGACGCCCCCCGATCTAATGCCCGCAATCCGTGCCGCCGAAAGCCGCTGACCCAGCGGGGTGAGCGCCGGGTCCGACCCGCGCACCCACGGATACCGGTCAAACGCACGAGCCCCATCTCCGGCTTCCAGGGCCTCGTCGTGCGGGGCCATCCACTCGCGATAGACGCGGTCCCATTCCGGGGAATTGCGCTCATCATGGGAACACCTCCCCGGCAGAGTCATCGCTCGCGCGTTCTCCAGTGCACCCATCGCGGGCCGGCATGATGCGCGCCTCGGGCGCGATTCATAAGCCTGCTCCGCAGCAGGACTTAGGTCTTGTGCGGGCGCTGCTGGGTTCATATTTGCCGGAAGGGGCCCTGCCGTCTGTAAGCCAGATTACACACGCGGTAAGTGTCAAGCCGCTGGGGACAGATCAGTACAAGACATTCACGCTCACGGGGGACCGTCGGGGGGATTGATCGCCACGCGGTCAGGTAGCGCCGGGGGCTGGGGCGGGCCCGCCGCCTACCTGAGGGTTGCGGGCGCAGGCGGCGGCCAGCCGGCGGAGGACGCGGGGCGGGGCTCAGCACCGGCAGCACTGGCGGAGCGTCCAGTCAGTCGTGGCCAGGAGACAGAGCGGGACGTATTGGCGCAGCGGCCGGGTCTCCCAGACTACCTGCTGGGCGTGCCGACCCCGGCCTCCCGGTGAGCAGCTTGAACCCCGGACTTGCCTCCACACAAATGATCGCGCGGATCTGTTGCGCGAAACCTTTTCCGAGACGTCGGCGGCGGCCCGTACCGCTCGCCGCCAACCGTGTGCCGTTCCATCGGGGCGACGCGCATCCGCCGATTAACCGCGGTGCCCTGTGACGTGGATCCGTTGTGATTGCTCCATGTCGGCTCATGCGATACACTCACAGGTGTTCTGGATGACGCGGCGCGGACATCCAGGCGGTGCGGGTCACGGGCTGGGCTCTTGTGGCCCGTGTTGGGAGGAACACGAGTCTGCAGCACCGAGTGGTCGTCACAGGGATGGGAGCACTCACGCCACTGGCGTTGAGTGCCGGAGAGACATGGAAGGCGGCCCTCGCCGGAAGATCCGGCATCGCGACGATCCAAAGCTTTGATGCCTCAGACCTTGAAGTGCAGTTCGGGGGCGAGGTGCGTGGTTTCGACCCCATTCAGTCTTTGGGACGGCGCGAAGCGCGCCGTACCGATCGCTTTGTGCAGTTTGCCCTTGCAGCGACCAGCGAAGCACTCCGCGATGCGGGGCTGGGGGACGAGGACGTCGATGCAGACCGGACCGGTGTGATCTGCGGCACGGGCATCGGCGGTTTTGAAACGTTTTGCGATCAGCACGGAACCTACCTGAGTCGCGGACCCAGCCGGATCTCCCCACTCTTCATTCCGATGATGATCCCCACCATGGCCGCGGCGCAAGTGGCTATTCGCTACGGACTGCGTGGCCCCAACATGACCATTGTAACCGCCTGTGCTTCCTCGGCACACGCCGTGGGAGATGCCTTCCGCCGCATTCAGCACGGCGAGGCGGACGTCATGCTGGCGGGTGGCGCGGAGGCCACGATTTTACCGCTCTGCTACGCGGGATTCATCAGCATGAAGGCCTTGTCCACACGCAATGACGATCCCAAGCGCGCATCCCGACCGTTCGACCGCGATCGCGATGGGTTTGTCATGGCCGAAGGAGCGGGGATGCTGGTCCTCGAGGAACGCGACCACGCGATCGCCCGTGACGCGCGACTTTACGCCGAGGTGGTCGGATACGGTACAACCGCCGACGCCTACCATGTCGTCGAGCCCTCCCCGGACGGAGCCGGGGCTGCTCGAGCGATGCAGGCCGCATTGGCCGACGCGGAGCTCTCACCCGAGCGTGTTGACTATATCAACGCCCACGCGACCGGCACCCCAAAGGGGGACCTCGGGGAAGCGCGCGCCATCCGCCGCGTGTTCGGTGCGCACGCCGACCGTCTCGCGATCAGCTCAACCAAGTCGATGACCGGTCACCTGCTTGGTGCCGCGGGCGCGATCGAGACGATATTCACCGCACTCGCCCTGCACGTCGGGATGTTGCCACCCACCATCAACCTTGAAAGCCCTGACCCGGAGATCGACCTCGATTGCGTACCAAACGAGGCGCGCCATCGGGCGGTGGAGGTGGCGTTGACGAACTCCTTCGGTTTTGGCGGCCAGAACGTCACCCTGGTTTTACAGCACCAGGACAGCGGGGCGCCGGTCTCATAGACACACGACCACGTAGCTTAGGATCGGGGCGGGATGCACAAAGGCCCTCCCCCGTGACCCGGCCAGCCACGGTTTTTCAACGAGGCGGCGCGATAAATCGCGTTTCGCGCCGCAGGACCCCCGCGCAACCCGCCCGGAGAGCACCCGCTCAGCCGACCTCCCACACCCACTCGGTCCAGGAGCAGACTTTCGTCCCCAGCACCTGGGCGGGGTGGGTGTGGTAAGCTATTATTATCGTCCGGACCTCGTTCCCGTCCCAGCGTTGGCCCGTGTTTCGTGGCGAACGGATCGCCGACCTCGAGAGCGACTCTTGTTCGAGCGGACGTCCACGATCGAGGAGAAATGAGCATGTGATGGACACGCCGTTCGTACGCTTCGTTGGCGCTTCCCCGACGGGCCTCCGGCCTGCCGAATGGCCTGCCATCATCCAGGGTGGTATGGGCGTGGCGATTTCCCATTGGCGTCTGGCGCGCGCCGTCTCGCTGTCTGGACAGTTGGGGGTGGTCTCGGGCACGGCGGTAGACGCGGTGCTGGTTCGGCGTCTGCAGGACGGAGATGTCGGTGGCCATGTGCGCCATGCGCTGGATGCCTGCCCGTGGCCGGCCCTCGCCGCGCAGATCCTGGCTCGTTATTTTCGGCCCGATGGCCGAGCGCCGGGGCAGCCGTATGCCCGGCTGACGCTGTGGACCACGGAATCGAGTGCTTTCCGCCAGGCGCTGGCCATGGTGGGAGGATTCGTCGAAGTGTGGCTGGCCAAGGTAGGGCATTCGGGCCGGGTCGGCATCAATCTGCTGACCAAGGTGACGTTGCCAAATTTGCCTGTACTGTATGGCGCGCTGCGCGCGGGTGTGGACGTTGTGCTCATGGGGGCCGGGATACCGCGCGATATTCCTGGCGCACTGGACCGCCTGGCTGAGCACCAGCAGGCGGCCCAGCGCCACGACGTGATCGGTCATGAAGGGATGGATCCCATCCAGTGGGTGCGTTTCGACCCCCAGCGGTACGAGGCCGTGAACTTCCCACCACTGGTGCGTCCGGCATTTTTTCCGATTATCGCCGCCCACAGTCTCGCGACGCTCATGGCTCGAAAGGCGACCGGATCGATCGAAGGCTTTGTTGTCGAAGGGCCCACGGCGGGAGGACACAACGCGCCGCCGCGGGGCAGCAAGCGATTCGACGACCGTGGGCAGCCGGTCTACGGCGATCGCGACGTGGTTGATTTGGACACGGTGGCGGCCTTGGGCTACCCCTATTGGCTCGCGGGGGGCGTGGGATCGCCGGCCGGTCTTAGAGCCGCCCAAGGACTAGGCGCCGTCGGCATCCAGGTGGGGACGCTCTTTGCCCACTGTGAGGAGTCCGGTTTGGCCCCTTCGCTCAGGCTCCAAGTGATGGCGGCGGCCCAGGCGGGCACAATTGGTGTGCGCACAGACCCGCTGGCATCGCCCACCGGCTTTCCCTTTAAGGTCGTGGACGTGGCCGGGACGTTGTCGGACCACCGAGTCTATGACGCCCGCGAACGCGTCTGTGAACTGGGCTACCTGCGCGAATCTTACCAAGACGACCGGGGCCGCGTGCGCTTTCGCTGCGCATCGGAGCCGGTGCGTCAGTACGTCGCCAAGGGTGGCCGGCAAGAAGAAACCGTGGGTCGCAAGTGCCTTTGCAGCGGGCTGTTGGCAGCGGCGGGCATGCCCCAGACGCAGCGCAATGGGACGCTTGAGCCCGCGATCGTTACCAGCGGCGACGACTGGGACGGGGTGCGCGCCCTGTGGTCAGCACGGCGCGGTCCCTATTTCGCGCGCGACGTGATCGATTACCTGACCCAAGCCGCCACCATCCCCAACACGGGGGTTGTTGGCACGGCCACTCCCAACTAGTAGGTTCATTCCGAGATGTCGGATTCTTGGGAGCGCTGGGCTGCCTTGGGGCTATCCCTTCTGAGCGGCGACCTCCGGTGGCCAATCTCGGCGCCGTTCCGCCGTTGACCGTCCGCGCCGAGGACCGCACCCACTCAGACCGCGCCCGCCCGGTCCCGCCCCGCCGCCGTTGCGCGCTCATGCGCTAGCGGTACTTTCGCAGTTGAGCCCGCGCGTGGCGGGGACACCATGCCCGGCGCAGGGTGCCGGTCCCGGTCGTGTAGTACCTATCGGGTTACGGCCGCATGATACGCCGCCAAGCCAAAATGCTCGAACAGCGGCATTTGGGCCGGCGTGCGCTCCGTCACCCGCAGGGTCGGCCGCTCCCGGCGGCCCGCTGCGGGGAGGTCCACCACCAGTTTGAGGTCGGCCAGCGTCTCCACGAGCGCATCCAGGCCGCCGGGGAATCCGGCCGCGCGCGCTTCCCGGTGCAGCAGCGACGCCAGCAGGAGGGCCAGCACGCAATAGGCCGCGTGCACCCGAATTTTCTGGTCCGTCCAATGAAACATCGGCGCAAAGGTGACAAAGTGCGGGTCCTTCATCTGCCGGAACCCGTTCTCTAACGACCCCTGGCCGCGGTAGGCGGCAATAATGGTCGCGGGATCCCAGTCGGTGTGGTCGGTAAACAGCAGGGTTTTCCCGAAGTACGCCTCCTGGTGGGCCGCCACGGCCGCGGCGGCCCACTGCGTCGTCAACGTCAGGGCGCCCGTGTCGTCGGTCGTGCTCGTCCACTGGAGGAACGGCCCGGGCTCCCGGCCGCGGGCCAGGCGGCGCAACACGGCGGCCACGCTGGCGGGCGTCGGCCGCCGGCCCCCGCGGGGCGGGGTGGTCCGCCAGTGGGCCAGGCGCGCCTGGAGGGTGCGGATCCCCTCTTCCATTTTCAACTGCTGGTGGCGAAAGCCGTGCAGCTGGCCCTCCCAGAGGGCCGGATTATACGTGACGACCACCCGCCCCGGGTGGCCGTACACCGGCCGGTCCTCGGTGTACGCCAAGAGATCCGGCCACCGCGCGGGGTCCGCCGGCGTGTAGGCCGTCCGCGGCACGGCCAGCAGATCTTGGTGGTGGCGGGGCACCAGCGTGCTGACCACCGACCCCCCCCGGGCCCAGACCGCCGTCATGTTCGCCTGGCTGCCATGGCCCTTGTCGAACACCATGGTGATGGGATCCCCCGTGAGCGCCGTGAGCTGGCGGGAGCGCTGGTCGAGCCGGTCCAGGGCCTGCCCAAAGGCGGTGGGGTCGGGGACGTCGCCGGGATAGGTGGTGTGCACCAACGGGACGTGGTCCGTCACCGTCGCCAGCAAGGCGAGGTTCACCTGGCGGAGGTCGTTCCGCTTTTGTTTCTTGGGGCCCCGCCGCGCGAGCGCGCTGGGCGTCGGCGTGGCCATATACGTGAAGACATGCGTCGCGTCATAGGCCAGGGGGGAGACC
>JAJZWS010000064.1 GCA_021846565.1 Bacillota bacterium
TTGCCCATGCGGAGCTGGCCGGCCGCCGACTGAAGATGCGGGGCGGAGAGCGCTGTTCAACCGATCGCACCCGCTCCCCGCATTGCGCCGCCGCCCCCAGGGGATCCCGGCCCTCGTGTCTGCGAGGGCTCGTCCAGCGGCATCGCGGGAGCGTCCCAGACCATTCCTCGGGCAAGGTCAAGAGCGTTAGGGGCAGGGCTGGCGTCCAAAAGATCGACAGCGGGTGATGACCTGGGCCATGTCCTTGGCGAAGGCTTCGGATGGGGCACGGCGCGCATCGTCGAAGCGGTTGGCCTGGGCGCATCCGCGGGTGCGCCCCCGGCAACGGTCGCCCAGCCGGAAGCAGCACGGCTGCCGCAACCTGAGCAAGTCAGCAGCGGGATTGGCGCTTCCATCGGCGCATCCGCTCTCAACCCACAGACGGTCGGCACGGCGTCGTGCGCGGAATGACCCGGAACCGACACCGGGCGCCTCCATCGCAGATGCCAGCTGGTCAGCGTTTCGGCGCATGCGTGGGTACAAGACGGCACGGTACGGGTCGGACCCGACCGTCGGGCCGCGCTTCTACCCGTCGACCAAGACCTGCGTGGCCTGTGGATATGTCAAACCCGATATCAGGCTGGACGAACGGGTTGTCCAGTGTGAGGCGGGTGGGGGCCAGATGGATCGGGACCTGAACGCGGCGCGGAATCTCGCGCCGCTTTTCGCCGGGAGTTCTCCGGGGACGCACAACACTTGTGGAGGGGAAGACGCTGGCCGAAGAACGGCCCGGTGAAACCGGCCGCGGCCCAGCAGGAATGCCCCAGCAGGGACACTGACGGCGTCAGCGGCTGGAAACCAAAGGCCATGGTGAGAAGAGCGGTGGCCGTCGCTGCCTTTGGGCTCGGGTTTGTGGGAGGAACTCAGGTGGGCCCGATCTGGCTCTTATCCGCGCGGAGCGTGCTTCGCCGGGGGTTTGTGGTGGGGCTGAGGATCGTGGGCGACGCCGTTGATCGACCTGCTGCACGCCGGTTTGGGGGAGACAGGCGGGCCCCGGTCCTGCGGATCGCGTCATGCCGCCTCGGGTTCGGCATCGGGGGGGCTGCCGTGCTCATCTTTTGGGGCCTCAACAGCTGTTGCGCCGCGTGTCGCGCCTACACTGCTGACACATCAAGGATCAGGGGTCAGAACCGCACTGCTGGAGCGCTCAGGCGGCCTGCCGGATTTCTCTCCCTTTGGCTCAGTTACTGATCCGAGCCATTGCTGGGAGGCGACAGCAACATCGCGAGTCCACTGCTGCCGGACCCTGCATCCGATCGCCTTTTGGCGACTGAGCGCGGCGTGTCTTGGGGCCAATCGAAGCCGTGGATGCCACGCCGTGCCACGTTGTGAAACGTTTGTCAGGAGTCCGGCCGTTGAGTCGAACGGTAGGGGGGTGGTATGCTGTGAGGGCTGGGTGGCCACGACGGCGTCGGTCGACACTGGCATCGTTCCGAGGACTCTCAGACCCGCAAGCAGCGCGACGAAGGGCGGGGGGCCCCTGAAAACACGACGAGCGAGGCCGTGACTGCTCCTGCTGTACGCGCTGGTAGGCGCCATCGTCGGCACAGCGTGCTCGGCCGTTGGCTCGGCGCTTACTGGCCGCTTTTGGGGCACGACTATGTCACCCTGGGCGTAGGCACCCCGTGGACCCTGAATCTGGCGGTTGCGGGATTGGCCTTGGGAGCCTGGGTGCATTTGAACCTGGGTGGGCTTGCTGGGATTGGTGGCGGGTGTAGCGACGTGGGGGCGTTCGTAAGGGGCGGCGCTTAAGACATTTCTCAGCCAGCCGACGCGGCCTAGATGCAACGTGAGCCAAGGACGTGGCGTTAGACTGGGGGATGGTGGCCGGCGGGCGACCTGGCAGACAAGCCCGACAGAAGGGTGGCGTCAGTGGGCGTCAAGGACTGGCCAGCTCCGGAACGTCCGCGCGAGCGCTTGGCCCTGTTGGGGCCGGGGGCATTGTCAGATGGCGAGCTTTTAGCTGTGCTGCTGGGCACGGGCACCGGGGCAAAAAACGTGGTCGAACTGGGGCGCGAGCTGGTGGCCGACGGATGGGAATCGCTTGCCGACCGTGGAGTGCGTGAGCTGACCGCGGTGCACGGAGTCGGCCCCGCGCGGGCCGCCATGTTGGTGGCCGCACTGGAGGTCGGCCGACGGGTCCGGCGAGCCGGGGCGGCCCGGCGGGCGTTGCGGTCGGGGGACGACATTGCGGATCTGGTGGGCGATGAGATGGCCCGTCTGCCGCAGGAGCAGTTCCGGGTGGTGTTGGTGAACGCGAAGCAGCAGGTGGTGGCGGTGGAGACACCGTTTGTCGGGGGGCTCAGCTCGGTGGAAGTGCACCCCCGGGAGGTGTTTCGTGCCGCCGTGCGGGTGTCGGCCGCCGGGGTCATTTTGGTGCACAACCACCCGACCGGGGACCCGAACCCCAGCCGCGAGGATCGGCTGTTGACCAAGCGGCTGGCGCAAGCCGGGGAGACGTTGGGGATTCCAGTGCTGGATCATGTGGTGATTGGCCACGGTCGGCACATCAGCTTCAGGGAATTAGGGTTCCTCGGCGAACCCGGATAGGAAAGGGGCACCCGCAACAGATGCTGCGCTATTTCTACAGTGCGTTTTCGCGCGACATGGGGATCGACTTGGGCACCGCCAACACCGTGGTGTTTGTCAAAGGGAAGGGAATCATTCTCCAGGAGCCCTCGGTGGTTGCGATTGACCAGCAGACCGGAGAAATCATTGCGGTGGGCCAGGAGGCCAAGCAGATGGTCGGCCGGACGCCCGGGCACATTCGGGCCGTGCGCCCGCTCAAGGACGGTGTGATTGCTGACTTTGACCACACACAGGGCATGCTGAAGCATTTCATACAAAAGGCCGTCCCCAATTTTCGGGTGTTTCACCCCATGGTCGTGGTCGGGGTGCCGTCGGGCGTTACCGGCGTCGAGGAGCGGGCCGTGAAAGATGCTGCAGTCCAGGCTGGGGCGCGCGAGGCCCTAGTGGTGGAAGAGCCCATGGCGGCCGCGATCGGCGCCGGGCTGCCGGTGGACGAGCCCACCGGGAACATGATCGTGGACATTGGCGGGGGCACGACGGAGGTGGCCGTGATCTCGCTGGACGGGATTGTGACTTCCCAGTCCATTCGCGTGGCGGGTGATGAGATGGACGAAGGGATTCAGAATCACATCAAGCGCACGTACAACATGATGATCGGGGAGCGGACGGCTGAAGAGGTCAAAATGACCATCGGGGCCGCGTACCCGCCGGACCAGGACCAGACGATGGACGTTCGGGGGCGCGACTTGGTGACGGGTCTGCCGAAAACCTTGAAAATCACGGCGTCCGAGATTCAGCGCGCGCTGTCTGACACGGTGAACCAGATCGTCGAGGCGATCAAGGTCACGTTGGAGCGGACCCCGCCGGAGTTGGCCGCGGATGTGATGGATCGAGGCATTGTCATTACGGGCGGCGGCAGTCTCTTGCGCGACTTTGACAAGCTGGTGAGTGCCGAGACCGGCATGCCGGTCCACATGGCCGAGGAGCCCCTCTTGACCGTGGTGCGCGGCACCGGCATGGTTTTGGATGACGAAAAGCACCTGGAGGCACTTCGGCGCCGCAATCGCCGCTGACCGTTTTGGCCCGGGTCCGGAGGGGGTTGACCATTGGACTTCCTATACCGGTGGCGGCGGCCGATCCTCGCGGTGTTGGTGATCATCGTGTTGGCCACGCTCCTGTCGTACACCGCCAAACTGCGGGGCCACGTGCTCACGCTGTCTGCCGTGGCGGGGATCGTGGCGGACCCCGCCGGCGGCGTGATCAACCATGTCGCCGGGGGGCTGCGGGGGGACGCGGAGAGCCTCACGCAGCTGTTTCGACTCCAGCAGGAAAACCAGAAGCTTAAGGCAGAGTTGACCCTGTACCAGAGCTTGAAGCTCCAGCTGGAAGAGGTGCAAGCCGACAACACGCGGTTGCGTGGGCTTTTGTATCTCAAGAGCCAGCTGGGCAGCTGGCACCTCCTGGCGTCGTCGGTGGTCGCCCGAAACCCGAACAACTGGTTTTCGACGCTGACGATCGGGCGGGGGTCCACGAGCGGCGTGAAGGTCAACATGCCGGTCATCGTGCCGCAGGGTGTGGTGGGCCGGGTGGTGTCGGTGTCGCCCACCACGGCGCAAGTGCTGCTGCTTCTGGACCCGTCGAGCGGGGCCGGCGCTTTAGACGTACGATCGCGGTCGGCCGGCGTGGTGGTGGGCCGGGATCCCATCACCGGGACGCTGCGATTTCAACTGTTCAGCCACGATCCGAACGTGCTGCCGGGGGACGCGGTGGTAACCTCCGGCCTGTCCCAGTACTTTCCCAAGGGACTTCTGCTGGGGCAGGTCATTGCCGTGGCCCCGTCGGCTGGCGGGCTGACGGAAACCGCTACGGTCAAGCCGGCGGTCAACTTCAATCAGCTGGAGACCGTGATGGTGGTGCTGGCCCATCCCAGCGGGGAGTCCACGCCGCCACTTTCCGGGCTGGTGCCCTGATGTGGCAGTATCGCTGGTGGGCCTGGGTGCTCCTGTTCGTGGTGGCCCTGATTATTCAAACGGCGTTTTTGCCGCTGGTATTTCCCATCGGGTACGTCCCCAACCTGATGCTGGTGGTCGTGGTGGCCCTGGCGTTTTTTGAAAGTCCGTCGCGGGGAGCGCTCTTGGGGGCGATCGCCGGCCTGATGACGGACGTGGCCGCCGGGCGGCTCATCGGCATGAACCTGGCCCTGGACGCGATCGTGGGGTATCTGGTAGCCCGGCTGCAGAGTCAAATTGTGCGGGATGATGTCTTAGTGCCCGGGCTGGTGGGCGCGTTTGCCGCGGGCGCCAGCCGGCTGGTTGAGTGGGCCGTGTTGCGGATGCTGGGCTTCTCGTTTGCGTTTCGCCCGTTTGTGGCTCCCCTGCCGACCGATATCTTGTTTGCGCTGTTTATGACCGGGGCGGTCATGGGTCTCATGCGTCTGCGTCCGCGCCACGAGGTGGATGCCCGCCTGAGGTTTTAATTTCTGTCTGCCATATTATGTATCGCAGGACTATAATGCTGGAGGAAACTGCGCTGTCGGCCGAAAAGCGGCAGGACTTGGCGCCGCGAGCCCGAATGACCCACCTGGACGCGGTAAAAGGGGGAGAACGGCCGGTATGCCTCGGCGACGGACAGCCACCGCAGCACAGGCGAACATGGCCACGCCTTGGTTGGCGGGGCGGTCGGACGAGCCAACCTCGTCCACCTTGCCGACCTTGCTGGTGCGGCGTCACTTGCGCTCGGGTCAGCGGGTGCACTACCAGGGTAACGTGGTGGTGCTTGGCGATGTGAATCCGGGCGCTGAGATTGTGGCGACGGGTGACATCGTGGTGATGGGGGTGCTGCGCGGCCTGGCCCACGCGGGAGCGGCGGGCGACAGTGCACGGGTGGTGGCGGCGTTTCGGCTGGAGGCCACCCAACTGCGCATCGCCAGCTACATCACCCGGGCGCCGGAAGGCGATCGGCCGCCCGACGTGCCGGAAGTGGCGCAGGTACGGGACGGCCAAGTGGTGTTGGACAACTTGACGCAATTGTACGAGGACCGCTAGGACGCGGAGACGTCCTGCCTAGGTTTGGCGACGTTAGGAGAGATGCAGCTATGGGAGAGGCCATCGTCATCACCTCGGGGAAGGGCGGCGTGGGGAAGACGACCACCACGGCCAACTTGGGGGCGGCTCTGGCCAACATGGGCCACCGCGTGGTGCTGGTGGATGCGGACATCGGCCTGCGGAACCTGGATGTAGTGATGGGTTTGGAGAACCGGATTGTCTACGACTTGGTGGATGTGGTCGAGGGATTCGCCAAGTTGAAGCCGGCGCTCATCAAGGACAAGCGCTTCGACAACCTGTACCTGCTCCCGGCAGCCCAGACACGGGACAAAAATGCGGTGTCCCCGGAGCAGATGCGGCAGTTGGTGGCGGACCTCAAGGAAGAATTCGACTGGGTCATCATCGACTGCCCGGCGGGCATTGAGCAGGGTTTCCGCAATGCGGTCGCGGGTGCGGACCGTGCCGTGGTGGTGGCGACGCCCGAGGTGTCCTCCGTGCGGGACGCCGACCGTATCGTGGGGCTCTTGGAGGCGCACGACATTGTCAAGCCGCTGCTGCTGGTGAACCGACTGCGCCCCGCGATGGTCAAACGCGGCGAGATGATGGACATCGACGACATCATCGAGATTCTCGCCATTGAGCTGTTGGGCGTCGTGCCAGAAGACGAGGGCATCGTGATGTCGAGCAATCGCGGGGAGCCGGCGGTGCTGTCCGACCGGTCGAAGGCCGGAGAGGCATACCGCAACATTGCCCGGCGGCTGGCTGGCGAGGAAGTTCCGGTCCTGGCGGTGGCCGAAGACGGCCTGTTTACCCGGCTCCGCCGCCTGATGGGGTGGTCCGGATGAGTCAACGAGGGCGCGCCGGGGGATTTTTGGACCTCATCACGCGGGTGCTGGGCCGTGACGAGGGCAGTCGCGGCACGGCCAAGCAGCGCCTGAAACTGGTGCTGATCCATGACCGGGCCAGCTTGTCACCGGAACTCTTAGAGGCCCTCAGGGCTGACATGATGAAGGTGATCACGGTCTACATGGACATCGATTCCGACGGCTTCAAAGTGGAATTCGAACGGCAGGACGATGCGGTGGCGCTGGTGGCCAACATTCCCATCGTCTCCGTCAAACGGCACGCGTAAGTCGCACGAGTTATAAACCAGGGCCCCCCCGGCGGCGTTGTCCCGTTATAATGGGTGGCGCGTCCGGGGGGGATTGGGATGAAAGCACGAAGCATCTGGGCTCGAATGGATTTTTTGGTGCTGTTCCTGGTGGCGGGGTTGGCCTTGCTGTCGCTGGTGGTGCTGTTCATCGCCACCAAGCCCATCTATCCGCTGGAGCCCACGTACTACGACAAGCGACAGGCCATCTGGATGGTGCTGGGATTGTTGTGCGTCCTGGTGGTGGCCGCCATTCCGTACGAGCGCATTGCCCAGTGGTCCAAATATATTTACTGGGGCAACATGCTGCTGCTGATGGTGGTGCTGGTCAAAGGGCACACCGCCCTGGGCGCGTCGCGCTGGATTGGGTTTGGCAACATTCAGGTTCAACCGTCGGAGTTTGCCAAGGTGGCCATCATCGTGACGCTGGCCGACCTGCTGAGTCGGCGCCCCAGCATGCGGCGCATTCGCGACTGGGTGAGCCCGGTGGCCCATGTCCTGCTGCCGATGGTGCTCATCATCAAGCAACCGGACTTGGGCACGGCGCTGGTGTTCGTGGTGATCCTTCTGGGGATGCTGTATGCCGCTGGCGCACCGGGTCTGAAGCTGTTGTTGGTGTTTGGCGGCGGGTTCGGCCTGGTGGTGCTGTGGATCTATGCGCATCTGCACTGGACCATCGGGCATCATCCGATCCCCATCTTCATGCACACGTACCAGTTGAATCGGCTCCTAATCTTTTTGAATCCGGGCAAGAGTCCCATGGGCAGCGGCTACAACATCATTCAGTCGCGCATTGCCGTGGGTATCGGCGGGGTGTGGGGCGTGGGGGTCGCCGGGAGTCACGCCGGCCAGCTGAGCTTCCTGCCGGAAGCCACCACCGACTTCGTGTTTGCCGTCGTGGCACAGGTGCTGGGATTCGTAGGCACGATCGGGGTGCTGTTGGCCTACTTCATCGTGCTGGCCCGCGGACTGGTCATCGCTGCGGGGGCCAAGGACCGGCTGGGCATGCTGATTGCGGCGGGCGTGGTGGCGATGCTGGGCTTCCACGTGATCGAAAACGCGGGCATGGCCATTGGGGTCATGCCGGTGGCGGGTGTGCCGCTTCCGTTCGTGAGCTACGGCGGGTCGGCGTTCATCGCGGATTCGCTGGTCATTGGGCTTCTGATGAGCGTGTACGCCCGGCGCGACCGGTATATGTTTGTGGCCGAGCCGGCTACGGTCCCGAGCCCTGCCGCCCCCGCTGCGCGGAACAAGCCACGAGCCCCGGCGGCCTATGACTAACGACCGATAGAGTGGGGGACACAGATGAGTCGGCCGCAGATGGGCGTCAGCCGATTTGACCTGCATTGGTTTTCTGTAGTGAATCATTTGGCACTCGTGTCGCCGGCTCTCGACAAGTTGGGCAAGGTGCTGGCGGGCGATGCGCCGGAAATCTGGGCCGTTCTCCTGTTGCTGTTTTGGTTTTGGCCGCCGCTCACCGCCAACCGGGCGCGGCGCACGGTCGTGTACGCGGCGGTGAGCGCCGTGCTGGCGCTGGCATTCAACTACGTGCTGACACATACGTCCGGATATCAGCCGCGGCCGTTCGTGTATCTGCCGCCGCCGGCCGTGCACCAGCTGTTGCCCCACGTGGCGGACTCGGCGTTTCCCAGTGATACGACAGCGGGCAGCTTCGGGTTTGCCACGGCGTTTTTCTACGCGAAGGCGCGCGACGGCTGGTGGGCGTGGTTGCTGGCCGCCGCGATTGGCGTGGCGCGGGTGTTTGTTGGCCTGCACTGGCCCAATGATATTCTGGTGGGAGCATTGGACGGCGTCGTGGCAGGACTGGTGGTGCTGGGTGGTCGGCGGGCGTTGGAGCCCGCAGTGCAGTGGCTGTTCCGGCTGTTTCGGTTCGCACCCGCGCGCGCGGGTCAGCGTGTCTAACGTGTGGTAAGCCAGCGCTATGAGCGCTCTATGGGAGACGGAGCTGGGGGCAGGGGTGCTGGTGGCCGGCGGTCGGGCTCGACCGCTGGCGCCGAGGCGACCGGTCCCCGTGGTGGCTGTGGGAGGGCGCCGGACCGGCAGGGATCCTGCTCGTGGCGCTGGCCCGGGTGTGGCCGGGGGCGGCAGCGTGGGTCCTGAGGGTGCTCGCAGGCGCGGGTTTCGTCTGGGGCCGTCCCGTGGACCAGGGTACCGCCGCTGAGGGGTGGTGGCTTGCCGCCGTGGGGCTCGCGGCGGCCGTCCGCGCGGCGCTTGCCCGAGACCCCCGATTCCGCGCGGGGGCTGGTGTGCGGGTGACGGCGTCCGGGTGCCTCGGACGCTGTCGGGACGGTCCAATTTGCTGGGTTGAGCCAGCAGGGACCTTAAGGGCGCATGTCGAACCGACTACGCTGGACGAGTTGTTGACCACCTCGATGGTCCGGGAGGGGCCGGCGTGAGTTTAGTTTTCATTGCGATTGTGCTGCTGGCATTGAATGCGGCCCTGATGTTGGCCATCGTGGCCATGTTGCGGCGGCTTGAGGAGCGGATGCGTCGGTGGGAGCAGAAACGACCAGTGCGGCGGCGGCAGACACCACGCGGGTGAGGGCGCCGTCCCTGATGGTGACGGGGGCCAACGGATTGTTGGGGACCCATCTGGTTCGGCGCGCTGCCATGAGCGGCTACCGGGTTCTCGGGGCGGTGACGACGCCCCAAGTGGACGCGAGCTATGTGCCGTGGGCCCTCAATCCGGAGAGTGGGGTGCCGGCGGCCCCCCCCGATGAGCTGGCCGCGCTTCTGATGGTCGCCGGGCCGTCCTTTGCCGAGGACATGGCGGTCGCGGGACCGCGGCACGTACAAGCGGTGCGGCGGATTCTGGCGTGGGCCCGCCAGTGGGGCGTGCGTCGCGTGCTGTTTGTCAGTGCCCTGGGGGCGGACGCCGAAAGCCCCTGTCCGCTGCACCAAGTTAAGGCGGAGGCCGAGGGGCTGGTGCGCCAAAGCGGACTGGACTGGACGATTGTGCGGCCCAGCCTGATGTTTGGCAAGGAGAGCGACTTCTTCCGCCGCATGGAGGCTTGGGCCCAGCAGATTTTTGCCTTGGTGCCCAAAAGCCTGGCGGTGGCCCAGCCGGTGTACGCGGGGGATGTCGCCGAGGCGATCCTTCGTCTCATGGTGAGCCCGGGGATGGAGGGCGCTACTTACGAGCTGCCCGGGCCACACCCCTTGGGTGTTTATGACATTGTCAAGCACGTGAACGGCGATGCCAGTGTGTGGTCGCCGCGGTGGACCATCCGCGTACCCGAGGCGTGGGGCGAGTCGGGCGTCGTGCAGTGGCCGTGGACGGTGGCCGAGTGGGACTACTTCGGCATGGAACCGTACGTGCGTGACGTCCGCTGGATGTCGGAGCTGGGCATCCTGCCGCGTCCGTTCTCCATGTTCTATGGAGCCCATCCTCACCAGCTGTAAATCCGCTGTCAGCGGGGACGATCCGACGATCCATAGAAGTGTTGAACCCGAGATAACTGGGTTTAAAAGAAAGTGGTTCCGTTGATGGGCTTTTAACCTATCTGGCGGTGTCATGGGGTCACGATTCGGTTCGGGCTGACTGCGACTTCAGATACGCTTCGCTCCAGGTCTACTCTGGGAGGTGTCGCATGGCAAGGCGACCGCCCCGTCGCGCTGGTTGGATGCGGCGCGATTTCTTTCATTGGATGTTGAAGGATGTTGAAGGATGTTGAAGGATGTTGAAGGATGTTGAAGGATGTTGAAGGATGTTGAAGGATGTTGAAGGATGTTGAAGGATGTTGAACGGGGTCGTGGGCCTCATCGCGTTGGTGGTGGCGATTCATCGCGTTGGTGGTGGCGATTCCGGTGGGGGTGGAGGCATGACCCCCCGGTGTTTGCGAAATCCATCGAGCAGTGGGTGACCTTGGGGTCGGCGTCCAGCCTTCAGACCACGTCCATGCAGGCCGGCAGCGCGGGCGTGGGGGGAGTGGCCCGCACGCCGTAAAGCTACATCCAGACCGACCACTGGGCAAAGCTTCCGGCCGCCGACCACGCGTATCTCCGGTATCTTGGCGGGGACTGCCCATTTTATGTCCTGTCACCCATCTGCACCCACCTGGGCTGCCGCGTGAACTGGGTGCAGAGCGCGAATCAGTTTCACTGTCTCTGCCCTGGCAGCGTGTACACGATTGACGGGTTGAACGTGTCGGGGCCGGCTCCGCTGCTTCTGGGGGTCTTTCGGTGGAAGCTGGCGGGCGGTGACGTGTACATCGAGCTGGAATCCACGTTTACCCACGCACATCAGTGGACGGGTGAATCGCCCCATCAGCTTGCCTGCGCATCGGATAAAGGGTCGCCCGTTGGGCCGCATTGGCTCGGCGTCCTAAATTTGGTCTATGTCCCCCCCGCCCTCATACGGTGAGGCTGGGGGGGAACCCATGGACAGTCAAAGCAATCGCGAGTCGCCACGCCGACGTCCGCCGGATCCCTGGCGGCGGGGATATGTCCAGGTCATGGTGGCGGTGCTGCTGCTGGGGGGCGTGCTGGCCATGCGGCGGGTGGCGCCTATCGGACCCGCGTTCGCGTCCGGTGTCACTAGGGTTACGCGCTGGACGTGGCCGCCGTCGTCAGCGCTCGCGGCTGCGGTGCGCTTTGCGGGGCGGCGTAGCTGGGGCACCGTGGTGGACGTGTGGACGGCGGCACTGCCGGCCACCGGTCCCGTCACGCCGGTGCCTGACGGGCGCGTGGTGGCCGCGTATGGGTGGCGCGCCGTGGGGCACGGGTACCGGTTTGAGCCGGGCACCGTCATCCGGGGTCCTGTTGGCGGTCCCGTGCTGGCCAGCGTGGGGGGCACCGTCGTGCGCCAGGCGGGCACGCTGTGGGTGGTGGTGTCCCCCGCGCTGCGCTTGGGGTACCGCGGACTCACGGGGGTAGCGGTCCCCGCCGGCGCGCGGGTCGCGCCAGGCATGGTGCTGGGCCACAATCCCGGCACCATCACGGTGCTGCTGTGGGAAGCGGGATACCCCGTCAACCCGGCAGCCACCCGGTACCTGGGACCGCTCGGGAGGCGGTGACGTGCTGGTGGGTCGCGTCTTGGGGATCCCGCTGAAACTCCACGCCAGCGTGGTGCTCCTGATGGCGATTTATGTGCTGGCCGGGCAGGGGTTCCAGATGGCGCTGGGATTTCTGGCCGTGCTGGGTCATGAGCTGGCACACGTGGCGGCGGCGCGGGTGCTGGGGCTTGACGTGGACGGGGTGGAGCTGCTGCCGTTTGGTGGAGTGGCGCGGCTCGCCGGCTTGGATAGCGAGGACCCGGCGCATCAGGCGATGGTGGCGATGGCGGGACCGCTGTCCTCGCTGATGCTGGCCGCAGTGGCCGTCACCGTGCCGCTGTTGTGGCCGGTGAACGGTCAGCTCCTGCACTTTTTCGTCCTCGTCAACGTGGGCCTGGCGCTGTTCAACCTGCTCCCGGCGGCTCCGCTTGACGGTGGGCGTCTCTGGCGTGCCTTGCGGGCGAGCCGGGTGGGGTACGCGCAGGCGCGGCAGGAGGTGCGCCGGGTGGCGGAGGTGGGGGCCGCCGTGCTGGTGGGCTGGTTCTTCCTGCTGGCGGTGTTTGGGGTGTTCTGGTGGCAGGTGGTGGTGTTGGGCGTCTTCCTATGGTGGGCCGCGCACCGTCCCGATGGGGGGGCGGCCTGGCCGGTTCGCGACCTGGCGGTGCGCGCCGCGGCCTTTCAACGTCAGAGCGTGTGGCTGGTGGAAGATGTGGCGGTGCGTGAAGACGCGCCGCTGGGGGATGTGCTGAGCGCGATGCGCCCCAAGAAACTCCATCGAGTGGCGGTGCTGTCCCCGGGGCAGGAGGTGCTGGGCACGGTGTGGGAACAGGATTTGCTGGCCACGCTCGCCACGTCCGGGCCGGCGACGCCGGTGCGCCAGCTGGTCCAGCGGCCCTGACGGTTCTGGGGGGCGGTGCTCGTTACGGCCTTCGCCCGCTCCGCGTCCGGAAGTTTTTGCGGATGGCGTGCGCCATGGTATGGTGGCAAGGGTTGGGATTCGCGAGGGGGCCGGCGGTCCGTCGCAATTGACCAACTGGTGTGAAACTTTTATCATAAGGCCAGCCGCGATGACGCGGACGCCAGAGCCCAACCCAGGCGAGGACAGGCGAGGAAGGAGGAGAGCCGCACTAGCCAACCGAAGCGAGACGGTCCCCTATTTCGTCCGCAATACACAATGTGAAAGGAGCGTCCGCATGGCGCGGCGTAGAAGGCACCGGAGCATGGCTCCGGACGATGGACAGGCGGCCGCGGCACAGGAGGCAGTCCCCGGAAGCCTGGTGGCGCCCACGAGTCAGGACCGGCCTCCGGCCCGGACGGCCGCTAAAACGTTCAAGGAGCTTTTGGTCAGTTTTAGTCCCCGATTTAGTCGCTTGGCTGTTATCGAAGACGGTCAGCTGGTGGAGTTTTTCATCGATCACGAGGACGAGGAGCACGCGGCCGGCAACATTTACAAGGGCCGCGTGGAAAATGTCCTCCCGGGCATGCGTGCGGCGTTCGTCAACATTGGTTTGGAGAAAAATGCCTTCCTGTACGTGGACGACGCTATCCTGGAGGCGTCGGACAAGGCTCACCCGCGCGCCATCCAGGACGTGCTCAAGGTGGGCCAGGACATCGTGGTCCAGGTGGTCAAAGAGCCGATTGGCACCAAGGGGGCCCGGGTCACCACGCACTTGTCGCTGCCGGGCCGCTATCTGGTGCTGACCCCGTATTCGGAGATTCTAGGAATCTCTCGCCGCGTGACGGATGAAAAGGAAAGAGATCGTCTGCGGCAAATCGCGGAGAAGATCCGAATCCGGGGCATGGGTCTCATCGTGCGCACGGTCGCCGAGGGACAAACCGCCCGCACCCTGCAGCGGGACCTGTCTTACCTGCGCCGCCTCCTAATGCGGGTGAACAAGAAAGCCAAAAGCGTCAAGGGGCCCGCCCTGCTGCACCACGAGGTGAGCCTGGTGGCTCGCACGATCCGCGACCACATGGATGAGTCGGTGGACCGGCTGGTCATCGACGATGCGGCGGCCTTCGAGAAGGCCCGGGAGATGGCCGCGTCGCTGTCCCCCAAGCTCAAGGATCGCATCGAGCTGTGGAGTGATGCGGTGCCGCTGTTGCGGGCCCGCGGTGTGGAGGCAGAGCTGGACCGCTCGCTGAAGCGCCGGGTGTGGCTCAGGTGCGGCGGCTATCTGGTGATGGATGAGACCGAGGCGCTTACGGTGATTGACGTCAACACCGGCAAGAACGTGGGGACCACGGACCTGGCCGACACCGTCATGGTGACCAACCGCGAGGCCGCCGTCGAGATTGCACGGCAGTTGCGGCTCCGCGACATCAGCGGGATCGTGGTGGTGGACTTCATTGACATGGAGACCGAGGCCGACCAGACGGAGCTGGTGCGGGTGTTTCAGCAGGCGCTGAAAGCAGACCGCACGCGCGTCGCGGTCTTGGGCCTGACGCGCCTCGGGCTCATGGAAGTGACCCGGAAGAAGGTCCACGAAAGCTTGCTGTCGCAGATGACCCGGGTGTGTCCCACGTGTGACGGGCGGGCCCGCATCCTGTCCGAAGAGGTGATTGCCGCACGGCTGCGCGAGCAGATTGCCGACCGCCTCCGGGAGTCGGCGGCAGAAGCCATCCTGGCAGAGGCGGCGCCTCCGGTGGCCGCCCACCTGATTGGGCCAGGCGGCAACAACTTAAAGGACTTGGAGCGGGCGACCGGACGCGCCGTTTTCGTCCGGGGCGCCGCAGACTGCGGCCCCGAGGAACTGCGGATTAAGATGCTGGGCTCTCGCCAGCAGGTGGAGCGCGCGGCGCTTCCGGTCCACGACGGCGAGCGGATTAAAGTGCTGGTGGAGGAGCGGCATGCCAACAATCCCAAAGATGGCATCGCCCGCATTGAAGGGTATGTGATTGACGTGGAGGGCGCGGGCGCACTCGTGGGGGAGCGCGTAATGGTCGAGGTGCAGCGCTCGCTGCGCACGTTTGCCACCGCCCGGCTGGTGCCGGCCAAGGTGCCGGCCAAACGTATGGCGGAGACGGGCGCCTCGCCCATGGCCGAGACCGCGTTTCGCACGTGAGCCCATGGAAGGCGGCTCCTCCGCAAGAGGAGCCGCCTTTCGCTGTCTGGAGAGCTTAGGCGGGCGGGCTCTGCGTGATGCGGGCGGCCGCGTCCACCTGCGCAGGTTCCAGGGCGGCCAGCGCGTCCAACAGCAGGGGCGCAAAGGTTCCCGGGCCGCCGGCCCGGCGGGCGGCGGCTTCACCGGCCAGCCCGAACACCACCAGCGCGGCCACCGCCGCGTCCAGGCGCTCGGCGGGCGGGGCCACGGCCAAAAAGGCCCCGACCAGCGCGGAGAGACTGCATCCGGTGGCCGTCACCCGGGCCATCAGGGGATGGCCGTTGGCAACCTGAAGGACATCCGTACCGTTGGTGGCGATGTCCGTGGGGCCGGTGGCGATGGCCAGCACGCGGTGGGCGCGAGCCCAGGACGACAGGTCCGCCACCGATGCGGAACCGATCGCCTCTACACCCTGCACGGTCCCCTGGGCCCCCGCGAGGGCGGCGAGCTCACCCGCGTTGCCCCGAACCGCCGTGATGGCCCCCGTGGCCAGGAGATCTTGCGCCACACGCGTCCGGAACGGGGTGGCACCCACCCCCACGGGGTCCAGCACCACGGGAAGGCCCCGCGCGGCGGCGGCCCGGGCCGCCAAGTGCATGGCTTCCACCCAGGTCGGCTCCAGCGTCCCGATGTTGAGGACCAGCGCTTGGGCCAGGGCCGCCATGTCGGCCACCTCCTCGCGGGCGTGGCTCATCACCGGGGACGCGCCGGCCGCCAGCAGCACGTTGGCGGCAAAGTTCATAGCCACGAAATTGGTGATGTTCATGACGAGGGGGCGCTCGCGCCGCACCGCGTCCAGCCAGGCACCGGGGGTAGTCATCGTGGATCCCTCCCTGATTACCATACCGCACCGCAGCGATTCAGGGGGGCGTCAGCGGTAAACTCTGGGTGTATGTGCAGCCGAGATGCCGTCCATCCGGTCTGGGGTCCAGCGGTTCAGGTCGTGGGGGTCATGAATCGGCGTCACGGCGGCCGTCGCAGGGGTTCGCGAAAGGGGCGCTGGCGTTGGGCGCTCAAGGACGGTCGAGCCACCGGGCCGGCGCCGCCTGGGTCGCTGTGGCGATGCTGGTCTTGGCCACCGTTTCTGATGGGGGCGCCGCTGGCCCACTACGGGCGTCCGTCCCGCTCATCCGCCGCACTGGCCACGGCCGATGTATTTCACGGGGTTAATCAGCAGGTGCTGGCGCGTTGTCTCGCTGGGCACCAGAACTGCGCGACCACGGTGCCCGGCCTCGCGCACTGCATGCAACGCCATCGGGTGTGCAACCAAGCGGCCGCGCGGCAAACCGTTCCGTCCGGCGCCAACCTGGCCCGGTCCGTGCCGGCGGGGGCGCGTCTCCTGAGCAAAGTGGCGGCGGAAAAGGGGTGGGCTGCCCAGGGCACGATCACCGCAGCCATTCTGACGACCTATGGAGCGGTGCACCACGCTCTTCCCGCTCTGGCCGGCAGCGTGATCATCAATCCAACCCGGCCCGTGTGGGTCATCACCGTCCGCTTCACGCACCCGGGGTCTTCCAGGGGTACAGGCCGAGCGGTGCTCCCCCGGCGTACGTTGACTGGGCCCGCGTCGCGGTGGATGCGGCCACCGGCACCATGACCGACGAGGGTTTGCACGGAACCGCACCGCCGCCGATCCCGACTGCCCTTGCCCCAGCGAGGTGACCGGGCGCACGGCCCAGGCCGTGCCATCCAGTGCGGGTGCGCACCCGGCTGTTCCGGTGGCAGGCACCGCCAGCGCGCTGTGGGTTCAGTCAGCATCGGCCCGATGGCGGAGTCCGGACATCCGCCTTTGATGTCGACCCCGCCACGCTGGCCGGGAAGTGGCTCACCGTGTGGTGCGGGTGTCCCAGGGGAACGTTCGGTCCGGGCATTGGCCATCGGTAAAGCTCCGGGTCGGGTGCCCGAGTGTGTGGACGACCTGGCCGCCGGTTCCTGGCCGGCCCGACGGGCGTCGCGGCCATCCGCCGCCCGCTTGACGCATGTGGCCGATGGCAGCGACCGAGGTGTGCGGGATACCCATCGACAACGGGGAGAAAGACGGACGGCCAGGACAGCCCGTGGACCACGTCGCGGCGGCGCGTGGGCGTATTGTCGACGAGTGACGGTGGGGGCGCAGGAGCGCCGAGCGGTTCACGACCCCCCGGCGCGTCCGGGCCGATGCCGGAGATTGGTCGCCAGGCCAATGGATCCTTCGGTCCGCACGGCGTCCTGGAACTCGATCGGGAGGTTGACGATGCGCCACGGCGACGACGCACCGGCTGCAATTGGCAGGGGTGTGAATGCGGCGCGGGTCGTGCCGATGCCTGAGGACGAATTTCGCACGTGTCTCGACCGCGCGATCGAAGCCACCGCCGATGGGTGACCGCGCTGCCGGCGGCGCGATGTTCGGACCGGGAGTACGCCAGCCGCCCCGTCACGCTCCGCTGCCGGCGTTCCTGAGGGTGATGTTCTGTTCGACCGGTTTGCCCGCCCCGTGCGGCGACAGCATCGGCGCCAGACCGAAGCCGGTCCGGGGAGCCGCGACGCCCCGCCCGGCAACTCGGGCCCCGGGGGGCTGACAGGGTCTTGGCCTATGGGCCGTGGATAGTGGGATCGTGATGAACCAACGAGGCCAGACCAGCGCCTCCGATATCTGGGCGGCGGGCGACGTCGCCGAGATCCCGGCTTCCCACCTGAACCGCACGATGCGGGTGGAGCATGAAGACAACGCGGTGGTGGGGGGGCGGGTCGCAGGAGAGAACATGGCCGGCGGCCATGCCACGCAGGCAGACTTACCGTTCTTCTATTCGGATCTGTTTGACGTGGGATTCGAGGCCGTCGGAGTCCTCGACAGCGATCTTGC
>JAJZWS010000065.1 GCA_021846565.1 Bacillota bacterium
GCGCCCCTGGCGGCCGCCGTGATCCGGGCGTGGTCCGACGCGCCGGCTGGGGTGTATCGATGCCGGACCACCACCCAGGCCATCGTCTGTACCCCGCCCGGTAGCTCACCACGACCCAACGGCCCCCCTCTCAGCCGCAGCGTCGGGGTGCCCTCGCATCAGCGCCAACGCAGATGCTCAGCGTTGGCCCAGGTCACGCTATAATTGAGGGGTTAGACAGTCGGGTCCAGAGAGGGAGCGTCATGGCCGAAGCTGGTCGGGTATTACCCATCGATATCGAAGCCGAGATGCGCCGGTCCTACATTGACTACGCGATGAGCGTGATCGTGAGCCGTTGCGCTGCCCGACGTTCGCGATGGCCTAAAGCCCGTGCACCGCCGCATTCTCTATGCGATGCACGAGCTCTCGAACGGGCCTACTCAGCCGCACAAGAAGTCGGCCCGCGTGGTGGGCGAGGTGTTGGGCAAGTACCACCCCCACAGCGACCCCGCGGTGTACGACGCGATGGTGCGAATGGCGCAGGATTTTTCTTGCCGGTACATCCTGGTGGATGGCCACGGCAACTTCGGGTCCTTAGACGGCGACCCGCCCGCCGCCATGCGCTACACCGAGGTGCGCATGTCGCGGCTGGCCACGGAGATGCTGGCGGACATCGGCAAGGACACCGTGCCCTTTCAACCCAACTTTGATGATGAATTTCAGGAGCCGGTGGTGCTGCCGGCGCGCGTCCCCAACCTGTTGGTCAACGGCACGTCTGGCATCGCGGTGGGCATGGCGACCAACATTCCGCCCCACAACCTCACGGAGGTCGTGAACGCCACCGTCCACCTGATTGACCACCCGGATGCGCCTATCGACGACCTGCTCAGAATTGTCCCCGGGCCGGACTTTCCCACCGGCGGCCTGATCCTGGGCCGCGAGGGCATTCGCCAGGCCTACACGACGGGCCGCGGCATCATCACCACGCGCGGGGTCGCGTCCACCGAAGAGGGACACAACGGCCGCCTGCGCGTCGTGATTACGGAGATCCCCTTTCAGCTCAACAAGGCGCGCCTGTTGGAGCGCATCGCGGGGCTGGTGCAGGAGCGCAAGATCGAGGGCATCTCGGATCTGCGCGACGAGTCGGACCGGCATGGCGTACGCGTGGTGCTGGAGCTGAAGCGCGACGCCAAGCCTCTGGTCATCCTGAACCAGTTGTACAAGTACACCCCGCTGCAGCAGACGTTTGGCATCATCATGCTGGCGGTCGTCAACGGACGGCCGGTGGTCCTGACCCTGGCCGAGATGTTGCAGGAGTTCATCGCGCACCGCGAAGTGGTCATCACCCGGCGCACGCAGTTTGACCTGGAAAAGGCCGAGGCGCGCGCGCACATCCTAGAGGGGCTCCGGATTGCGCTCGAGCACCTGGACGAGGTCATTGCCCTGATTCGCGCCTCCGATAGCCCCGAGGCGGCGCGCACGGGCCTGGAAGAGCGGTTTGGACTTTCTGAGCGCCAGGCTCAGGCGATTTTGGACATGCGCCTCCAGCGCCTGACCGCGCTGGAGCGCGACAAGATCGAGGCCGAGTACCAGGAGGTGGCGGCCGAGATCGCCCGCCTGCAAGGGATTCTGGCCGACCCCGAGCTGGTGCGCGGCATCGTGAAGGACGAGCTCATTCAGGTGCGCGACCAATATGGGGACGAGCGGCGCACCCAGATTGTCGCCGCAGTGAAAAGCTTTGCCGACGAGGACCTGATTCCCGAGCAGGCGATGGTGGTGACCATGACGCATCGCGGCTACATCAAGCGGCAGCCGGTGGCCACCTACCGGGCGCAACATCGGGGAGGTCGGGGCATCAGCGGGGGATCGGTGCGCGAGGACGACTTTTTGGCGCACCTGTTCACCGCCTCTACGCATGACTATCTGTGCTTTTTCACCAACAAGGGCCGGGCCTACCGGGTGAAGGTGCACGAGATTCCCGAGGCGTCGCGCCAGGCCAAAGGCACCGCCGTAGTGAACCTGCTGCCGCTGGAGGCGACCGAACGCATCGCGGCCGTGCAGGTGCTGCCCAAAGACGCCACCGATGGCTTCTGGGTGTTTGCGACCAAGCGCGGCACGATCAAGCGGACGCCGCTGGAGGCGTACCGGTCTTGGCGTGGGGCCGGGCTCATCGCCATCAGTCTGGATGACGACGATGAGCTGATTGCCGTGGACACCGGCGCCGGCGGCGGCGACATCCTGCTGGGCACCGCCAAGGGGGTCGTGATTCGGTTTCTGGCCGACGACGTCCGCCCGATGGGCCGGCAGGCCCGCGGCGTGCGGGGGATCCGGCTCAAGGCCGGGGACCGCGTGGTGAGTCTGGCACTGGTCCGAGACTCGGGGCAGTTGTTGCTCGTCTCCGCCAACGGCCAGGGCAAGCGCACGCCAATTTCTCGGTTTCGGGTTACCGGACGCAGTGGGCAAGGTATCATAGGCATGCAACGCACCGCGAAGACCGGTGACCTGGTGAGCCTCATCCCTGTGCAGGGCAACGAGGAAATCATGCTCATCTCCGCGGAGGGCACCATGATTCGCACCCCGGTGGCCAGTATTTCCCTCCAGGGACGCACGTCGCAGGGGGTGTCGGTCATGCGGCTGGGTGATGCGCAGAGTGTGGCGGCGGTGGCCCTCATTCGGAGCGAACCCGACGACCTCGACGTCGACGAGACATAGCCGCGGTGCAGAAAACCGGGCGCCCGCGGTGAGCCGCAGAAACCAGGCAGACAGAGAGCACAGCGACTGCAAGGAGGACGAAGGTGGCACAACAGAGGAACCAGCGTGAACAAGGAACCGCCGGCGTCAAAACCGGCTTGGCAGAGATGCTGAAGGGCGGCGTCATCATGGACGTCACCACCCCGGAACAGGCCGTCATCGCGGAGCAGGCGGGAGCCGTGGCCGTCATGGCGCTGGAGCGCGTACCCGCCGACATCCGCGCGGCCGGAGGCGTGGCCCGCATGGCCCACCCGGCCATCGTGAAGGCGATCAACGCGGCAGTCGAGATTCCGGTTATGGCCAAGGCGCGCATCGGGCACTTCGTCGAGGCGCAGGTGCTGGAGGCGCTGGAGGTGGACTACGTCGATGAAAGCGAGGTGCTGACCCCGGCCGACGAGCAGTACCACATCGACAAGTGGAACTTCAACGTGCCGTTTGTGTGTGGCGCCCGCAACCTGGGCGAGGCGCTTAGGCGCATTGCCGAAGGTGCGGCCATGATCCGCACCAAGGGCGAGCCGGGAACCGGCAACGTCGTCGAGGCGGTGCGGCACCTGCGGACGGTGCTGGGCGAGATTCGGCGCGTGACGGCGGCACCCGCGGAGGAGCTGGGCACGCTGGCCAAGGAGTTTGGTGCTCCGCTGGAGCTGGTGCGCCGCGTCAGGGAGATGGGGCGCCTGCCGGTCGTGCATTTCGTCGCCGGCGGCATCGCCACCCCCGCAGACGCTGCCCTGATGATGCAGCTGGGCGCGGACGGGATCTTCGTGGGGTCAGGGATTTTCAAGTCGCAGAACCCGGCGGCCATGGCGCGCGCCATTGTGCGGGCCACCCTGCACTACAACGACCCCGCCGTGATTGCGGAAGTGTCCGAGAGCGTGGGCCAGGCCATGGCGGGCTTGGAAATGTCGACCCTCGCCCAGAGCGACCGGATGCAGGAGCGCGGCTGGTAGGTGCGCATCGGTGTACTGGCCATCCAGGGAGACGTGCGGGAACACCGCCGTCACCTGGAGCGGCTGGGCGTTGCCGCCCTGGAGGTGCGGAGACCGGCGGAGCTCTCGGGGCTCGCCGGTCTCATCATGCCGGGCGGGGAAAGCAGCACCATCGGCATGCTGATGACCGAAAGCGGTCTTCTGGATGCGCTGCACGCGAAGATGGCTGAGGGATTCCCCGTATACGGCACCTGCGCCGGCATGATCCTCTTGGCCAACCACGTGCAAGGAGCGCGAGGCGCCTCGCCCACATGGCTTGGGGGCCTAGACGTGACGGTGGCCCGCAACGCGTATGGACGGCAGGTTCAGTCCTTTGAAGCCGACATTTCCGTGAGTGCGTTGGCTCCCGAACCCGTGCACGTGGTGTTCATTCGGGCCCCGCGCATTCTGTCCGCAGGCTCCGCGGTGCGCGTACTGGGGGAACTTGACGGCGAGCCCGTGCTGGTGGAGCAGGGGACCATTTTGGCTTCGAGCTTTCACCCGGAGCTCACGGACGATCTGCGCATCCACCGCTACTTTGCCGCCAAGGCCCTGCGGTTTCAGGAGGAAGTCGCCGCCCAGCCCGCCAGGTAGGCTCGGGCCCGACACATGTTCCCATTTGAAGGCGCCCAGCGCCCCGTCCTTGAGTTAAATGTGTTCAATGGGGCCTTGAAGCACGCGATCTCTCCCGGGCACCATTCGCCGAGCTCCCGGGCACCTCCATAAAAGCTGTTGGCGCGGGGGACGGAAGATGCGGTCGCGAACCCACTCCCGGGATGAGAGCCGACTGCCTCGACCGCTTTAGCAGGGATCGTCCGCCGGGTCACCAGGCTCACACTCACGTTGACAAACGCGTGTTGACACGCGTCCCGTGCCCTTTTAGCTAGCTTTAAAACTAGTCTTAGGAGGGGTCTGCGTGCGCAGGATGGGAACGTTTGAAGCAAAGACCCACTTCACCGAGATGCTGCGCGCCGCCGAAGCGGGCGAGACGATCACTATTACCAAGCGCGGAGAGGACGTGGCCATTTTGGGGCCCATTCCTCGACAGCGGCTGGATCGCAGAGAGGCGGTCGAGCGCTTGGCCCAGATTCGGGGACGGTTGGCGCGTGCCGACATCTCGGAAATTCGTGAGTGGATTAACGAGGGCCGCCGGTGAGACGGTGCGTGATGGACGCTTCATCGACGCTGGCTTGGTGTTTTTCCGATGAAGAGGGAGCCTCGCCGCTTCCGGAATTGGCCGTCGTGGTCCCTGCGCTTTGGGCCTTGGAGGTGGCCAACGGCCTTATGACGGGCGAGCGCCGGGGGCGCATTACATCAGCGGCCGCAACCGCACTGGTCCCTGTGTTGCAGGATGCACTGGCGGTGGAGATAGATACGGAGGCGGATGTCTTCCGTAGCGTCCTCCCCATCGCTCGTGAATACGGTCTCTCGATATACGACGCCACCTACCTTGAGCTGGCGTTGAGGCGGTTTCTCCCATTGATCACGTTAGACCGACGCCTTCAGGAGGCGGCAGCCGCTGCGGGCGTAGAAATCAGTCCAGCGCTGCGGTGAACTGCAACACGTCTTGTGCGACGTCCACGGGGCGTGCCACCGGATGTCATGCCGGCGCGGCCGTAAAAATGATTTCGGGGAGATGGTTTCGGAGAGGTCCCGCGCCGCTAGAATGACGCGCAGGGAGGGCCGGTACGGATTGGGAAAGTCTGCGGCACCATGGTCGCAATCTTTTGTCCAGAGACCCGGATCCCCCAACAAGCTTCAGGCCCTCGTAGCCCGTGGGCCGGGCCAAGATCCCCCGCTTGGCGGTTGAGAACCCGCGATGGAAGGGCGCGCCGACCGGCGGCAGTTTTCGATGGCCTACACGCTCCGCATCCTGGCCGAAGCGGATACCTGCACCGAGCCGGGCGCCATGGGCGCCTGGTTGCGGCGGGAAGCGTGGTATTGACCCTCCAGGGAACAGTCTCGGCGCTCGGTGTGCCCCGGAAGGCGCCGGCCGCGTAGCGGCAGGCACTGTGCTATCCCCGAGAAGAGGGAGGACCCCTCGGACCCGCGTGGCCGGCAGGAGGCTCGCAACCACCTGTAGTTGCCGCCCCTTAATGGCCGAAAATTGACGGGGTCTGGTGGCCCCGAATTGCTGAGGAGAGTGGCCGCGGCGAGGACGACAGGAAAAGGCCCGCAGCGAGGGGGGTGATCCAGCTGCGGGCCGTGGGGATGAGGGAGCTAGGCCAGGGGGGGCAACAGCGACGCCACCCAGCGGCCGCCGCGACCAGCCGGTGGACAACGACCGCCAGCCAGCCCGGCGGGGCCGCCGGCCAGGGTGGGGGCCCCTGGAGCGCGACCGGCCACGGGTCCCCCCGATCCGTGGCCGCCCGGGCCGCCCACGCCGCCCAGAGGCGGCGCGCGGCGGTTCCCCAGGTCGTGAGCCAGTGCAGCCAGCGGGTCAGCGTGCCCTCGTCCCCCGCCACCGCCGCCGCCCGCCCGTGGGTCGCCACGGCTTCGAACGTCTCGGCGTCGTACCGTTTGTAGGGCACGAGACACGCCGGCAGCTCATGGTGGATCCGGCGGCACCCGTGGCACCGCATCCGGCGAATCACCAGCACCTGCCGCTCCCCGGTGGGCAGTCGCCGCGTCCGCCGGCGACTCCCGATGACCACCACGACCCCGTCACACACCGGACACGGACTCACGGTCGCGCTCCGCACGTAAAAGTATCCGGTCCGTCCGGGTGGGGTTCGAGGGTGTAGTCTGCTATACTTACCACTGTTGTGTGACCACGCGCCCGGGCGAATGCCTTCAGCAAGCATTCATTTACCCCGGGCGCTTTCCTTTCCCGCAAGATGGCACCGTGGCCAGTCTAGCCAGCAATCCCCGGACGGGCAACGCCGTCAACTTTAGGCCATTAAGGGGCGGCTAAAACAACCACCGTCAGCGGCCGAGGGCAAAAGCCCCGACGGTGCGCGTTACGGAACAGGCGCGGCGAGCCTCATCAGGTCGGTGCCCTGGCGCTGAACGAACGGACACCGCGGTGGACGTCTCTACAGGGCGGGGATGTGGCCGAAACCCGGGTCGAGAGCGTGTCCGGGGACAGCGTCGGACGGAAGCCTGCCGATGGGGCAGACGGCGACCGCCATCAAGGCGGCAGGACCCGGGTGCGGGCTCGGGGGCGGAACGGGGGAGTCTCGGGGTTGATGGCCAAAGAACCGTCCGCAGCGGCAGACCCGTAAGGACCCAGACCGAGGCCGCCCACCGGGTCGGGGGCGTCCATCGTCGCGAGCACGCTCCGTAAAGGGAGGGGCGCGAAGGGCCGCCCCGATTCCCAGAGAGCGAGCGGTGTAAGCGCCAGGGAGGAACCTATGGACACACCCCAGGCGTATGTGATCCCCAAACCAGCGGTGGCAGAGGCCTGGCGCGTGGCAAAAGCCCGCCACGGGGCAGCCGGGATCGACGACGAAAGCGTGGCGCCGTGCGAGGCCGACCGGAAGAACAACCTCTACGTGGTCTGGAACCGGATGTCGTCAAGGCGGTCGCGATCCCGAATCCGGCAGGCGGGACCCGCTTCCTCGGGGTCCCCACCGCGGTGGATCGCGTCGCGCCAACGGTCGTGAAACCGGTGCAGAACCCGCTGGAGGAGCCGGGGTTCCCTCCGGGCTCCTACGGCAACCGCCCCGGACGATCTGCGGCGCAGGCGCTGACGGTGACGGTGACCCGCCAGCGGTGCGGGCGGTACGGCGGGGTGCTGGCGTGCGATATCCAGGGGCTGTTTGATCAGATCGACCACACGTGGCGGAGGCACGCGGTCCGGTGGCACACGGACACTCCGTGGGTGCGGCTCTACACGGAGCGCTGGCTGACGGCGCCATTTCCACACGCGGACGGCACACGCATAGCGCGCGCAGGGAAAGCCACCAGGCGGGGTGGGGAGCCCGTCCTGGCCAACCTCTTCCGGCACGACGCCTTCGACCTGTGGATGGTCCAGCCCCATCCGGATGAGCCGTTTGCTCGGTCTGCCGCTGATGCGGGGGTGCACGGCCGCAACAAGGTGGCTGCGATCGCGGCCCAGCCCGTCGCCACGCTTTTGACTGCGCTGCGCGTGACGAAGCGCCCTTCCCGCCGCCATACTTCCTACGACCATCCGTGCTTCGAGGCCCCGTGCAAGGCCCTCAAGGATCGGCGGCCTTTCCAGATCGCTTCCCCCGTCTCGCGGGGGCGCGCCAGGGGCTGGGGCCGTATTGCCCGGGTACCACAGGGATCCCCGGCACAGCGGGCTCGGGTGGCTGCCCCCGGCGCTGGCGCACCGAGGCGACGGACTCGCCGTCCAGCGGCAGCGGGCTACGCCCGGCACCCTCAGGTTGGGGCCGGCCCGCCCCAGCCCCCGGCCCTCGCGGACCGCGTGGCCATCACTTCCCCGGAGGATCCCCCGTACAGCGGGCGCGTGAATTGCTTGTGCTGATCTGTCCCCAGGCGCTTCACCCCTACCGGACCGCGCTAGTGCGGGCGCCATGCCCGTCCCTGCCGAGACAGCGGACCGACTCGCTCTCACGCCACTCTTCTCGTACATAGCTCTGCCCCTTGACCGTCGCACGACGGCGAGCGACATCCGCAGCGACGCAGGCCTGGCGTCAATTCATTATCTGGCTATCTTCTTGCCGGCACGGGACCTGCCGGAGACCCTCCGCGCCGTGCCGACGGCAGGGCCACTCTTGCCCTGCCGAACGCGTGTCACTCGGACCGTGACTGGGCCGCGGTCGCCATCGCTGGGCACTTGGAGACCCTGTTTATCAGAAACTTAACCGCTCGATCCCCAGGAATTAAAAGTCAGTCTCCATAATGACTCCGGGACCATGTGCCCGGGTGAGACGGGGTTTGACCAAGAGGGAGGAAGGCACCTTATGAGCGAAGGGTCTAAGGAATCCATTCGTGATCAAGTTCTCAAACCTCTAGAGGAAACCGGGTTACAGCGGTTCCATTTTCGAACGTGGATTACTGCCGGAATGGGGTTTTTCACGGATGCCTATGATTTGTTCATAATCGGTGTAGTAACCACTCTTCTGGTACCTATTTGGCATTTGACTACGTTGAATCTTATGCTGTTGAACAGCTCGGCGCTGTTTGCAGCTGTCATCGGTGCTTTGTTCTTTGGAAGACTCATGGACAGGATGGGACGTAAAGCTGTGTACGGCATAGAGGCCGTACTGTTAGCCGTTGGCGCACTTGCGTCAGCATTTTCTGTTAATTTCTGGATGCTGCTGAGCCTCCGCTTTGTTGTGGGTCTCGGTGTCGGTGGAGACTATCCTATGAGCGGAGTCATCATGAGCGAGTACTCCAATCGTCGCCGGCGCGGGTTTTTGGTGAATTCCGTCTTCGCCATGCAAGGTTTCGGGCTGTTGGTGGGCCCGTTGGTAGCCGTGTTGCTCCTGCGCAGTGGGGTAGCGCCAACGCTAGCTTGGCGGATTATGCTGGGACTTGGAGCCGTTCCCGCCGCCGCAGTTATCTACCTTCGGCGGCGCATCGTCGAGACGCCTCACTTTTCGCTAGGGGTCAGAGGCGCCGTACAAGAAACGGCCGAGACTGTGGAACATCTCACAGGCATCCCGGTCACAACAACGGGATCCGTCCCGATGTTGGACAGCCGTATCTCCCTTCTGTTTCGCAATCGCACTTTCCTGTTCACGTTGGTCGGGACGGCCTTCTCGTGGATGTTCCTCGATATGGCCTTCTACGGGAACAGTGTTTCGTCGGGATTGGTTATGAAGGCGTTGCAGCCGACCGGCACGCTCTTGACGCACACGCTGACTTCGTTCTGGATCTTTTTGGTGGCGGCTGTGCCCGGCTATTGGGTGTCTGCGCTTCTGGTCGACCGCCTGGGCAGGCGGTTCATCCAAGTGCTGGGGTTTGTAGTCATGGCGGCGGCCTATGCGGTGCTGTGGCTGGCCCCGGGAATCACCACCGTTCCGCTCACCTTCCTGTTGGTTTACGCGGTGAGCTACTTTTTCATCGAGTTCGGTCCCAACAGCACGACCTTTGTCTATCCGTCGGAGGTTTTTCCGGTTACGGTGCGAGGAATCGGTTTTGGCATTTCGGCCTCTGCCGGCAAATTTGGTGCGGCAGTTGCGGCCTTCTTGTTTCCGCTGCTCTTGGTCCGCCTGCAGTTGCCAGGCACAATGGGATTGTTGGCGGGAATTTCCTTGTTGGGCGCCTTTCTGACGATAGCGGTCTTACGTGAACCAAAGGGATTAACCCTACGTGAAGCCTCGCACGAGCGGATGGTAGACCCGGATGCGGCGCCCGTGGCGACAGCAGACTAGCAGCGCCGTGGGGAGGGCGGCTCTGCTCTGGTCATGGGGCGGGACCGCTTGCCCCGCTCATAGACCTAAAGGTGTAGCGAGGGATGGTCTCCCCTGCGAACGGCTTCAAGCCTTCAAGGAGGTGGACCTTTTGGGCCACCAAGGGCGGCACCCGGATGTACCGCGCCGACACGTCATCGTATTCCCGGCTTCGCGGCGGGCCTCCCGTCGCCGGGGGATGCGCTTGGTAATGGGACTCTGCATCGCCGCGATGCTGATTCCTGGTGTGTTCCTGGTTAACGCTGCACACAATAGGATCCAACAGATGGTGTTGGCGTTCTGTTGGCTCGCGTTCGTCTACCTAATTGGCCGCGTCCTCTGGTTATGGATTCAATGGAACGAACATGTCCCTCGAGGAACCGACCGCTTGCACACCTCCCATCGGGTTCGGCCGCTGGAGACCGGGACGCAGGTGCCCGAGCTCAAACTCCCTGGCCCTGCTTCGGACAGCACCACCGACGAGTGACGCGGTCAGCGGCCACCGCCTCCCCACTGACGCGAAATCCGCAGTTTGCATCGGGTGAGCCTCGGATTTCCCACTGTGAGGCAACTCTCTTCGTAGGTGCGCCCAGCTGGGTTGGCAATCAGTAGCTTCAAGGCGTCGGACCGCATCGTCCTCGCGCCGGGCGGCCGCATGCGGTCGGGACTGGTGAGTGGCGCGTGAGCGATACGTTCCGGCCAACTGCCCCTATCCTCTTGGGCGACGCGGAGGCCCGGACTGGCACCGGGCCAGCCCCGTCCGCTGTGTCTCTCTTTGGCTCCGGCGTGCTTGCCTTGGCCGTGGCGCCCGCGAAAAATCCTGTTGATGCGGACTCGTGATTATCCGATGGTGTCCAGATTGCGCACCAAGTGGGCGTTCTCCTCAATGAAGTTCCGCCGCGGCTCCACCTTTTCGCCCATCAGGGTGGTGAAAATCACGTCGGCGTCAATCGCGTCGTCCAGGTTGACCTGCAGGAACGTCCGGCGCTCGGGGTCCATCGTGGTTTCCCACAGCTGCTCGGCGTCCATTTCCCCCAAGCCCTTGTAGCGCTGGATGTCCACGTGGTCCCGCCCGTACTCCTGCAGGAACGCGTCCAGCGCGGCATCGTCGTAGCAGTACCGCTGAACCTTGCCCTTCCTGGCCCGGTACAGCGGCGGCTGGGCAATGTATACGTAGCCCCCTTCAATCAGGGGGGTCATGTACCTGTAAAAGAACGTCAGCAGCAATGTCCGAATGTGGGCTCCGTCCACGTCGGCGTCGGTCATGATCACCACCCGATGGTAGCGGGCCTTCGCAAGGTCAAACTCGCCGCTGACCCCCGTCCCAATGGCGGTGATCATCGCGCGAATCTCCTCGTTGGCAAACACCTTGTCGAGACGCGCCCGCTCGACGTTCAAAATTTTTCCCCGCAGCGGCAAAATGGCCTGGAACATGCGGTTGCGCCCCTGCTTGGCCGATCCGCCGGCCGAGTCTCCCTCCACCAGATACAACTCGGATTCCGCCGGGTCGCGGCTGGTGCAGTCCGTGAGCTTGCCCGGGAGCGCCGCGGTTTCCAGGGCCGACTTGCGCCGCGTCAGCTCCCGCGCCTTGCGCGCGGCCTCCCGGGCGCGCGCGGCGTTCACCGCCTTTTCCAGCATCCGCTTGGCCACCGCGGGGTTTTCCTCCAGGAACGTCGCAAGCCCATCCGCCACCACCGCCTCGGTGATGCCGCGCACCTCGGAGTTGCCCAGTTTGGTTTTGGTTTGCCCCTCAAACTGCGGGTCGTGGAGCGTCACGGCAATGATGGCCGTGAGTCCCTCGCGCACATCTTCGCCCGACAGGTTGCTGTCCGCCTCTTTTAAGACGCCGCTCTTGCGGGCGTAGTCGTTGCACACCCGGGTGAGGGCCGACTTGAATCCGGCTTCGTGACTGCCGCCTTCGTGGGTGCGAATGGTGTTGGCAAACGTAAAGAGCGTCTCGGTGTAGCTGTCGTTGTACTGCAGCGCCACGTCAACCATGACCTCGTCCCGCGTGGCCCGGAGATGAATCGGCTTTGGGTGAATCACCTCGCGGTTCAGGTTCAGGTACTCGACGAACGACTGCACGCCGCCCTCGTACAAAAAGCGCACGGTCGCCCCGCTGGATTCGTCGGCCAGCGACAGTTCCAGGCCGGCGTTTAAAAATGCCATTTCCCGCAGCCGGTTCGCAATCGTATCGAAGTCAAAGACTACACTCTCGGTAAAGATCGTGGGGTCCGGGTAGAACCGCACCGAAAAACCCGTGTCGCTCGCGGGTCCCACGGTTGCCACCGGCCCTTTTGGGATGCCTGCCCGATACGCCTGGCGGTAGCGGTGCCCGTCGCGGCGCGACTCCGCCGTGAGCTCGCTGGAGAGCGCATTCACCACCGACAAGCCCACTCCGTGCAGCCCCCCGGACACCTTGTAGCCGCTGCCGCCAAACTTGCCGCCCGCATGCAGCATGGTCAGCGCCACTTCCAGCGTGGAAATGCCTGCGGTGGGGTGAATGCCCACCGGGATGCCGCGGCCGTTGTCTTCCACCGACACGGATCCGTCAGCGTTCAGGGTCACGGCCACATGGTCGCACTGGCCGGCCATGGCTTCGTCCACGGCATTATCGACAATCTCCTGCACCAGGTGGTGCAGTCCGCGGGGTCCCGTGGTGCCGATGTACATCCCCGGCCGCTTGCGCACGGCCGTGAGTCCCTCCAAGACTTGAATCTGGCCTTCGTCATAGACCGGCGCCTGTTGATCTGCCACGTTGTCCCCCCGCAAAAAACAACCCACGGCTTAGCGTCGAAGGTGTTGATGACGCCCCCGGGCGCGCCTTTGTTAAATTATATCATGCAGAGCAGACGATGCGGGTCCGGTGCCCCACTTGCAGGCGATGCGCTGCCAGCGGCCGTACAGGGTGAGGCTCGCCACCGTGCTTTCCGTGATGCCCTCGTCGGTCACCAGCAGCGAACGACGCCAATAGGCATCCACGGGGTTGACTGCCCCCTCACTGCGAAGGCGCAGGTACATCTGGCGCGTTTCGGGCGACTCAGTCAACACGCCGGCGTCCAAAATAGCCACGAGGCCGGTTAAGGGAACCATCCGGTCGCCCCCCACATGCAAAAACACGACGCTTGACTCCCCGGCTAGCGATTTGTTGCACGGAGCGCCCCCTCAGTGTGGTTCGTCTGGCGGAGGTTCATGCAGTCGCTTCGACAGGTCCCCGAGACGCGCGGTCGCCTCCTGACGCGTGCCGCCTGCACTGGCCGGGATCCCTGGCCGCACCACCGTGCGGATGCGCCGCACCTCGCCGCCCGTGATTTGTTGGTTGACAGCGCTCAGCAGCTCCTCTTCCAGATAGCGCAGTTCTTGCGTCCACACGGGGCTCGGCACGGCAATCGTGAGCACCCCGTCCAGCCACCCAATGGGCCGGGTCACCCGCGCGATCTGCGGCCCCACCGCCTCGGGCCACACCCGCTCCACCTCCAGCAGCAGCTCCGCGCGGTGCCAGCGATACCGGTCAGCCAGATCAGTCAAAATGTCATGCAAGGTTTTCACGGGACACGGTCCAGGGCGCTGATGCGGCCCTCAGTCACGCGATACCTTAAGGCGGCCGAGGGCCACAACGCGGGCGCATCCCCATCCGTGGTGTCGGTCACGATCGTTTGCTGGCCCACTGCGGTCACCACCTTCAACAGCGCCTGGCGGCGCACCGCGTCCAGCTCCGAGAGCACATCGTCCAATACCAGGAGCGGCCGCACACCTGACTCCCGCTCCAACAGGCGTCGCGATGCCAGGTGCAGCGCCAGCACCAGGGTCCGCTGCTGTCCCTGGGACAAAAGCCGGCCCTCGACGCCGGTGACCATGAGCCGGACGTCGTCGCGATGCGGGCCCACGCTGGTGGCGCCGCGGCGCCGATCCTGGTGACGGGTGCGCTCCAACAGGGATTCCAGTCCTGCGCGGTCCAGAAGCACGTCGCTGCCGCCAGGCACCAGCGCGAGGTGAGGCCTTTCCTGGGGCGCGAGCGTCTGATAGACCATCTCCACCAGCGGAAGAAGTTCCTGAACCAGCCATCCGCGCTGCTGCCAACAGTACGCCCCCGATTCGGCCAGCAGCGGCTCGAAACCCTGCAGCACGGCATCTGGCTGCTCCTCTTTCATGGCGCGGTTGCGCTGGGCCACGGCCCGCTGGTAGCGCGACCACTCGCGGCGATAACGCGCAAACAGCTGATTCAGCATACGGTCAAAAAACTCCCGCCGTCCGTCTGGGGATCCCTTCACCACAGCCAGGTCGTCCGGCGCAAAGGCGACCACCGGTACTTGGGGCCCCGTCACCTTGCGCCGGGGGGGACGGAGCCAGACCGAGCGGGTGGCACTGTGTGCCTCGCCCTCCTCCCCCGTCAGCGTGGCGGCGAGGTGGTATCCCTCGGTGCCGAAACGCGCGAGCTCACGCTCACTCTTGGCCCGCAGCGTCTGGCGCGACACCGCCAGGGTGGCGGCCTCCAGCACGTTCGTCTTGCCCTGGCCGTTTCGACCCACCAGCACTGTGAGCGCCGGTGACCACGCGATGTCGGCCGCCTCGATATTGCGAAAGTTGCGCAGGACCAGCCGAGACAGATGCACTTACACCATCTGCCTCAGTGGCAGCACGATGTGAAAGTAGTTGGTGCCGTCCACTTCCGAGAGGCGGGCCGGCATCTCGGGTCCCGACAGATCAAGCCCCATCACCTCGGTCTCCAGCGACTTGATCCCGTCCAAAAGCATGTTCGGGCTGAACGAGAGCTCCATGGCCTGGCCCTCCCCGTCCACCTCAAGCATCTCATACGCCTGACCCACGTCCACCGCTTCAGACTGGATCTCGAGCATGCCGCTGTTGTACGTGCAGCGAATCGAGCCCGCACGGTCCCGGTGGGCAATCAGGTTGACCCGCTCCACCGCCCCCCGCATCTGATCCGTGTTGACACGGATGCGAGTCAGGTATTGTTCCGGCAGCACCCGCTGGTAGTCGGGAAAGCGGCCTTCCAGGAGCAGGGTGACGAGCGTGCCGCCCGCCGTCACAATTTCCAGCTGATTGCCTGCCCGCTTGACGTGGGCCGCCTCCGACCCCGAGAGGCGGGCCGCCTCGGCCAGGGCGCGCTGCGACAGCACAAAGTCCAGCATCGGTCCCCGATAGTCTGGCAGGGCCACCCACGCGTGCGACAGTCGGGTGCCGTCGGTTCCAACCATGACGAGCTTGCCATCGGCCACATGCACGCTGGTGCCCTTTAAGATGGGGCGGCTTTCGTCGTGCGCCGTTGCAAATACGGTTTGCCGCGCGAGCCGACCCAGCGCGCCGGGCGGCAGGTCAAACCGGGCCGGTTCTTCGTCCTGCCGCGGGAACTGCGGCATTTCCTGCACCGCGAATCCCTGCAGCGTCGTGCGATTCCGGCCGTAAGCCACGGTGGCGCGGTGGGCCGCGCTGTCGGCCTCCACCCGCACCTCCGCGGTGGGAACCCGGAGCACCAGGTCGGTGAGGGGACCGGCGGGCAGGATGAGGCCACCGGGTTCGACCCCACTGGCCAGCACCTCGACGGTGATTTCCGATGTCAGGTCCGTGGCGGCCAGGCGGACGGTGCCGTGCCCATCCGTGCCGTCGGCGGCGTGCACCTCGATGCGAACGCCAGCTAACGCCGGCAGCGTGTTCTGGGGGCTCACGATCCGAGTCACCTGCTGGAGAGCCCGGGCCAACTGGGCTTGGTCCGCTACAAAACGCACGCCGTCACTCCTCTAGTTTTGAGCCGTCGAGCGGCCCTTTTGTCGTCTCAGATCACTTGAGACAGATCTGAACCTCGTCGTAGTCGTAAAGGCTGTGGATACTGGGACAAGTGCCGCGCACGCTTGCTACTCGGGGCTTGGCGTCCGGGACAACCGGTGGAGGGTCATCCCCCGCGGCCGCCCCGATCGTGGACCAACGAGCAGGAGCGCTCCCGATTGGGGACAACCGCCCGGTTGTCCCCAATTTGATCCCGACTTGTCCCCTGCTCATCCCAAGCTTGTCCCCCTCGACCGGTCGCCCCCGGTCGCACAAAGAAAGGTTATCGACTCTTGACGCGCCGCTCAATTTCTTCCAGCACCTGAACCAAATGGGGATCGCGCGCCTGGTCCTGCGTAATTTTGTCAAACGCATGCATGACGGTGGTATGATCCCGACCGCCGAACTCGTCTCCGATTTTCGGCAGGCTGGCATCCGTCAGCTGGCGCGCCAGGTACATGGCCACCTGGCGGGGAAACGCGATAGCGCGCGTGCGGCGCCGTGCCTTGAAATCGTCCAGCTTGAGGTCGTAATGCCGGGCGACCTCTTCCTGGATGGCGCGAATCGTGACGGGCCGGGGATGGTTCAGAGCCACCACGTTTTTTAAGGCTTCGTACGCGAGCTCCAGCGTCAGCGGGGAGCGTTTGACCGATGCGTAGGCGATGACCCGAATGAGCGCGCCCTCCAGCTCGCGAATGTTGGTGTCGACCCGCGAGGCGATGAACTGCAACACCTCGGAAGTGGCGGTGAGACCGTCCAACTGCGCCTTCTTGGCCAGAATCGCCACCCGGGTTTCCATGTCGGGCATCTGAATGTCCGACAGCATCCCCCATTCGAAGCGGGAGCGCAGGCGGTCCTCCAGCGTGGGAATGTCCTTGGGGGGACGATCGGAGGAAATGACGATCTGCTTGCGGGATCCGTGCAGCGCCTCGAACGTATGAAAAAATTCCTCTTGGGTGCGTTCTTTTCCGGCCACAAACTGGATGTCGTCGATTAACAGCACGTCGACGTCCCGATATCGCTCGCGAAACTGCACCATGCGGTTGTCCTGCAGGGCAGTCACCATTTCATTGGTGAAGGTTTCCGCCGACACGTACAGCACCCGCAGGTTGGCGTTAACCGACAGCACCCGGTGGCCAATCGCATGCATCAGGTGGGTCTTGCCGAGACCCACCCCCCCGTAGATAAAGAGAGGATTGTAGGCCCGGCCCGGCATGTCGGCCACGGCCACACAGGTGGCCTGGGCAAACTGATTGGAGTTGCCGATGACGAACGAGTCGAAGGTGTACTTCGGGTTGAGCCGCCGGGCATAGTCGCTGACGTGGGGCGACGGCACCGGGGCGTCCGCCGCCAGCGGCGCCAGTGGCGGAGAGGCCACGCCCACCAGTCCGTTCGGAGGCGATGTCAGTCGGAGCCCCACCGGAATCCCCGCGACGTCCTGGAGCGACGCGCGAATGACGTTGCCGTAGCGGCTTTCCACCCAATGACGGGTGAAGTCATTCGGGACGGTCAGCTCTAGGACCCCATCCTCGAACGACAGGGGCTCCACCTCCTTGATCCAGGAGGCGAACGTGGGGGCCTTGATTTCGCGTTGCAGTCGATCGGAAACCTCAGTCCACAGCGTGTCCAGTGCGACGGCCATCTACAAAAGCCCCCCCGGGGTAATTCACAACGAGCCCACCGCGTTATCCACAAGCTTATGCACAAAATGTTGATATCTGCCCGGAAAACACGGACCCTCCTCGCCACGTCGCGAGGACGCCCGAGAAGGTAGGG
>JAJZWS010000130.1 GCA_021846565.1 Bacillota bacterium
CACTGGTGCTTCAGAGCCTCCCAGGGCGGCTTGCACCCCCATGGCACTCTCGGCGAGCCCTAGCGCCGCCAACGCGTGCTCAATCGACGTCACGCCGTGTTCACCCGCTCTCGCATGAATGTGGGCCGCGTCGAAATCTTCAGGTCTCATGATAGCGGACGGTAAGCGATCGGGAGTGGGTGCGGATGGGTCTTGTGACCCGGCGAAGCCCGGCGACGTCGCAACAGGGGCGGCAGCTGGTGCACGCGCTTGCGCCCGGTGCCGCTGATCACGTGACCTCCCGTTCCGTCGGGTCAGAGGCACGCTCCTCCGCCCAAGGGGCGACGCAGGTCGTCGTGCCCCGTGTGGTCCCGGCTCCCCTTCCGGCGTGGCGTCCAGATCGACGGGCGGCCGAACCGACGCGGTCATCGCGATGGGCGAAGGCTGCTGAGTGCGGGATGCGGTGTCCCTGAGTCACTTTCCCCCGCACCACCCAGCGGCATGCCTTCCTGGGGCCCAACGTTGCAAGACCCGTGCGGCGAACGACCCTACGACCCGGTGGGCGAGCGCAAGGGGACCTGCCGATCGCGGCCGAGGGCGTTTGGATCGCCTCGGAGGCCGCCGTGGCCTGGCGCACGTGGCGAGCACGCCACGGCTTCACGGACGTGGCACCACGCGAGGGCGGGTCGGCCTGGGTGGTTGTGGCAGGAGCTGCGATGGCGGGCGCCGTCTTGTTCCTGATGACCGCCCAACCCACCCCATGGACTACGGCGGGCAGGAGTGGACAGACCATCGGGTTCAATCCCGTTGGGATTGAACCTGTTGCCGGCGACCCGTCCCCGTTTGACGTTGGCAAGCTATGATCCCCGCCAGCCGTCCACACCAGCGGGGGCCTCGGCGCTGCGGGTGGCGATGTACCGGTGGAGGGTCGCGGTCAGGGCGGAGACGTTGCGAAAGGCGCCGCCGCCAGACCGTGGTCACGGTGTTGATGGCCAACCCGGCCACAATCCGGTCCTGGTACGGGGTGAGCAGCGCTCGGGCTGGCAGCGCCGGCGTCCGCTGCGGAAACGTCTCGCGATAGAGGACCTGCCACGCCGCGCGGGTGGCCCCGGGCTGGCCGGGGCGACAGCCCGCCGCCTCGGCGAGGGCAACGTACTTCCGCAGGGTGTGCCGGTCCACTCCCAGGTTGCGTTCCAGGGCCCCGAGACTGTCGGCGGCGTGCCAGTGTTCCCAGATGTCGAGACCGTCGCACCTAGTAAACTCCCTTCGTCCCATCGAATCCCCCTCTCCACGTCCGCAAGGACGCCGAGGAAGGGTTAGCGGTCGGACGGAGAGATCCTGGCCGGGGGAATCCCGTGGCCAGCGGGGTGGGGGAATTACATGGCCAACTTCGCGCTCAGCCGGTGGAATTGGGTGGCCGTCGACATACGGGGCGAATTCTGGTTTCCGCTCTTTCACGCAGGGAGAGCGGCGTAGGCCAGCGCGGCCCCCGCTGTTCGCTGCGTGGGCCGTGCTGGCCCCGCCGGACGACACAGCCCAGGCCTTGGGCACCCGAAAACCGCCGTACCTTCGGTATGGCGAAACCCGGCGCTCTTACCCGACCTGGCGGGCACGCGGCCTGACTCTCGGGTCTGGGCCAGTGGAATGCGCGGGCAAGGTCATGCTCCAACAACGCTTGGCCCAAGTGGGCATGCGCCGGCGGCAGGTGGGCACGCCAGCGGTGGCGGCCATGCGCGTCCGCCATCGGACAGGACAGTGGGTACTGCAGTGGTTCACGGGCACGCCGGGGGCGGCAACATGCTTCCTCCGTCTACCAGAGTCTCCGTCACGCAAGCGAGGTGCACCCGGCAGCACAGGCTATGGCAGCAAACGGGCGCACAATGTGCACGCCCTCGATGACCGGACCACCTCTCGTCTTCAGTCCAAATCCGGGAGCATCGCAGGGCGGCAGCGCTCCACACAATCAACGCACCCCAGGTGCTGATGGGGTTTGGGCGGTGGACGTCGATGCCGGCCAACACGTCGGCTACCGTTGGTGCATGCACGGCCTTGGCAGAGAGGCGTTCACCACGGCTCGAGCGGACTCGATGTCCAGAGGATGGATCCACTTCCGAGTGGGCACAGCAGAAATTCCTGCAGGACGTGAACGGACAGGCACCCTGTCCGACGGGCTTAAAGTCTCGTCAGCAGGCGCTCGACCGCCGCGTGCTTGGCGGACGCCGCCTCGCTGGCTTCGCGCGCGTACAACCGGTGGCACGGTCGTGGACTTCGTCGGCATCCAAGGGGACCGAGTAGTCTTCCACCCAGAGTCAAAACCGGTTGCCCTGGCCGCCCGCGCGACCCGCCGGGCCGAATCGCAACGATCGCTCGGTCGCCCCAGGCCCTCCCGCCCCTGGGGCACCAAATCCGACAGCGAGCATTCTGGGTGGACGCCCACGCCTTTGGCCTGTCCCACGAGGTCGTCGGGCAACCGAACCGTCACCTGATCGCACCTTCGACGCCTCCCGCCTCCACACACCAGGGAGCAACATACGTCTTCGTGCCCGAGGCGGCGCTCGGCCGGACCAGCCCAGGCTTCGGCCGGCGTGGCCGCGCGGGGCGGTAGCCCACTGCGTTGCCCCAGGTCGCCCCAGCTAACGACCCACCCTGGGGGACGCGCTGGCCGCGAGCAGGTCGGCCACCGCCGCGGCCGCGCCTGGGGTCCGCGCGGCGGCCTCGCGGACCACTACGTGCCCCAGCAAGTCTTGGAGAGTGGCGATGGGCACCACCTCCAACGCCGCCTGCCCCCGAAACAACTCCTGCCAGTTGTCTCGCGGAATGAACACGCGCTGGCACCCGGCCAGCCGTGCGGCCTCCACCTTCGGGACGATGCCCCCCACGGGCTTCACCTCGCCTCGGATCGACAGCTCGCCCGTCATGGCCACGGCCGGTTCGACCGCGT
>JAJZWS010000066.1 GCA_021846565.1 Bacillota bacterium
CCCCCCCCCCCCCCCCCCGACGGAGGCTCCTCCGCCGAGCGTCCCACGGCGTCTGACCCATTGAGCCCATGCGTGACGCATGAAAATGGCACTCCGGGGTGATATCGGCGCTCTCCGTGCGCCCGTACAGTGCGGGTGATCGTTCGGCGTGGCCGAGCGCATCCGGGTCCCACCCGGGATGCGCGGCGCCCAGGCGATTGGCGCATCGGGATAAGCTCACGGGCGCCGGCACAGTTCGAAGGAACTCGAGGGAACGAAACACGACCAAAACGATAGACAAGGAGGCAATTCGATGCGTCTCTTACGCTCAAAGGCCGCGACAGTGCTGGCACCCTTGGCGTTGACGTTGCTACTGGGTGGCTCAGCTTACGCATTCATGGCGTCCAATGCCGTGAATCAGTCCAGCGCCGGGGCTGGGATCGGGCAGATCACGGGTTACTCCGTCAGCAACATTCACTATACGCTGAGCGGTCAGGCCGGCGATCCCGACAACCTCACCAGTGTGACCTTCACGCTGACGCCCGCGCCCGGGGGGCAACCTGCCGACGCCGTGGCCGTGTGGTTTGACCACAACCGAACCAACGTGGCCTCGTCGGCCCTCGGCTCATGCAGCGACCCTGGTGGACCGCCTGGGGGGGGTGGACCCGGCGGACCTGGTGCGACAACCTGGCAGTGCAACATCGGGTGGAGCCAGCAGGCCGGGCCCGCACCCGTATCGACGGCGCTCAGCATCGCCGCATCGCACTGACAACAGCTTGGAGGAGGGTGCCCGCCGCCCCTCCTCCACTTTACCATCAACTTTACCATCAACAGCTGGCTCGACACGAGGGGGCGGTACCGTGACTGGACAGTGGAGATGGGTGCGGTGGGTCGTGGGACTGCTGCTGGCCGCCGCTGTTTGGGTACAGGTGGCTCCCCCCAAGTGGGGCGGGCGGACCACGTTCTTGGTCGTCAACGGCACAAGCATGCTGCCGCGGTTTCATGCGGGAGAACTGGTCGCGGTGCAATCTGCGACCCAGCACCCGGTCGGAACCCTCGCGGCCTATCGGTACCCGGCCCTGCACAGCGTCTTCTTTCACGAGATCGTGGCGACCCAGGGCGACCACTACACATTCCAGGGAATCAACAACGACTACCCGGATCCCTTTCACCCGACATCCACCAATATGTTAGGTAACTTCTGGTTTTCCGTACCGAACGGGGGAACATGGCTCGCCTTTTGGCGGCAACCCCTGCACGCGGCGCTTTTGGTCGCCGCCGCTTCGCTCGTGAGCATGACGTGGCCAAGTCGGAAGAGGAGGAACAAACCGATGCGCTGGACCAAAAAGGCGCCCGCCGCAACAACCCGCGGCCCACGCTTCCTCAGCACCATGGCTGGGGCGTTGTCGGGATTGGCCGTCGTGGCCGCTGTGGTGGCCGCGTGGGCCTATATCGTCCCCGATGCGATCGCGACACCGCAGATCATCCCCTACGCGCAGGATGGCCACTTCGGCTATCAAGCCTCCGTGCCCAAAAGTGTGTTGTACCCCGATGGACGCGTGAGCCCCGGCAATCCCGTGGCCTATCCCCCGGCCAAAACCGTCCAGGTGACCTTCACCTATCACCTGCAGGTGCCCGCCGGGAGAAGCGTCGGCGGTACGGTGGCGCTGTCCACCAGCGTGGTGAGCACGAGTGGATGGAGTCAAGAGTTGCCCGGGTCGTCCTCCACCACTTTTCATGGGTCCACGGTATCTGTTGCTCAGACGATCAATGTGGCGACTTTGTTTAATACGATTTATGAAGTTAGGAAAATGACAAACGATTTGTCAGATTCCTACCAGGTAGTGTCGACCGCGTCGGTTCATGCCGTAGGGATGGTGGGCTCCCACTCCATCCTGGCGTCCGATGCACCGACCTTGACATTCGTCGTGCAGCCCGCCTGGCTCCAGCTGGCAAAGCCCACGACCTCCAGCCTCGCGGCGTATCTCAATCCCGTCCGCAGCGGATCTATAACGGTGGTCGCGGATGGGGCAAATTCCCTGGCCGCCTTTGGAGGCCAGATCCCGGTATCGACGGCGCGCCTGTTCGGACCAGCGCTGCTTGGGCTGTTGGGCGTTGCCCTTCTTGTCGTTCTGCGGATCCAGCAGCAGGCCGAGCGGACCATGGCCGAGCCGACACGCATCGCTCGGCAGTACGCGAGCCTCCTGATTTCCGTGGACGCCCTGCCCTTTTCTCCGTCCAGACGCAGCATTCGGGTCGGGTCCATGGAGGGATTGGTGCGCCTGGCGGTCCAGTACGAGCGAATCATCCTGCATGCCGTGGAAGAGAATGGCCGTCACATCTATCTCTTGGAAAACACCGGGGAAAGCTACTACTTCTCGGCGCAGGAAAACAGCGAGGCCAACACGGCTAGCAGCGAAGGGTACACCGTGGGCCGAGAGGTGGTGACCCCCCCATGACGGAGGAACCGCGCCTCGATCGCGCCGCCCATCAAGCGGCGCTTGCCGTGATGAATGAGGTGTTGCGCGACAGGAACCTGCCGCACCGATTCCAGCCGCTGTGGCATGTGCCTGGTGGTCAGTTGCTTGGGTTCGAGGCCTTGGCCCGTCCACCCGGCGGCCTGCCCCCCGACCAGCTGTGGTCCACGGCCGAGTCCACCCCCTGGGGAATCGATCTGGATCTGCTGTCGCTGGAGACGGCTCTCAGTGCCGGGGCAACGCTGCCCGGACGCCTGTTCGTCAATGTTTCGGCCCGATTCCTGGAAGCTTCCGGGGGTGACCGCGACCGCGCCATCGAACTCTTGGCGCGTTACCGCCCCCGACTCGACACGGTGGTGTTCGAAGTCACCGAGACTAAAGTGAGTGACCCCGTCTTGGCCAGCGCCGGGGCCAGATACTGGCAGGAACAAGGCGTTTTGCTTGCGGTGGATGACGCGGGCACCGGCGACAGTGTGCCGGAACGGGTGGTCCTCCTGCGCCCGAACTTTATCAAAGTGGACCAGGGCCTGACGCGAGCGTGGCTGGACGGCCGTCCCGGTCCCCTGCTTCAGTGGCGGGAGTGGGCCGAGCGTATCGGCGCCCCTTTGATCGTCGAGGGGGTGGAGCATCCCGACGTGTTAGCGGCCCTGCAGCTGCTCGGGGAATTTGCGGTGCAGGGATTTGCCTTTGGCCAGCCAGCGCCTGCCGACCAGTGGACACCAGCAGAGATTCGGGCGCATGCACCGATGGGCAGAAAGCCCGCGCCGCCGTCCGCTGCTCTCGAGGCCGAACCGAAACTCCGCCTCAGCGCCGGAGCAGCCGGCGCTTGGCGGCGCCACGGCCGGGTGATGATGGAGCAAATCCTCGCCGGTGCGCGGTGCGTGGTGATCTTTGGCGTCGTGGGCGGGCGCCTGCTTCTGCATCCGAGTGACTCCACGCTTGCGCTGGGGGCGGTGGGCGCCGCGGGTGTTGTGTGGAGCGTTGCCGCTGGACTGCTGGCTCTTCAGCCCCATTCTTCCTCTAGAAGGGCCTACTGGGGATCGGCGGTCGACTTCTTATGGACTACGGCTTGGATCGCTCTGACCGGTGGGGCCGCGAGTCCCTATTTGGCGCTTCTGTTGTGGCAGCTGTTGCTGGCGGTACTGCGCTTGCCGCTCGGCCCGGCCGTTATGGCCGGCGCGACCTATGCCGCCGTGTACGTGGGGCTGGCGGGCGTTCCCCGTGCTTCGCTGACGGATAGCTTTCTGCTGACCGTGGGTGCAGCGGTTTGGTGGAATGGGATGGACAAAATCCACCCGCGACATGTTCGGGACGATGTCACGGGATATTTCAGCTATAAGTACAGCCTCTTCCTCTTGGATCGGTCCCGGCGGCGGAATGCACGGGTCGGGGTGGTGGTCTTCGAGGTTGATGACGTGGGAAGGCTGCGCGACCGCTTGGGTGGGGGCCTGGACGTCGTGTTGGAGCAGTTGGCCTCCGTGGCCGACCAAGCGTTTGCTTCACGGTCGATGCTGGTTCGGTACGGACCGGACACATTCCTGGCGTTCTGCCCGGCGCCGACCCTTGAGCGGCTGGATCATGCGGCGCTGCTGCTCCAAGACACGGTGGGCCGCACGCTGTTCGCCGTGCCGGGCGCCACCGGATCCCTGCGGGTCACACTCAATATCGGGGTGGCCATCGGAACCCCGGGCGTCGACCCCGACCACCTCGTACGTCAGGGCCTCATAGCCCTGGGCAAGGCTCGACGACGGCCGGACCACCTGTGGAGGGATCCGGCTATCTTGTAGGGACCATGCCCGCAGCCGGCCGCCCGTCGGCGATGCCGCTCTTGGTGGCCGCAACCTTGGACGCCCGCTCGCACCGTTCCGCTCGGGGGTCTTGGCCCGTCCCCATTGCCGACCGCGACCAAACCGCTCACAATGGTTTTAGGAGATCGAGTTGCAGCGGCGAGAAGGGGGCGGCTATGCAGCGGGCGGCCAAACGTGTCTTGGACATGGTGCTCGCGTTCGTCGGCCTCTTGGCGACGTTGCCGCTGTCGATGGCCATTGCGCTCTTAATCCGCCGCGACGGACCTGGCGCGATTTTGTTTCGGCAGGTGCGGATCGGCCAACACGGGCGACCATTTCGTCTCGTAAAGTTTCGCACCATGATGCCGGACGCTGAGCGGCTGTGGCGGGCGCCCGACACCACCGAGGCACTGGCCGGCTATCGGTTTCAGGACGAAGGCGATGATCGCATCACGCCAGTGGGCCGATGGCTTCGCCGCACCTCGCTCGATGAGCTCCCGAACCTGTGGAACGTACTGGTGGGCGACATGTCGCTGGTGGGACCGCGGCCGGAAGTGCCGGAGATCGTGGCGCTGTATGACGCAGAGATGCGGCAGCGCCTGGCCGTGAAGCCGGGCATCACGGGACTGGCGCAGGTGTCGGGCCGCGGGGCCCTCTCCACGCTGGACACGATTCGTTTTGACCTGGAGTACTGCCGACGCTGGTCTCTGGGGCGGGACTTACGCATCCTGTGTCGCACGGTGGGCAGCGTCGCCCGGCGTGACGGAGCCATGTGACGAGAAACGGGGTGAGGTCATGAGCCCAGCGTCCCGCGGCGACCGGCTGGCCGCGGTCATCGAGGCCACCCAGGGCTGGCGAGAGCTGGAGCGGGGCCAGGATGCGCTGCCGAGCTTGGCGGCGGCGTTGCAGAACATTTTGGCGGTGCCGGGCGGCGCGCTGGTATTCGCCAACACGGCCGAGGCCGACACCCCGCGGCTCTGGGGGGCTTGGGGTGGTCTTGACGTCGATTCGGACAACTGGTGGACGGCGGTGGCTCCGGGCTGGAGTGCCTGGGCCCAGCCGCTGCGCACGTGGGTGGAGCCGCCCGCCACCTGGACGTGGGCGGCGGGCGCGGCCGCGGCCGGGATTTGGCCCTTCACGAGCCAGCAGGACTGGGGGGCGCTGCTGCTGACCCGCACCCAGTCCCGCGCCGCTTGGCCGGACGACGCCGACACGTTTTGCGGTCTGGCCGCCTACCTGGGTTTGGTGCTGGACCTGATTCGCCAGCGCTGCGCCGCCGAAAGCCTGTCGCATCAAGATGCGCTGACGGGCCTTTTGAACCGGCGCGGGCTGCAGCAGGCGTGGCAGGAGCGACTGATGGGAGCTCGGCGCCACCGCCACGCCTTGGTGCTGGTGGTGGCGGATGTGGACCACCTGAAGGAGATCAACGACCGGGAGGGGCACTCGGCGGGAGACCGGGTGCTTCGGCGGGCGTCCGACGCGCTGCGGCATCTGCTTCGCGGCGACGATGCCGTGGGGCGGTGGGGCGGCGACGAGTTCGTGGGCATTTTAACGGTCCAGGAGCCGCACGTCGACGCGGTGGCTCGACGTGTCCGGGACGGGCTCTTGGCCGGTGGCGTGTCGGCCAGCGTGGGAGCGGCGGTTCTGGGGGTGGATGGTACCACTTGGGCGGAGTGCTTTGACATTGCCGACCAGCGCTGCTACGCCATGAAGACGTGGCGCTGACGAACCGCCTCAGCGCCTGCGGAGCGTCATCAGGAGGCCATCGCGGCCGCCCCGCCCTCCGCGCGGTCGCAGCGTGATGAGCGGGTCGGCGCCGACGGGAGTCGGTTCGGAGCGTCGCAGCTCCCAGCGCGACAGCACGGTGGCCAGCACCAGCGAAATCTCCAGCAGCGCAAACGGCCGCCCAATGCAAAGCCGTGGGCCCGCGCCGAAGGGCAGGTAGGCCAGCGACGGGCGCTCGGGTGGCGCGTCGTCCAGCCACCGCTCGGGGAAAAACGCCTCGGGGTCGGGGAACCAGCGCGCGTCGTGCTGCACCACAAACGGGGAGATGAGCACCTGCAGGCCGGCCGGATACGTCTCGCCTCCCAACCAAAAGGGCTCGATGGACTCGCGGACCATCAGCCAGACGGGGGGATACAGCCGAAGCACTTCGCTCACCACCGCGGCGAGATAGGGCAGTTGCCCCACGCGCTCGCTGGACAGCGGCGCCCCCGCCAACACGTGGTCCAGTTCCTGCCTGAGGCGCTGCGCCGCCTCCGGGTGACGGTCCAACAAGTAAAATGTCCAGCTGAGCGCGTTGGCTGAGGTTTCATGCCCCGCCAGCAACAGCGTCATGCACTCGTCGCGCAGCTGCTGATCCGTCATGGGGTGGCCCGCGTCGTCCCGCGCCGCCATCAAGAGCGCCAGCAGATCGTCGGGGGGCGCCGCCCCGTCCTGGGCCGCGCGGCGCCGGCGGTCGATGATGTCGAACACCACTTGGTCCAAGTGGCCCGCCGCCTCTTCAAAGCGGCGGCGGCCGGGCGACGGCATCCAGCGCGGCGGGGGCCAGATGGCTTTGATGATGCGGTTGCCGTAGCGCATGGCGGCCGCCAGGTTTGTGCGCACCACGTCGGCCTGGTCGCCCACTTCCATGCCAAACAGGCAGGTGCCGGCCACCGAGAGGCCCAGGCGGGTCATGTCGCGGGCCACATCGCGCTCCTGCTCGTCATCCCACTCCGACAGCTGGCGCTCCGTCACCTCGAGAATCGCTTGCCCGTACTGGGCCACGCGTTGACGGTGAAAGGCGGGTTGCGCCAGCCGCCGCTGGCGGCGCCAAAAGTCGTCTTCGCTGGTCAAAAGCCCGTCCCCCAGCACGCGATGCATGAGGCGCAGCGCACGGCCCTTGTGAAAACGTCGGTTTTGGTTCACCAGCACCTCGGCCACATCGTCGGGGTGGGACACCAGCAGCATGCGGCGTGTGCCGATGTTTAAGAGCGCGCGGTCGGACCCCACCGCAAAGCGAAAGAACGTGTCGATAGGCTCATTGGCCAAATCCCGATACACACCCATCCAGGCGAGGGGTCCGGTCGGCAGGGGGCGCGGGGTGGGTTTACGCATGACCGCCGTCTGCCCCACCTCCTCATGCTGCACGGAGACCGGCAACTCGCGTGCCCTCGGTCAGTATAACCCGTCCACCGGGTCCAGCAGGCGACGGGGCCGGTGGATTGAAAGGTGCGTGGCTCCCGTGGCTCCGGCCACGGCACGGGCAACACCTGTGCGCGAGGGCGAGCCCCGGGGGACCGGGATCCGCGGACTGTCATGGAGGCCGCCTCTCGCACGCCGCAGGTCGGGAGCTGGGGACCACGCCCCTCAAAGCTGGTCGCGATCGGTGCGAGACCAACCGGAAGCTGCTGGCGCGACCCAGCTCCCGACCGCGCCGTGCGATTGCACCCCACTGCAGTTCCGACGCGAGGTGCTTCGGGTCTCCGTCCCGGCGATGAGGCGATGAAAAGACGGAATCGGGCGGGGTTCAGCAACCGCAGTTAGGGTCGGCTCCCGTCCGCCCGACGACGGGCGCTCCCACCATTGCGAGATCGTGGCAAGGTGGACTTGAAGGCCGGGACCGCTGTCCGTCGGCGAAGCACTTCCCGCCGGGGATCAGCAGGCGGCACCAGTGCCGCTCCCCCGGGTTCGACCCTATGGTGGCCTTCACGCGGGAACGTGATGGCTTCCTCGCGTCGTGGACCGACACGAGTGCTTGCCGGTCGGCCTCAGTGGACGGGTGCGCCCTAAGGACGATGGCCTAAGCTTTCTGGGTCTCAGGCTGCCGCCCACAGCCGCGGCTTGGCTAAGGAGCGTCCCTTCGCATCGACGACCACCATGAGGGCCGTGACGTGGTCGCGCCCCTCCGACGACCAGTCATGGCGGTGGCCGGTCAGAAGCGGTGAGGCCCCTGCGTGAGTCGTCGCCTGTCCTTGCGGACGCACCAGCCGCTCGTGTGGATGGGCCCCGGGCAGCGGTGCGCCCACGCGGAAGGGAGTCTCTGGGGGTGCCGGCCTGTTAGAGCCTGGCGAAGACGGCCTGCGGGACGATTGAGCGGAACAGGGGATGGTGGGGCGGAAGATCCTGGCCGCCGCATCCTCGGAGATTTGATTTCGCGCGGATGTGCAGCAGGATGATGCGCGCGTGTCGCGAATGCATCTAACGACAAATTTCTTTTCTTTGTCGGGCGAGGGCGCAGGATGGCCCTGGGGCCCGGTTGGGCAGCGGGTCAAACCTGTTTGCCGACGCAAGTGGGCATCTTTAGAACGGGTACCTTGTGTGATGCCGAGACCTATTGGAGGCCGAGTGCCAAGAACCTCTTGGGGAGCTGGACATGCTTTGGAAATGGACTGACGCGGACGATGCGGAATGGATGCGGCATCCCGCGGCCACCGAAACCTTGTATCGGGGGTGGGTCGAGATGGCGGTGCCCGTCGCCCTCGAAGATCCAGCCGTGCTCGCCGCGCTGCCCTCCGGTGACCCGGCGACCTGGTTCCGAGCGCACTTGCACAAGCACCTCCCGGCCTTTCAAAACTCACCCCGGGACCCCGAAGCACGGGAGGCGGCACGCCAGATTGGCTTTGCCCACATCCAGGCAGAGGTGCTTCCATCATGGTTTGTGGGCCTTTACAATTTGATGTTTGCCGCCTATCACAACAGAGCCGATGACCCGTTGGCTCCCTGCCCACCCCTGTCCGTGGTCCGCCAGCGTTGGCTGGCAGATGTGGAGACGACGTTGGACACGTACGCCGTCGCTATGCATACCCAGTTCGTACAACTAAGCGATTTAGCGTTCGCCGATCCTCTCACGGGATTGCTGAACCGGCGCGGATTCTGGCAGCGTGTCTCCCGAGACGTTGGCCCAGGGACAGCCGGAGGCTTGTTCGTGCTCATCGACCTGGATGGGTTCAAGTCTCTGAACGACGAGCACGGGCACCCCGCCGGGGATGCCGCCCTTCAACAGTTCGCCGCCGTGGCGCGGACGCTGGCTCGTACAGATGATGCCGTGGCGCGGCTGGGTGGAGATGAGTTTTGTTGGTGGGCGACGGGAATTATGCACATCGAGGCGTTTGCAGACCGCTTGCGTCAATTGTCGGAACGTGTAGAGCGCAATGATCTGCGATTTTCCGCCGGGATCGCCCTTTATCCACGTCACGGACGAACGGTCGAAGCGTTGTATCAAGCCGCCGATGTGGCGTTGTACCGAGCCAAGGCCGGTGGTGGACGAGCTTGGGCCGTCTCCGCAGGAGGCCCTGTGCATCTGCTTTAAGAAAGCGGGCCATGGGCTTTTGCATGTAATGGGCGTCCCTGGACGGCCAACCAAGGGGTCGCCTGGACCAACGCCTCGTCCCAGGCAGTTGCCTGCGGTCGCCGGTGCGCCTCACTCTACGCTCAGGGTGTGGCCCACACCAAGGTAATGAGGCCGGCGTAGTATCGTTCGACCCGCTGAGCCTGAAATCCGGCGGCGTGAATCAGCGCCAGCGGCCGCCGCGCGGCATGGCAGCCCACAAGCGCGCGCTGGACGGGATCCAGGGCGTACAGCAGGAGGTTCAGCGGCGGCACCACCGACAGCCCGTGCTCCATGGCCAAAAGCGTGCCTCCCGGCTTCAGCCAGGTGCGCAGCTGTTGGAGGGTCGCGACCGGGCGCGGCCAACTGCAGAGCCCCAAGGTGGAGACGATGGTGTCGAACTGGCCGACACCAAATTGGCAGTGCGCAATGTCGTCGTGGACAAACGTGGCGGAGACGCCGGCCTGGCGGGCCGCCCGGTCGGCAGCCGCCAGCATGGCCGACGACAGGTCCACGGCCGTGACCGTGACACCCGCGGGGTAGAAGGTGAAGTTGGCCCCGGCGCCCACGCCCACCTCCAACACGCTTCCCTGGGCGTGTTGCAGAAGGCCGCGCCGCATATTGGCTTCAACGCCGCGCCCCCGGTCAGTCCGCCGGCGACGCCGCGCATATGCGGGCGCCTGCCGGTCGAACACCCGGCTGAGGCGGGAGTGGGGTCCGCCGTGGGAAGACGGAGACTTGGGGTCCACGGGCTCCTCCTTGCTTTTCGGAGATGGCCAACCTGAGGCCGGACCAGCCCAAGCATACCAGGCGGCCACCGAAAGCGTTCGTGGCGGGCGTGCTAAAATAATCGTGAATGGCAAGTGGAGCGCCGGTTCCGCCGGAACGGACCGGCGGCAGGAGGGCTGACTGTGGCCGACGGGCAACGCCCGACAATGCTGTTGCTCACGCAATACTACCCCCCGGAGCCCGGTGCGGCGTCCATTCGCCTGCAGGCGATGGCCCAGCAGCTGGTGGCCCGTGGGTGGACGGTCAAAGTGGTGACGGCCTTCCCCCACCATTTGGGGCATCACAACCCTCGGTACGCCCGACGTTTCTTTGCCCGTGACGACGATGGTCCGGTGTCGGTGCTGCGCACCTGGATCTGGGCCGTGCGCATGGGCCGCATTCGCCGGCGCCTCTTAAATTATTTCTCGTTCGTGGTCACGGGCTTTCTGGGGCTGTGGCGCCAGGGGCGGGCGGACTTTATCTTGGTCGAGTCGCCCCCGCTGTTTTTGGGGATCTCCGCGTATGTGTATTCACGGCTGCGGCGCATTCCCTACATTTTGTCAGTCTCGGACCTGTGGCCCGAGTCGGCGGTCGCGCTGGGGTTGGTCACCAATCCCATGGTGATTGGGGCCACCAGGCGGCTGGAGATGTTCCTGTACCACCACGCGTATCGCGTCTCCTCGGTCACCGAAGGCATCCGGGACACCATTCGGGACACGGCCGCCCTGCCGCCGGAGCGCCTGCTGTTTGCGCCCAACGGGGTGGACGTGGCCGGGTTTACGGGTGCTGATCCCGACCCCGCCCTCGTGAGCGAGCTTAGGCTCACGGGCCAGCGCGTGTTTTTATATCCTGGCACGCTGGGGTACGCCCAGGGTTTGGGCATCATTCTTGACGCCGCCGACCATCTGCGGGCCCGCACGGACATCACATTTCTGCTGGTGGGCGACGGACCCGTGCGAGCGGCGCTGGTGGACGACGCGGCGCGTCGCGGGTTGGACCGGGTGCGCTTTGTGGACCTCCAGCCGCAGGCCCGCATGCCGGCGTACTACGGCTTGGCCCGGGCGGTGGTGGTGCCGCTTAAGAACCACCGGCTGTTCCGCGGCGCCCGCCCCTCCAAGGCATTCCCCGCGTGGGCGGCCGCCCGTCCGGTGATTTTCTGCGGGGAGGGCGAGATGGCCCGGGTGGTGGCTGCGTCGGGGGCTGGCGTGACCGTGCCGCCGGAAGACGGTGCGGCGCTGGCGGCGGCGGTGGCGCGCTACGCGGATTTGCCTGACGACGCTTGGGAGCGGCTGGGCCAGTCGGGGCGGCACTTTGTGGAGCAATACTACACGTGGGAGCGGATCATGCAGCGGTGGACCGAGGGGCTGGCGCCCTCGTGAGGCGCCCGCGCATCCTGCTTCTGGGTCACTATCCCCTGGAGCCGCGGGACCGGGCGCCGGTGGTGCGCACGTGGGCGATGGCGGACGCGCTGGCACGGCGCGCGTCGGTGACGGCGCTGTCGGGGACCCGGGGGGATCGGGCGGCGTTTGTCCGGGGCTTTCTGGCCGCGGGGGGGCTCGGCCAGGTGGACGGGGTGTACCTGGAGGCCGGCACGTCCACCATGACGCTGGCGGACCACACCCTGCTGCAGGCGATTCGCCGACGCGGCCTGCCGCTGGGCATCTACATCCGCGATGCGTACCAGCGCTTCCCGGAGCTGTACCCTCCGACGAACCTCAAGGAGTGGGCGATGGCGCGCGCCTATGCGCTCACGACGTGGCGCTACCGGCAGCTGGCCACCGTGCTGTTTTTTCCCACGGATGGGCTCCGGGACCTGTTTCCCCACCCCGCGCGTCAGCTGCTGCCGCCCGCCGGCACCGTGGCGGCGCCGCCCCCAGGCGCCGCGCGCCACCCGCATCGGGTTGTGTACGTCGGGGCCAACGGACCTTACGACGGGGTGGACACCGCCGTGGCGGCCATGACGCTGGTGTCCCGGCGGCACCCCGATGCCGAATTGGTCCTGGTCACGCGGCCCAGCGAAGCGCCGCGGGAGCGCTCCCCGGTATGCCGGGTGGTGACGGCCGCGGGGGAGGCGCTGGACCCCTGGCTGTGGAGCAGCGCCCTGGCGTTGGTGCCGCGCCGGGATACCGCCTACACGCGGCTCGCCCTGCCCATCAAGCTGTTTGACTATCTGTCGCATGGATTGCCCGTCATCGCCACCGGGCCGTCCGAAACCTCCAAGCTGGTGGTGGCGGCCGGCGTGGGGATCCCGGTGCCGCCGGACCCGGGACGCGTGGCCGAAGCCATTCTGTCGCTCTGGGCACGTCCCGAGCGCCTGGCGGCCATGAGTGCGGCCGCCCTGCACCTCGTGGCTGAGCACCACAATTGGGACGCGCGCGCCCAGCAGGTCCTGTCCGCGCTAGGTTTCGTCTGAGGCGTAGGCGAGCCCCCGGGCCCAGCGGTCCGCCACCCGGCCCACGGTGTGCTGGGCCGCGACCAGCCCCGCCGCCCGGTGGCACCCGGACCAGGCGTCCGAGTCCGTCAGGAGAGGAGTGAGCGTGGCGGTGAGCGAGGGAACGCTTCCAAGTCCCACCAGACGCCCGAGACTCCCCTGTGCCAACAACTCGGCGGCCGCTTCCGGCGCCGCCACCGCGGTGAGCGGCAATCCGGCCGCCGCGCCCAGCACCAGGTCGACCCCGGTGCCGTCGAGCCACTGCGGGGCGTGAAACACGCCGCTGCGAGCCACCTCGCGAAACGCGGTGGGGGAGGAAGGCACGACGGTGACCGGCACCCTGAGCGCGTCGGCCACGCGCGTGACGTCTTGGGTTCGCGGGCCGCCGCCCACCATGACGAGCGAGGCCGGGATGTCCTCCTGCCGGAGCGCCGCCAGTTCCTTATCAGCACCTCGATGCCCTTTAACCCCGTGGCCTCGCCCCACGTGACAACGCGCGGGAGCGGCTCGGCCGCTCCGGTCGGCGTGGCCCAGGCGGGCAGAGGCCACGGCAGCGTGATGAGGCGCCGCTGAGGGATCCCGAATTGGGCCCTAAGGTCGTCGGCGGTGCCGGTCACGAGCGTGAAGAGGGCGTGAAAGTGCGGGTAGAGCACCTCGGCCTGCCGCTGGGGCCGGCGGCTCAACTGCTCGCCGCGCCCCGCCAGGTACGACCCGAGCGGCCAGCGGGCCAAAAGCCAGCGGCGGCGGGTGCCCAGCACCTCCAGCACGCGAAACTCCGTGTCCAGGTCTTGTTCCACCATGACGGCATCAAAAGCCGAGAGTGTGCGCCGCATGGCCCCCAGGAGCGCGAGGCGGGCGGGCGGGACGTGGGAGAGAGAGGTGGCCGCTGCTCGTCAAACGCGGCCGGGGTGTAAAGGCGCCCGCCAGTCAAAGGCCAGTGCACCAAACGGTGCCTTGGCTGCGCCATACCGCTGCGATGGCGTCGGCCACCAGTCCCATGTCTCCGGCGGCGTCCGTGCCGCTCAGCCACAGAATGTTCACCGCGCACCCAGGGCCGCCCACGTTTCCCGGAGTCCCTCCGGCAGGGGCACGGTGGGGCAAAAGCCCCAGGCCGTGAGCCGGGCGGTGTCAAATACGCTGGCAAAAATGTCGCCGGGACGCGGCGGCGCCGGCTCCCACACCAGCGGGCGCTGGGCGATAGCCGCCAGCGCCGCCCCTAGCGCATTCACCGTGACGCCGATGCCGGTCCCGACATTGAAGAGCCACGCGTCGCCGTCCCCGACGGGCGGCACCGGATCGCCAAGCCGGTGCAGCAGCGCTGCCGCGACGTCACGCACGTGAATGTAGTCGCGCACCTGCTCCCCCGAACCTTCCCGCACCAGCGGGGCCCCGGCCGCGAGCCGCTCGGCGAACCGGGCGACGACGCCCCCTTCGCCGCTGCTGTCCTGACCCGGGCCATAGATGTTGCCGGGGCGGAAAATCACCAGCGCGAGCCCTCGGGTGTCGGCAAAGCGGCGGCACCACGCTTCGCCCGCCCACTTCGACCACCCGTAGAACGATAAAGGGGCCAGCGGGGCCGCCTCGTGCAAGGGCAGGTGCGGACCCGGGTTTCCGTAGACCGCGGCGGACGAGACGAAGCGGAACTGGCGCGCCTGCACCGCCTCCGCCAGCTCGAGGGCTCCGGCGGTGCCGGCCAGGTTGTCTTCCGCCATCGCCAAGGGGGCCCGCTCTCCGTGGGGCACCGAGGCGTCGGCCGCCAGATGAATCACGACGTCGGCCCGTCCCACCGCAACGGCAACACGGCGCGGGTGGCGCACGTCCTCCGCGATGAGAGTGACGTCCGGCGGCAGCGACACCGCGCCTCCACGCGCCAGTCGGTCTACCACCACCACCTCGTGCCCCCGGGAGCGGGCGGCGTGCACCACGTGCGTACCGACGAAGCCCGCACCGCCAGTGACGACGAGTTTCACGCGGGCGGCCGGGCCCGAAATTCCGCGATGGTGCGGGCGAGCCCGTCGCGGAGCGACACCTCGGGCTCCCAGTTCAAGAGACGGCGCGCACGCGCAATATCGGGGCGGCGGTGGGTGGGATCGTCCGGGGGGAGCGGCTTGCCCACGGTGGTGAGCGCCACGCCCGCGACTTCCGCCACGATCTGAGCAAACTCAAGAATCGTGTGCTCTTCGGGGTTGCCGATATTGAAGACCATCCCCCCCAAGTTCGGTAGCGTGGCCGCGCGATAAATGGCGTCCACTTCGTCCGAGACGTAGCAGAAGCTGCGCGTCTGATGCCCATCCCCGTAAACCGTGAGCGGCTCGCCCGCCAGCGCCTGCGAGATAAAATTCGGGACGACGCGCCCGTCCTCGGTTTGCATGCGAGGGCCATAGCAATTGAAGAAGCGAAGGATGCGCACATCCAACTGGTGGCGCCGATGCCACTCCATGGTGAGGGCTTCGGCAAAGCGCTTGCCCTCGTCGTAGCAGGCGCGCTCTCCGATGGGGTTGACGCGTCCCCAGTAGGTTTCCGGTTGGGGAGAAATCTCTGGGTCGCCGTAAACTTCGGACGTGGAGGCCAGCACAAAGCGGGCGTGCAGTGCCTGGGCCAGGGTGAGCCCCCCAAGGGCGCCCAAGGCGTTTGCGGTCAGCGTTTCCAGGGAGAGCCGCCGATAGTGAACCGGGCTGGCGGGTGACGCCATCTGATACACAGTCGCCGCGTCGGCAATCCCGAGGCTTTCGGCGGTGAACGGCTCGCTCACGTCCTGCTGGATAATGCGCACCCGGTCCGGGTGCGCCAGATGGTCCGCGAGGTTCGCGCGGGACCCGGTGCAGAAGTTGTCCAGCACGACCACGTTTTGGCCTTCGGCCACCAGCCGGTCCACCAGATGGCTGGCGATGAATCCGGCGCCTCCCAAGATCACCGCGGTATCCGGCATGCGGGGCCCCCCTGTCGCCTGTGTCGCCCCGCATTATAGCAGGTTGGGCCATCAGCACGGCCCGGGCCCGCGTCGCCGCCCAACGCGCGTGGCCGGGGCGAAGCAGCAGGAATTTCGACGAGCGGGGCGAAACCCGGATCGTTGAGATGGATTCCCATCCAACCAATGCATCCGGAACCCACCCCCTTGTCAGGGTGCGGTGTGTCTCGGCATGGCACAAAATGTCACGAAGGAGGTCTGATTCCCATGGCATCGCCTCGGAACCACAAAGTGCTCACCGGCCTCACGATGGCGTCGTCCCTGGCGTGGATGTCGATTTTGCCCGCGACGGCGGTGTTTGCCCAGAGCGCCCCGACGGTCACCCCGGGCTCGGTGACGCTCAGTGGCCCCATTCATCCCACGAACGGCCGCGCCACGTTCACCGCAAGCGCGACCGACCCCGGCGGCACCCCGGAGTATCAGTTTTGGGTGGAGTCGCCCACGGGACAGTGGACGGACATGCAGAACTATTCGACGAACCATACGTTTACCCTGTCCACCCCGTCGGCCGGAGACTACCTCGTGGCCGTGGAGGTAATGGACCAGGCGCAGGTGGCGGCGGGTGATTGGAACATGGCCCAGACCACGCTGCCGGACGCCGTGTTCAACGGGTCGACCGTCTCGGTCGCATCCAGCGCCAGCGGTGAGGTGGCCAAGGGCCAGTCGGTCGCGCTGACCGCCACCGCGACCGGCATCTTCGGGGCTCTGTATCAGTTCTGGTACCAAGCGCCCGACGGCACGTGGACCCAGAGCGGCTCCTACCAGAGCAGCCGCACGTTCACGTTCACGGCGGGTCAGTCGGGCACGTACAGGTACGTGGCGTATGTGAAAAGCCCCTTGGCCGCCAACAATCCGCATGGCGCCCTGGAGAGCAACGTGGGCAGCCAGGTGGCTTACGGGACGGCCGCCCAAGTGGTCGTGAGTCCCTCCACCCAAACCGTCGTGGCGGATGGCCAGGCCACGGGCTCGGTCACCTACACGGTGGAGGACCGCCATGGCGACCGGGTGGCGAACTTCAGCGGAATGCTCGGAATAAGCAACACGGGCGGGCTGCACGTGCCGCACGGGGAGAGCCGCATCGCCAGCTCGGCCACCGTCACCGACGGCCAGGCGACGGTGGCGTTCAGCGTGCCGACGGCTGACGCCGGCGGCTCGGTGTCTCTGGTTGCCGGCAATCTCACGACGGCCGTGGGCAGCGCCGGGGGCGTGTCGGGCCAGAGCCTG
>JAJZWS010000131.1 GCA_021846565.1 Bacillota bacterium
CCATCTCGGCCGCGAGGAACGTTTCCAAGAACGTGAGTTGCGGGGCACGGTCGGCACGATACATCGGCAGTTCCCGGCAGGAATTCGGGCCGTCCGGGACGAATCCTGATCCCGGGATTTCCCCCCTTCGAATGGTGGTGGTTTGTCACTCCTTTCATTCGACATCAGGGCCGGAAATCCCTTTATTCATGCGGCTTTCCGGGATCTCCACTCCTCGCTTTTTTCAGGGGCCACTAGACTACGGGTCGGCAGACGGCTGCTCCTCGACCTCTCACGCGAACGGAAGTTGCAGCAACGGGTGGACCACCAGCGATGTGTATTACGCAGCGTGGGGCGCGACGCCCGCCGAGGCAAGCCCAGAAATCTACTACGCCGTCAACGCGGAGCAGTGGACCCAGATCAGTCTCTACGGTTACTATTCTGGGCCGCAGGGCGTTATCAATTTCGAGGGGCCGCTGGACGAAAACGACTTGAACGGATCGACCTTGACTTCGAGTGCGGCCTGGACGTATCTGAACGGCGATCTTTCCCAGTACTCGGTGCTGAACAGCAACATGCCTCGTTCACTGGAGGTGCATGATGGTACGTAGCCGTTGGTGGCTCGCGTTGGCCGGCGCCGGGGTGTTGGTGGCCAGCGCAGCGTTCCTCGAGTCGTTTAACGTGGTGGCCCATGGCGTTCACACGCCCGCCGTTGCCATTCCAGGGGATCTGGGGGTCGGGACGCCTTCCACCAAGGCAGCCTTGATTGCCCGGGAACACGCGCGTCTGCTACAGGCCCGGTTCCATCGGACGCCGAAAGAGAATCCGAAGACAGTGCGTGCGGCCATCCCTGCCACCCCGGCGCCGAAGCGCACGGCGGGGATTATCGACATGCAACAGGGTCCCTTCGCCCCGATGGTGTTTCAGAGCCGCAATTTCTGGATGGGGCCGTTGTCCGGACAGACGTGGGTTTTGGTGTACGCCGGCCAGCTCCAGAGCCCGACGCCCCAAGGGGCTCTCTACGTGGAGCGTGAGGGGCGCGCAGCCAACGGGCAGTTCACATTCACGCCCATGGGGTACTTTCGGGCACCCGGAGGGTCCTCGGCGGCTCTGAAAGTAGTGGCGTGGCACGGGGTGATGGTGTCCCTGGACACGACGTCGGGCCAGGCTCTTCAGTTCGATGTCGCGACGGACACGTATGTCCCGTAGGTCGAATCCCCGGTGCTGCCGAGGCACTGCCCAATGAGGGGCTGGTCCCTCGGATGCGTCGCCGTGGGGGTGGTGCTGCTGACGGGTTGCACGTCTGGCATTGGGCGGCCTGCTAGTGTACCGGCACCGCAGCACACGCCCCGAGTGGTTGTGCGTGTAGTGCATACGCTGAAGCTGCCGGAAGGACCGGGGCCCTGGGGCGCCGCCGAAGGCGCGGTCTGGCTCACGACCCCGGGCCTCCCAACCGTGTTGCCGGAGGTAGGACACCTGGAGCGCCTGAACATTCATACCGGCATGGCCACCGTCGTGGCGCCGGTGGGCGGGGATCCGGTGAGTGTGTCCGTGCAGGGGGACGTCGCCTGGGTGGCGAGCGGGCTGGGCGACGGTACGACTCCCACGGCTGACGCCAACATGGTGGTCCAGATTCAGCTTCCGGGCGGTCAGATCCTGCAGCGCTACCGCGTGACCAATCCGGTAGGCGTAGTCAGCGACGGCGGACGGGTCTTTGTCCTTACGGGAGTCGCCGGCGGGGGCTCTGCGCAGCTTTACGCTCTGGCCAACGGGCAGACCAAACAGATCGCCACCCTGTCGGGCGGGCCGGCGCTGTCCAACGGGATGGATCCCGTTGTCGTGGGATGCCGGCAGTATCTCTACGCGTTGACGGGTAGCGGCCTGTCGTCCACTACACTCACGCAGATCAGCCTGTCCGGCAGCGAGACCAAGCACTGGCACATAAAGGGCGGTGGCTCGTCCGCGCTGGCCTGCGCTCCAGGAGGGGCGGTGGTGACCATTGCCAACAAATCCGACGGAGGCACCTGGTTGGTGCCGGTCGGCGCCCCACGGGCTGTTGGGCCTGTCGGCACGCGCTTTGCCGTGGGCGCCGTGGTGTTGGATCACATCGTTTGGGTGGTGGGCGGCGCCTCAGCGGGGGCGCAGGGATATGCGTGGCCCAGCGGGCGCGCGCTGACGCGGCGGATCCCGCTCCCGCCCGGAGGCCCGGCCATGCCCATTATCGTCAGCGCCAACCGCTTTTGGGTCATGAACGGCGACGGGCAAATTGTGGTCGCAGAAGTGTCCCAGTAGATTGCATGATGGCATGACGGCACGACACCGCCGCATCCACTAGAGGCGATGCCGCCGGTTACCACCGGTGGCATAGGGATCCCGACTGAGGAGTTCCTGAGGGGGACAGGAGGGTATGCACCGATCCAAATGGGTGAGAGAGGCCGCGCCACACGAGGACGGGGCTGGGTCAGGCGTGTTGGTCTGCCGCGGCCATCGCTCGCTATGTGGACGGGCCGGCCGGAGGGGCTCGAAATCGGCGCGGCGACACCAGGCGACGAGATCCCCCCAGACGGCGGGATCGAGGGACGGGAGGGTGGCACAATAGGTGCGATGATCCACAGGGTCGCGCAGCAAACGATCGCCTCCATCACTCAGGGATCTGGTCGTGACTACCAGTCGTCCGAGTCTCGGGCGGTGATTGCGTTTGTCAAGCCTATACGCGGTATTTCGGCGATCGGGGACCAGAGTCCCGCCCCCTGCCAACCCTTGGTGGAGGAATGTTTCGCCCCGGGGGCCCCGCAGCCCAATCCCGGCGCGGCCTGCGAA
>JAJZWS010000132.1 GCA_021846565.1 Bacillota bacterium
TCTCGGTCAGAGACGCCACAGTCACGCTGGAGTCGCCCGGCTCGTACAGCGGGTCGCTAAATATGAGGCGATACGTGAGCGGAGTCGTGGCCATGAGATAGACCGGGACTAGAGGCACCTCGCCCGCGATCGCCAAGCGGGCGGGCCCGGTGGTGGCAGGCAGCTCTCGGCCCAAGAACGGCACCGTCACCCCGCTGCCCTGGCCCAGGTTGTAGTCGGGCGTCACAAACAACGAAAACCCGTCGGCCAGCGCGGCCGCCAGCCGAGGCGTGGCCGGTTCTCCGGGGAGGCCCACATAGCGCGTGCGCGCGAGGTCTTCACCCAAGTGCTGAGCCAGCGCCTGCCACCCCGCCACTAGGTGCGCGTCGATCGGGATAGCGAGGGATTCGCCCAGGGCGCGCAGCACGGCCGGACCGGCCAGGTACGGACCCCAGTGGGGCGACACCAGCACGGCGCGCCCGTACTGCCGCTTCACGCGCTCCCAACGGTCCCGCCCCTCCACCACCACATGGCGATCCAGGAAGCCCGCGTAGCCCTGGTACAGGTGCACGAACAGCACGTCCACCATGCGCGTGGACAGATACGCGACCAGGCGGTTTTGCTGCCGGTCCCGCTCCGGGGGCGGCAGGTCGTTGAACACCCGGGCCGCCACCGCCTGGAGCCGCTGCGCCTGGCCGCTCGCTTCATCGTCATACCAGCAGGCCCTCCGCAGGAAGGGCACCGTCACCTCGGGAGGATACCGGCGCAACACATCATAAAAGGGCAGATGGGCCAGGACCATCGGCAGGCCGGTCAAATTGTTCCGCTCAGGCGTCATGACGGTACCCCGGCCCGTCCTGATTGGATCCACCCCCACCACCGGGTGGGGTTCTTGGCCACCTCGGCCGCGAGGTATCCGTACAGCCGCTCGGTGAGAGCCTGGACGTCCCCCGCGGAGGGGCCGGGCCAATATAGCGGCTCGGCCACCTCCCAGCGATAGGCGAGCGGTCCCACGCGTGCGAGCGTCATCCCGATGAGCGGCACCTCGGCCGAAAGCGCTACGCGTGCCGGCCCCGTAGTGGCCGCCAGGCGCCCGCCCACAAACGGCATGGTCACGGGTGGCGACCCGCGCTCCCCCAAGTTGTAGTCCGGCGTGATGAAGATGCTCCAACCGTCGCGCGCGTCTTGGATTAGGCGGTCGGTGAGGCCGCCCCCAGGTGTCACGCCCACCACGCGGAGCCGCTCGGCCGACGGCACATAGCGCTCGGCCAGCGTCATCCACGCGTGGGCCGCCTCCGGCTCCGTCTCGCACGTCACGCGCCAGTCGTTGGCCAATAAACACATCGGCAGGGCCAAGTAGGCGTCCCAGTGGGGGGACACGGCCACCATGGATCCAAACTCCCGGCGCACCCGGTCCAGCACCGCTTGGCCCTCCACAGCGACCGCGCGCTGAACGACGTGCCACGGTTCCTGCCACAGCGCAAACAGCGCCGCGTCCACCATAAGGCCGGTCATGTACTCGATCCAGGCTTGCTGTGCGCGCACGTTGGGACCGAAGCTCCGGGCGGCCACATCCTTCAGATAGCGAGCGGCCCCATTTCCCGAATCCGCCGACCCCTGCCAGTCGTACCGGTTGGCAGCTTCCAAGAGCGGCCAGGCCAGCTCCGGCGGGTACCGCCGGGCCATATCAAAGAAGTCCTGGTGCGCCACCAGTGCTGTCAGGTCCAACAGGCGAAACGCTGGCGAGGGTCGCGCTTCCGGTGTCATGGCCATCCTCCCCCGTGCACACCCATGCAAAAGGACCCCACCGCCTGCCTTCTCGGCCACCGGCGTGCACCACCCGCCCCGGAAGCCCGGGCCGCCCCAGAGACCAGCTTTACCATCCAACCCGCTTCCAGTCTACCGAGGCGCCCGCTCTTGGCAAGCGGAGTTGGCCTAACAATCGGTGGGCCGTGCGACCATCTCAAGAAGTCAGGCGGCACCCCAAGGTTCTATGGCAGATCGTGACACACCCTGCCATGCCACTTCTCCAGTGGCTGGCCTGGGACCACCATCCCGTCGTGGCCAAGGACCAGGAGGGCTGGCGGTCCGCACGCGACCTCGTGCGGACCGCGGTCCATGGCGGCCCCTTCTTCTCGGCCGTGCCCGCCGAGAGGGTTGCGAAGTCATTCAGCAACGAAGCAGACTCGATGAGTGACCCTAAAGCCGCGGCCAAGTCCCCGAACTGGTTGAGATTCCGCGTTTCAGGGGCCGCCGTCACGACGCTCGTGGATTGCGCCGGCCACTCGTCGGATGAATGGGGCCACTGAGCGTTACCGAGCCCGGGGTGCCTGTCGGGGCACTTTGGGCAACACCGCCGTGGCGGGCAAAATGGACATCCACGCCAACGATGAGGCCATGGTAAGGCCGGTCAAGACTTTGCGCCTTCTCGTGTCTTGCACTGCGAAAACTCCGTTCCTATCGGTCCTGCCCTGCTGCCGGCGGGAATCCGTCGATCCCGGATGCCGTGCCCCGGCCTCAGCCGAGGGCGCCATCCAGCGGCCAAGGCCATCGGGCACGTGAGCGGGAACCGGCACCACCACTGAGACCGGCGCGTCCCTCACCACAGCCCCCGCGCGATTCATGGCGTATCATGCCACGCCCCGCGCCCTCCGTTTGGATGAGTGCGGACTATTTTCCTCAAACTCGTTCTGATCCAACAGGGTACCGAGCCGGTTCAGTCCCTTCCCATCCGTGTCGCGGCTCGCCCACGCACCGGCGACGCCCTCGCTCCGCCGGCGAACCGGGCGATTGGGGAGCGGGGCCGCGTTCAC
>JAJZWS010000067.1 GCA_021846565.1 Bacillota bacterium
TGGTCAAGATCCGCGGAGGGGGGCTGGCAGGGGGGCTGATGAAACAGCGCCAGGTAGCGATCCCAGGTGACCTGGGCTTCGGCCGCCAGGGCCGACATCCGCACCAACGTGCCGGCCTGCCGCGCGGTCAGAGGGATGAGGTACACCGCCCCCGCGGTCAACATGCCCAGCAGGGGGCAACTGACCAGCACGTCCCCCACGCGATCAATGTGACGGTGCTCCAACCACGTCACGAAAGGCGCCAGCACCTAGGCCAGCACGACCGCAAAGCTGAGTGGCAGCAACGCCCGCCCACCACCGGCTGAGCGTGCCCCCAAGCACCAGCGCGGCCAGAAACCCGACCGCTCCGAAGCGGACGCTCCGGGAGCCCACACAACTCGGGGGCACGGTGCCCCCGCCGACGGAGGGCGGTTCAGGCGGCCTCACCGAAGCCCTCTATCTGATGCGGCGGGCGATGCGCAGAAGGCGGCGCCCCCCGTGGCGCGTGAGTCGCACCGCCTCCGGCGCGAGCCGGCGGCCCGCACGCCAGGCCAGCCGGGCTGCCAGCCGTCGGGGGGCCATGCGGCGGCGCACCACGTTCCACGCGACGGCCCCCAGCACCGCGCCCGCCAACAACCCCCGCACGTAGCCTTTCATGAGACCACCTCGTGGCCCAGGCCCTCTAGCCGCTCAATCCGCGACAGTTCCCCGTCGGATTCGACCCGGTACAGCCGTGTGCCCCGTGCGGACACCTGAAACTCGATGTAGCAATCCCAGCAGTAAAATTGCCCGGTCCCCACTTTGCCTACGTTTTTGCCCCGGCACCCCGGGCACAACACATCCGGCATCATCGCCATGCAAGCATCCCCCCCGACGGTTCCCCGTCAGCGGACAGCATCTCCTGTTGACATCCAGCTTATACCGCTGCCGTCCTGCGACACCGCCGACGCCGGGACCGAAACCATGCCATCCAACCCATCCGCCAACCACGCGCGCGACAACCACCACTGCGACACCGATCCGGTCGCCGGACCGAACGCGACGTCCTTCAACCGCCCCAATACGTGCCCACCGCCTGCGGGCCGGCGCCACGCCGGTCTCGGCAGCCAGACCCGTCCCACCGGCGGCACCGGGACACGACGCCGAGACGGTCCACCCATGGCGCCTCCCACACAAACCATAACGCCGCCACCGTGCCCCAGGGTTCAGGCCGCGCCCCTAGGTACTGCCCGCGTGTCTTGGAATGATCCGGTCAATGCGCCCCCCGGCCACTAGGCGCGGCCCGTCGTAAAGCACCGCGACCTGGCCCGGCGTGACCGCCCACTCCGGCTCCGAAAATTCCACCGTGGCACGGTCCGTCCCCACCGGCCGCCATACCGCCGGGGAATCGGTCGCGTGAGCCCGCACTCGAACGCGGCCCATGACCTCTGCGCGGGGCACCCGGCCATCGAGGTAGTGCACCGCCGTGATGGCCGCGCCACGCGCCAGCACCTCATCGTGAGTGCCCACCACCACCCGATTGGCGGCCGCGTCGACGCCCACCACATACAGCGGGGTGGCGGCCTGCACGCCCAGGCCGCGCCGCTGGCCCACGGTGAAAAAGGCCACCCCGGGATGCTGACCGAGCCGCTGACCCCGGGTATCCACAATGTCCCCGACAGCCCGGGCGTCGGGCCGGTGATCGCCCAGGTAGGTGCGATAGTCGTTTTTCGCCACGAAACAGAGCTCCTGGCTCTCCGCCTTTCTGGCCGTCGCCAGCCCGTGCTCCTCAGCGTAGGCTCGCACCTCGGCCTTCGTCCACGCGCCCAGCGGAAACAGGATATGTGCCAGGTCCGCCTGACCCAGCGCGTAGAGAATGTAGCTCTGGTCCTTGCTGACATCGGCTCCCCGCCACAGTTCCCAGTGGTCGGGCGCGCGTACAACCCGGGCAAAGTGCCCGGTCGCGACGTGGTCGGCTCCTGCCGCTGCCGCCCACTGCCACAGTGCCCCGAATTTGATATGGCGGTTGCAGGCCGCACAGGGGTTGGGCGTTTGGCCCGCCAGGTATGCTTCCTCGAACGGCCGAATCACGTTCGCGGTGAAGGCGGCCTCCACATCCACGACGTGGTGCTCAATGCCCAGCTTCTTGGCCACGCGGCGGGCGTCCACCAGGGCTTCCAGCGAACAGCAACTGTTAGCCGCCTCCGGCGGCAGATGGCGCATCGTGACGCCAACGACGTCGTACCCCTGATCCAACAACAAAGCGGCGGCCGCCGAAGAGTCGACGCCGCCGCTCATGCCCACCGCCACGCGGCCGCGCTTCATGGTCCTCCCCCCACTTTCTCTGCCACCGGCTCCTGCCAGGGAATTCCCGCGCTCCGTTGGCGGTACAGCAATTCGTCAAACGTCATCCCGTCCATGGCGGCCACCAGCACTTCCTGCACACGCGACCAGACGTCCGGGCCAATGCACTCCAAAAGCGCTGGGCAGTCCTCGGCGTCGTCCGAGGTGCACATGGTCAGATGGATAGGTCCTTCCAGCGCTCGCACCACGTCGCCCACCGTGACTCCCGCCGGGGGCCGCGACAAGCGGTATCCCCCCTGGGCACCGCGCGCCGCCTGCACCAGACCGGCCCGCTTCAAGGCAGGCATCAACTGCTCCAGATACGGTTCCGACACCCCTTGCGTGCGAGCCAGCGCCGCCAGCGGCACCGGAGCCTGCCCGTAGTGGCGCGCCAACTCAAATACGGCCTTGACCCCGTACCGGCCGCGGCTCGAAATTCTGAGCATCCCGTCACCTCTTCATCCGCGCGGCCGCCTGCCTGCCAAAAGAAGCTGTCATGTCAGGTTATCACGACCGCGCGAGACGGTCAATCGCCCGGCCCGGGCAGGCCGCATCGACGGTCAATAAGTTCGGGGTTTGGGAGCATAGTGGGTAATAGCCACCGGCGCTTCGCCCACGACGGGACCGTCGGCGCTCCACGTGTACAAAAAGTGCTTTAGGAACTGATCATCGTTGCGGGCGGGAAAGTCGTTCCGCCAGTGGGCGCCGCGACTCTCCTCGCGCACCAGCGCCCCTTCCACCACCGTGGACGCCAGGTCCAGCAGAAATCCCGTTTCCAAAAAGGCCAACAGGTCATAGTTGAACACCTCGCCGCCGTCCATCACCCCGGCGTGCTGGTAAGCGTCCCGCAGGGCCGCCAACACCCCGCGGGCGGCTTGCAGCCGCCGGCGGTCGCGAAACGTGCCCACATTCTCGGTCATCGTCGTGCGGAGCCGAGCCCGAATTGGCCCGTAGCGCAGGGGGGCGCGGCGAGCCCGGAGGGTTGCCAGGCGGTCCTGCCATTCCTCCCAGCCGGCCTCGGGAATCGGGGGCGCCTTTGACTCCTCACGGCAGAAGCGTGTGGCCGCCAGCCCCGCCTGGCGCCCAAACACCAGCGTGTCCAACAGGGAGTTAGCCCCCAGCCGATTGGCCCCGTGGACGCTGACCGCGGCACACTCCCCCGCGGCATAGAACCCCGGCAGCGTCGTTTGTCCCTCAACCCCCGTCGCGATGCCGCCCATGATGTAGTGCTGCCCCGGCTGCACCGGAATGGGATCGTGCACGGGATTGATGCCCCGATACGTGATGGCAAAGTCGTAAATCTCCGACAGCCGATGGCGAATCAGGTCCTCACCCAGATGGCGAAGGTCCAGATGCACCGACCCGTCGGCAAAGCCGCGCCCCTCTAAGATTTCGGTCTCGATGGCGCGTGACACAATGTCCCGGGGGGCCACCTCCATCAGCTTGGGGGCGTAGCGGACCATGAACCGGTCGTGCTCGGCGTTCAGGAGGTATCCCCCTTCGCCCCTGGCGCCTTCGGTGATCAGCACGTTCATCCCGGGCAGGGTCGTCGGGTGGAATTGAATGAACTCCATGTCTTTCAAGGGCACGCCCGCACGATAAGCGATCGCCAGGCCATCCCCGGTCGCGATGTAGGGATTGGTGGTGCGGGCATACATCATGCCCGCCCCCCCGGTCGCGAAAATCACCGCGCGCGCCGGGATGGCCACGAGACGGCCCGAGGCGATTTCGATGGCCAAGACGCCCGCCACCCGACCCTCAGCCACCACCAGGGATACCACAAAAAATTCTTCAAACACGGCGATGCTCTGCGCCACCGCCCTCTCAAACAACGTCTGGTACAGGGCCCGCCCGGTCTTGTCGGCGGCATAGCACGCTCGCGGATACCCCTGGCCGCCGAACGACCGCTGCGCAATGCGACCGTCCGGACGCCGCGAGAAAAGCGTCCCCCAGTGCTCCATTTCGCACACCGCGCGCGCGGCGTCCTGGCACAGGAATGCGGCGGCATCCTGGTCCGCCAGGTAATCACTCCCCTTGATGGTATCGTAGGCATGATCCTGCCACCGGTCTTCAGGATCCAGCGCCGCGTTAATGCCGCCCTGGGCGGCGACGGAGTGGGACCGCACCGGGTACACCTTGGACAACACCACACACTTAAGCGCGGGATCCACCGCGAGGGCGGCACGCAGGCCGGCCAATCCGGCGCCCACCACCAGCACGTCGTAACTTGTGGTTTGGTCGACCTTGGGAATTTTTCCGGTGCTGGTCACGAGGACGTCCCCTCAGGACTCTCGATCGGCGTCGGGCTGCGATACGCCGGTTTGAGGCCCGCGAGGGTCTCGGCCGTGAGCTTCTGCTTCAAGCGCTGAATGCCTTCGGTGATGGGAATCCCCTTGGGACACGAATCGGTGCAGTTGAAGGTGGTGCGGCATCGCCATGCGCCTTCGACATTGGAGAGCGGCGAAAAACGGGATGCGGCCCCGTCGTCGCGCGGGTCAAACTCAAATCGGAACGCCTTGATGAGGGCCTGGGGCCCCAAGAAGCCTCGGTCGATCCCGTTTATGGGGCACTCCGAGTAGCAAATCTCGCAGAAGATGCAGTCCGAGGCCTTCGACAGCAGGTCAAACCGTGCTTGGGCCATGACCATCCGTCGCTCTTCCGCGGGAGGCCGGTCGGCCGGCATGAGGTAGGGTTCAACACGCCGAAATTTTTTCCAAAACGGCGTCTGGTCCACCACCAAGTCTTTCACGTAGCGCAAGTTTCGCAGCGGCTCCAGCACCACGCGGCCGCTCAGGGCCACCCGGGCCACCTGCGTCTTGCACGCCAGTCGGCTCCGTCCATTGATCACCATCCCGTCGGACCCGCAGATGCCTGACCGGCACGACGCACGAAATCCAAGCGACCCGTCCTGGCTCTCGCGAATGCGCATCAGGCTCATGAGCACGGTGTCGCCGTCGTCCACCGGCACATCGTACTCCGCCCAATACGGCTCCACGTCGCGTCGGGGATCGTACCGCATCACCTGAAACACCACGTCGCGACCCACGGTCCCCCCCCTTCCCCCACATCCAGGCGCGTTCTTACAGTCGAAACCAGGGATGCCCAAAGAGAAACGGCGACAGCACGTCCACGCCAAAAACAAACGTGGCCACGCCCAGTACCCAGATGGCGGTGGTGACGGCGCGCACTGCGGCGGGGTCGTTCGTGTTTTCCACCAGCACGCTGCGGAGTCCATTCAATCCGTGAAACACCACGACCCCCAGCAACCCCGCGTCGACAAAGACATAGAACCCGTGCACCAGTCGCTCCAGCACCGTGCGGTAGGTAATGCGCGCCCCCAAGTGCATAAAGTGCTCGATCCACAGATGCGCCATGACAAAAAACAGGAGCAGGGCGGCTGACACGCGCTGCAACAGCCAGGGCCAGGTTCCACTTTGGCCCGTAGCGGCCGGATGTCTGCTGGAGGCCACGGCTACAGGTGCGCCAAGGGCCACAACGCAAGTGACGCGGCCACCATCAGCAGGGCACCGACCCCCATCAGTCCCCAGAACCACTCCCGCTGATGGCCAATCCCGTACCCGAGGTCAAACAGCATGATGCGGATGCCATTGAGGGCGTGGTACAGGACGAGGACGAACAGCAACAGGTCCGTGAGAATGAACGGTGGTGCTGTCAGCTCCCCTACCACCCGGTTAAAGTCGGCACTCCCCTTGAACCAGACGTCGGACGACAGCACGATCAGGTGAAAGTATAGATAGGCCAAGATCAGCAGCCCCGTCGCGCGGTGGAGCACCCATGCCCACGTGCCCGTTCGATAGGTGGCCAGAGTCTGGGCGGGATGACGCTTCAAGCCATTTGCAGGGCGCACCTTGAATCCCCGACCCATCCGCCACCCCCTCGAGGATAGTGTGGCCACGTGAGTGGGTTCCATTCACGGTGCCACACACCCGCGCCCTTCAGGGGGTGGGCGGCCGGGCACCCGCCTCCCGTCGTGCCCGAGTCCACTCCGCCAGCCGGCGGCTCACGGACGGCTCGACCCCCTGGTCCGACGGCACGTAGAACGGCGTCCCCCCGACGGCCGGAGGCAGGTGGGCGGTGGGCAGAAAGTGGCCCGGCGCGTCGTGAGGATATTGGTACCCGGTCCGTCCTGGGCGCTCCCGCACATCCGGGCGGTAACTCACGTCGCGGAGCGCGTCCGGCACCGGGGCATCCCCGTGCTGCGCTACAGCTTGGTCCACCGCCGCCAGCGCCGACACCACACTGGCCGATTTGGGGGCCAGGGCCAAATAAATCAGGGCTTCCGCCAGCGGCAGCCGCCCCTCCGGAAGCCCCACGGCCTCCAACGCGTGATGCGCGGCGGTGGCGATCACCAGCGCCTGGGGGTCTGCGAGTCCCACGTCCTCCGCAGCCAAGACCATCAGGCGGCGCGAGATAAAGCGAGGATCTTCCCCACCCGCCAGCAACTGACCAAACCAAAACAGTGCTGCGTCTGGATCGGACCCCCGCACGCTTTTGATCAGCGCCGAGGCCCGGTCATAGTGGCGGTCGCCGCCCCGGTCGTGGTAGTGGGGCACCTCGCCCCACAACGCATCCAGCGCCGGCCCCACGTCCAATCCCTCCGGCAGCGCCAGGCAGGCCCACTCCAGCAGCGTCAGCGCCAGCCGGGCGTCACCCCCCGCCCGGTCGGCAATTTGGGCCAGGGCTCGGGGCGTGGCCGCGGCCCCGGGCAGCCACTCGTCGCGCCGCCCCATGGCGCGTTCCAGCACGCGCTGAACGTCCTCCCTGCCCAAAGGAGCAAGCTCCAGCGCGAGACAACGGGACAGCAGCGCCGGATTCAGACTCACCCACGGATTTTCCGCCGTGGCTCCCACCAGTACCACGGTGCCGTCCTCCACATGGGGCAGCAGCACGTCCTGTTGAGCCCGGTTGAATCGGTGAATTTCGTCCAAAAACACCAGGGTGCCGCGCCCCTCGAGCGCCCAGCGCTGGCGCGCGGCCTCCACCAGCCGGCGCACGTCCGCCACGCCACTCTCCACCGCCGACAACGGCACGTAGGCCAGGCTAGCCTCCTGCGCCAGGGCGCGCGCTAAGCTGGTTTTGCCCGACCCCGGGGGGCCAAACAGCACCAAGGACCGCACCCGCCGCGCGGCGACCATGCGTGCGAGAATGCCGTCCGGTCCGGCGAGGCGCGGTTGCCCCAGGACGTCCGCCAAACGCTCCGGGCGCAGGCGTTCGGGCAACGGAGCCGCCGCCGCTCGATCGTGTTCGCCCGACGCGCTGAACAGGTCCACGACGTCCTCAGCCCTGCGCCGCCGCCCGGCGGAAAAACGCGGCCACCACTTCCACGTCCGCATCCCCGATGTCCAGATGCGTCACGAGCCGCAGGCGCTGGGGACCGACCGTCCCCAGCCGAATGCCGGCGGCCTGCGCGTCGCGCAGCAACCGGTCGACGGGGCCCAGCACGTCCACCATCACCATGTTGGTAGGCACCGGCGGGAGCACCACGCGAAATCCAGGCAGCTGCGAAAGTTCGGCTGCCAAAGCCTGCGCACGCTGGTGGTCCCCGGAAAGCCGCTGGACGTGATACTCCAAACCGTACAAGCCCGCGGCGGCCACGATGCCGGCCTGTCGCATGGCACCGCCCAGCTGTTTGCGATAGCGGCGCGCGCGGTCGATGAACGCCGCGGAGCCCACCAGCAGGGCGCCCAGAGGCGCCCCTAGGCCTTTTGACAGGCAGAGTGTCACGCTATCCATGTCCGCCGCGAGATCACCGGGGGCAATAGAGAGCGCGACGGCGGCGTTGAACAGCCGGGCCCCGTCCATGTGCACGGCCAAGTCATGCTGGCGCGCCACGGCGGCGGCCGGCGCCAGCATGGACCCGGGCACGGCCGCCCCGCCGGAGCGATTGTGGGTGTCTTCTACCACCAGGAGGCGCGGACGCGGGTGGTGCACGTTGGCCGGCCGAATGGCCGCCTCCAACACCTGGGGGTCGATCACGCCGGACGTGTGCGGCAGCAAATGACACGTGACGCCCGCCAGCATCGCGGGCGCACCCGCCTCGTAATAATAAATATGGGCGTCTTCGTCCAAAAAGATTTCGTCGCCCCGCTCCGTGTGGCTCAGCACCGCCAGTTGATTGGCCATGGTCGCGGTGGGCACGTACAGCGCGGCGGGTTTTTTCAGAAGCCGGGCGGCTTCCGATTCCAGCCGGTTGACGGTGGGATCTTCTCCGTAGCCGTCGTCACCCACCTCCGCTTCCGCCATCACGCGACGCATGGCCGCGGTGGGCTGGGTAACGGTATCGCTCCGCAAATCAATCATGTGAAAGCCCCTCCTCGGGAGTCAGTGCGCCCGCGGAGACTCGGGCATGGCCAGCATACCATCCCGGGGGTTAGCGCGGGTCGTGCCCCGCGCCGGCGGACGGCAGGAATCCCACCGCCCATGGCGAACCGGTGGAGGGACCTCGCACGTCCCGCGGCGCGGCCACGGCCGGGAAGGGAGAAGGGGGCGCCATGCGGCTTAAGATCCAGCAGGCGGCAGACGTGGTGGGCGTGTCGCCGCAGACCATTCGAAAGTGGGAGCGGCATGGATTGATCCACCCGCCGCGCGATGGAGCGGGCGACCGCTATTTTCTTACGCCGCACCTGGTGCGGCTCAAACTGATCAAACAGATGCTGGGGCGCGGGACGCGGATCGCGGCCGCGGCTACGTTTCTGGGGGAGCTGGACGAGCCACCGGCTCACCGGCGCTCTGAGCTGGGTGCCACGCTGCAGACCCTGCGCGAGGCGCGCGGCTGGTCCCGCAGTGCCGCCGCCCACCGCGTCGCCATGAGCGAGCCCCACCTGGCCGCGCTAGAGGCTGGTCGATCGAACGGCACCCTCGTGAGCCTGCAGGCGCTGGCCACTCTGTACGGCATCGCCCTCATCGATCTGGTGCGCGGCGCTGCCGGTTCGGACCCCGCCCTGGTTCGCGCCAGCGATCGGCCGGTCCTGCTGACCAGCGGCCACGGCGTTGTGCTGGCGGGCCTGGCCCAGGGGGACGTGCACCTCCGGCCGATGCTGGTGACGGCCGATGCCGGCGCGGGCGTTGACGCGTTTCACGGGCATCCTGGCGAAGAGTTCATCTGGGTCGTGAGCGGACGATTGCACCTGGCGTTCACCGACGACCACACCTATGTCTTGGATGCGGGTGACTCCGTGGCGTTTCGCTCCGAGCGGCTGCACCGCTGGCACGCCGGCGACAGCATCCTCCAAGCGGTCTGGGTGCACCGGGACGCCGCGTTGGCGGGACCCCCCGCCGAAGCCCACCCCACGGCCACTGTGCGCCGGCACACCCCGGCTCCGACGGCCGGTCCCACCAGAACTGCATGAAAAACGGCGGGGGCGCCCCCGCCGATGCCCCGCGATGCCGTGTGACTCTTGGCGTTTTGAACCTGCTCGCAAGCAGGTGGGAACCTCCCGCAAATTTTCGACGTCCCCTAACCCTCTCGGGGGGGCGTGCCGGCTACCTGCTCAAGGATCCGGTTCCCTATGTCATGGTGTTGGCTCAAAACATACCACAACGCGCACGCACACTGCAGGACCTGACGGTATTATAGGCGGCTCGGGCCCCGCACACAAGGAGAGACGGCCGCCGTTGCCGGCAAACCGTCCTCCGAAATCCAGCGCAGCCCAGATTTAGCCGAGGGCATCCGGGTCCGCGGCGTTGGTCGTATCCGCTTCCGCCTTCGCCATGCGGGCCACCAAATCCGCCAGCATGCGCTTTTCGTGTGGCTGGCTGGACTGCCAGACCGACTTGGCCACGTGGTCCTGATGGGTCTGGGGCTCCACGCCCGCCTGGAGCATGGCGTCTCCCATCTCGATGATGTCGTTGTGGACATCCTGGTCGCCCCGCTGAATCTTGGCGGCAGCACGCGCCTTCAGATCTTGGAACGACCGCGGCACTCCGTTTCCTTGATTGGCCATGGTGCCCGTGCACCTCCTCAGATTTCGGTGTTGTCAGCTGGAATCGTCTTGCGATGCGGCACGGCATCCCGCCATAGCGTGCCCGTCGCACGGCCGTGTTAGACGACCGCCTCTCGTATGAAAGCGCGGAACCACGCCACACTACGGCCGAGCGCCTCGGCGCCGCCCGAAGCGATGCGGCGGCACCAGACGCACCAGGCGAACTGAAGGGGGCGATGGACACATGGGATGGGTCGGAGCCATCGTTCGCTTCATCGTGGCGGCACTCGTGCTCATGCTGTTGGGCTATGTGGTGCCAGGCTTTTCACATCTGACGTTCTGGGACGCGCTCTTAGCCGCCATCGTCATCAGCGTCGTGGGATATCTGCTGGAAACGCTGTTCGGACGCGGCGTGTCGCCCTACGGCCGCGGAATCGTGGGATTTTTGGTGTCTGCCGTCGTCATCTGGATGGTGCAGTTTGTGATTCCCACCATGCATGTGACCGTGGTGGCGGCACTCATTGCCGCCCTGATCATTGGGCTGGTGGACCTTTTCGTCCCCACCGCCGTTCGCTGACGCGCTTCTCGCATGGGTGGCCCAGCATCGGGCCACCCACGGCCTGGGTCAGGGGGCTTGCGGGTTGGTGCCGGATGACACGTCGGACCACGTGCGGCCGCCATCCGTCGACGCCCACAGTTCATTCGTTCCGCCCACATCCACCAGCACCCACTGGTTCTGGCGGTCCAAAAAGTCCAGCTGCTGAATGCGCGCCGCGGACGGGAGGTGCGGAACCAGCGTCTCGGACCACTGGGCGATGGCCCCCTGATGGGTTCCAGAGTCAAAGTACTGGCCCGCCGGTCCGGTGGTGCCGCTGCGGGCGGGATCGTTGGCCACGCCGGCCCAACTGGTGGGTGACAGCGCCGCCAGGACGGGGCTGAAGCCTTGAACCGTCATGGTGGATATCCACGACGCGCCGCCGGTGGAGCTCACCAGGACATCGGTCGTGTCCTGCGATACGGGAGCCCCTGGGGCGCCCGTTGCCGCAAGCCACAGCCCCGACGCCCCAGCTCCCTCGCCGAAAAACATGGGATGCCCCACCAGCCGCGCGCCCGCACCGGCACCGCGGACTCGCACCGCCGTCCAGTGCCGGCCGCCGTCGGAGGACCGCCACACCTGGTGGTGGCCGGCGCTTTCCAGCAGGAGCGTCCCCCCCGGCCCCGGGTAGAGGCGGCCCGCATCCTCCACGCCTCCCGTGAATCCGGACAACACGCGCCGCGTCCACCTCATGCCCCCGTCGTGGGTGACCCAGAGCGTGTCCGGCGTCGCCGGCGGCGATCCCGCCTTGCCATACCAGTTGGGCGCTACCAACAGGTACGCCGTGCCGGGTCGCCCCAGCGCCAGGGCGTGCTGCGACAGCCGCCAGCCGGCCGGAAATGCCGGTCCCGGCAGTTCGGTCGACGCCCAGGTCCGTCCGGCGTTCTGGGTGCGGTAGATGCGGACGCCCTGGCGGTTGGCCGCGGCCCACCAGGCATCACGGAAGCTGCGCACCACCAAGGCACCGGGCGCCGGTGCGTGCGGCGGCGACACATTCTGCCACCGGCGGCCGCCATCGGTCGTGGACCAGATGACGCCCGGAGCCCCCATCGCCCAGCCGTGCGCCGCCGACGTCATCCACACCTGCTCGATCCCCACGTGTCCCCGCGCCGTCGCCGGCACGGGCGCCACCACGGACGGCTGACGAGGTCCCTGGACGTGCAGGGTGTGCAGCCAAGCCGGTGCCGTCACGGCGACGGCGGCCACGGCCGCCGCGCCCGCCATCCACAGGGGCCGCGCCCGCCGGCGCGGCTCGGCGGCGCGCCCGACTGTCCCCGCCGTCCAGCGGTCCCGGTCAAACGTCATCCGCGGACGCGGCCCCACGAGGACCCCTTCGCGCAACCCGTCGTCTCCACCCAGGGGACCCGACCGGTCGCTCCGCTGATCACGCACTAGGCCGCTCTCCTTCCCGCGCGCCAGGGGCGTCACACCGGCCCACGCCTTCGGGCGAGCTCCCCTCCGCCCCATCGCGGGCCGTCCAAATCTTCATGAAGCGCTGGCGCGCCCGAAACAGCCGCCCCCGCACGTTTGCGCGTTACGCCAAGCAGGCGCGCGATGTCGTCCGTGGTCCATCCATCAAAGTAGAACAGCCAAAGGGCCGCGCGATCTGCCCACGCCAGCTCCGCCAGCACCATCCGCACATCGATCCGGACATCCACGCCAGCGTCCCACGGCGCGACCGGCTCCCCGGCCCAGTTTCCAGGCAGCGGATGCGTCGGCCGCCGGCGAAGCCGGTCGAGGGCCACACGCTGGGCAATGCGGTACAACAGCGCCGGGGTCATGGGTCGGGAGGCGCCGGGGCCCACACGCCAGCGGTACAACCGCAGGAACGCCTCCTGGGCCTCCTCCGGATCTCGTACCAGGGCCCACGCGAAGTGCACCACGCGATCGCCGTACTCCACCACCCACTCGCCCACCTCCTGGTCCACCTCAGCGCGGCCACGCTTGGCCATCGACACCCTCCCATCGGACCGGATCGCGATCACACTCGGATCAACGGGTCGGCGGCGCCAAACCTTTAAGGACCCACCCCAAAAAGGACTGGTGCGGGTCTTGGCCGATGCCCCCATAGCACTGGTACGGCATCGACCGTCCGCCCATGGTGGACTTTTCGGCCCTAGGCTACGCGAGTGCCCAGGCCATCGCCCACCGGTTGGTCCGGTCGCGGGACAGCGTCGGGCGGAGCGGCGAGCGGGGCGGGGCTAAACGCACCCACGCCCCTCCGGCCGGGCGGGCTCTCCGCCGAGGGCGAGGTAATTCTGTCACACGTGACACCGTTCGGGCGTCCCGCCTCGGAGACAAACGGCGCACTCCGATTGACAAGCGGATCCCTGCGGGTTTACGGTCCCCTCAGTGGCGCGTGCCGCAACCGCCTATGTTCCGCGTCCCACCTTTGAGGGGGCGACCATGGACCGTTGGCGTTCACGAGTGGGCCGGCGGGCCATGGCCGTGGCTTTGGTGGTGGCGGCAGCGGCCGCGCTGTTCGTGGGGGTCTTGTCGGGACGGAGCCGGCTGGCGCCACCGCCAAGCGCCCGTCCTCCGGCGCTCTCCGCCTTGGCCACCAACCCGGACCTAGATCCCGGGACCGCGCTCGGAGGCCGCCCCGCACCCGGGTTTCAGTTGGGGAACCAGTTTGACCACCCCGCCTCGCTCCAGCAATGGCGCGGGCGCGTGGTGGTGCTGGCCTTTGTCGACAGCCGGCCGGCGTCCCGCTGGTTGGCCTGGTGGCGAATCCCCAGGCGCTGTCCGTGTCCGACCTCGCCAGTTTTTCGGCCGCCCACGGACTCACCACGTCGTGGCAGTTTCTCACCGGCTCCCTGAGTCAGAGGCGCCGCGTCTGGAGTGCTTACGGCATTTACGCGGCGATTGTCGACGGCCACGTGGACCACACCCCGGCTGTGTACATCATCAACCGGCAGGGCCGTGAGGAAACGTTGTTTGAAACGCAGATGGCGTACGCGAGCATCGCACAGCAGGGCAGATCCTGGCACGAGCCATCGCCCGGTGGCTGCCTGGGACACCGAAGGTCCCGGCCCGCCTGTCCTATCGGTATGTGGGGGGCACAGCCCCCAGCACGCCAGCGGCGCTCCCCACCGCCACCGCGACGGGCGGTGGGCCGCCGGTCATTCCGGGTCCGGGGCAGTCGCACCTGGTGATGTTTTTCGCCAGCTGGCTGACCCAGACCACGCCGCTCGCCCAGGAGTTATCGGCCCTGAACTCCTGTGCCGCCGTGGCCAGGGCGCATGGCTGGCCGGCGTTGTCCGCCGTCGACGAAGCGCCGACCGAGCCTCGCCCCACGTCCTTGGCCACCATGCTGAGGCACCTGGGAGCACCGCTGACCTACCTGGTCGCGGTGGAGGCCACGGGTCGGCTGGCCGATGGCTACGGGGTGCAGGGACTCCCATGGTTCCTGCTCACCAGCCAGAGCGGCCGCGTGCTTTGGCATCACTCCGGCTTGCTCCCGCTGGCCCAGCTGGAAGCACGCGTCGCCCGCTATGCGCCCGGTGCCTAGCTCAGGGGCGCGGGGGCGCGTCCGTCGCCCAGGGGGTCAGGCGCAGTTCCGCCCACTGTCCGGGGTCGGCTGGCGCCGGGGATCCCATGACGGGGTCGGATCCCGTGTGCGTCTTCGGGAAGGCAATCACATCGCGCAGGCTGTCCGCGCCTGCCATGAGCATCACGAGACGGTCCAGGCCAAACGCGATGCCTCCGTGTGGCGGGGGTCCAAAGCGAAACGCGTCCAGCAGATACCCGAACTTGCTGGTGGTTTCGGCGGGCGTTAGCCCCAGGACGGAAAAAACCTGGGCCTGCAGCTCAGAGTCATAAATCCGCAGGCTGCCGGAGGCCAGTTCCACCCCATTTAAGACCACGTCGTAAGCTTGGGAACGGGCCCGACCGGGGTCCGTCGCGATCAGCTCCCGGTCGTCCGGGTGCGGCATCGTGAACGGATGGTGCGCCGAGGTCCAGCGGTGCTCGTCCTCTGACCATTCAAACAGGGGAAAGTCTGTCACCCACAGGAAGTGAAACCCTGGGGCCTCTCGGCCCAGCTGCGCGGCCACTTCCAACCGCATGGCTCCCGCGTGCCGGTGCACCGCTCCCGTCGGTCCCGCCATCACCAAAAGCAGCCCGTCCGGCCGCACCCCAGCGGCGTCCGCGAGGCGGGCCGCGCCGCCGTCCGCGAACGCGCGACCGGCGTTGGTCCTCACCCCGTCCGCCGTCCGGCGGATCCAGAACAAACCCGGGGCTCCTAAGTCGCGGGCGCGGTCCACCAGCGTGTCCAGCTGCTTGCGCGAGAAGGGCGCCGCCTCGGCGACGATACCCACCCAGCGTGTCTCATCGGGAAGCGCCAGCGCCTCCACCTCCTGGCCAACCGCGGTCAGGTCGACGAGCGGAGGACCGGCGCGCAGGTCAGGCTTGTCCGTCCCGTATTGGGCCAGCGCCTCCGCATGCGTGAGGCGCGGCCACGCCGGCAACTGAACGCCCAGTGCCTCCTGAAACACGCTGCGCACCATGTCCTCCATGAGCTCTAAGATTTGGTTCTGGCTCAGGAACGAGGTTTCGACGTCAATCTGCGTGAACTCGGGCTGCCGATCCGCTCGGAGCGCCTCATCCCGAAACACCTTGACAATCTGGTAGTACCGGTCCACTCCGCCCACCATCAACAGCTGCTTCCACACCTGCGGGCTTTGCGGCAGGGCGTAGACGTGTCCCGGCTGCAGGCGGCTTGGCACCAAAAAGTCGCGCGCACCCTCGGGGGTGCTGCGGCCCAGAGTTGGCGTCTCCACGTCCAAAAATTCGTGCGCGTGCATCCAGCGCCGCACGGCAAACACCACACGGTCGCGCAGGACAAAGTTTTGGAGCACTTCCGGCCGGCGCAGATCCAAATACCGGTGCCGAAGGCGCAGTCGCTCGTCCACATTTGCGCCGTCTGCCGGGGACACCGGCGGCGTTTCGGACCGCGACCACACGGACAGTGCCGTGGCGCGCACCTCGACGGTCCCGGTCAGCAGATCGGGGTTCGCCATGCCGTCCGGCCGGGCCGCCACCACCCCCGTCGCCGACACCACCCACTCAGGGCGCACTGCGTCGGCGGTTTCAAATGCCCCCTGCGCATCAGGGCTTACCACCACCTGCACCAGCCCGGTACGGTCTCGCAGATCAATAAACACCAAACCTCCGTGATCCCGGCGACGGTGAACCCACCCCGCCACCGTCACCGTCTCGCCCACGCGCTCTGGGCCTACCCGCCCACAGTAGGCGGTGCGGCCCACGTCTGTCAGGGTGCTGCTCACCGCCCGGTCCCTCTCCTTCTCTGTCATCGCTCGCTGTGACCGAGCCACACCCGCATCGTCTCGACGAGGTCCGCCAACGGGGCGTCGGATTCGCGCCCATCGGTCAGCCGCTTCAATCCCACCCGTCCAGCCTCCCATTCCTGGCCGCCGGCCAGCACCACCACGGCCGCTCGCCGCCCGGCCGCTTTCATCTGTGCCTTTAGGCTGCGGGCCATCAGGTCCACCTCCGTGGGAATACCCGCATCCCGCAGCATCTCGGCCACCCGCCACGCTTCTCGCCCTGGTCCCACCTGCGCCACGTAGGCCCGCTGCACGGGATCCTCTGCGAGGGCATCCCCCGCCGCCATCAGGAGGCGCTCGACCCCGCCGGCAAAGCCCACGGCCGGGACAGGCGCGCCGCCCACCCGGGCCGTGAGGCCATCGTAGCGGCCGCCGCCCAGCACTGTGGACTGGGCGCCGAGGGACGGATCGTGCACTTCAAACACCGTCCGATAGTAGTAGTCGAGCCCGCGCACCAGGGAGGGCTCGCGCACCACCGGGATCCCCTGGTCGGCCACCAGCGCCATGACCGCCTCCTGGTGGGCTCGGCACGCCGCGCACCAAAAGGTGGCAATGTCCGGAGCTCCCCGGGCAATGTCTCGATCCTGCTTGCAGTCCAGCACCCGCAGGGGATTCTC
>JAJZWS010000068.1 GCA_021846565.1 Bacillota bacterium
TAGTTAAAGAAATTGACCGTGGACAGCGCGAGCATCATGTGACGAACACCAGTCGTGGTCCACACGAAACGGAGGCCAGCGCCTGCCTTCCACCCCACTTTCCCCCCAACATCCCAAAGCACACCCGGCGGCTCGCCGACGCCCAGCCCCGCCAAGCTGATGGCCGAGGCGGCAAACGAAACCGCATCGGCCACCAGCGCCACCGGCGCGCCGACGGCCTGGATCAACAGCCCGGTCAGGCTGGGCCCCACCAGACGGCTGGCGGCCCGGCTGCCCTGCAGCAGCACGTTGGCATCCGTGTAGTGGTCCGGACCCACGGTGGCCGCGAGCACACCCGGGTAAGCCAGGTCAAACACCACCTGGGCCGACCCCAACAGCGCCGCCACAGCCCCGAGCAGCAGCAGCGAGAGATGCTGCGTGACAAATGCCAGCGGTATCGTGAGCGTCAGGACGGCCCGGGCCACGTCGGCCCACACCATGAGCCGGCGTCGGTGGCTGGCCCGATCCACCCATGCCCCCACGGGAATCGACAGCACCAGAAAGGGCAGCAGACCCGCCGCCGTCAGGACACCCATCGTCGGCGCGCCGGCGCGCAGAACCAGCACGGCCGCGAGCGGCAGCGCGAGCCCGCTCACGCGGTCGCCCAGCACCGATGCCGCCTGGCCCGCCCACAACCGCCGAAAGGCCTGATGCGTCCTGAGCAGGTCCAGCGCACCGCGACGCATGGGGTCAGGAGCCACGCGGATCCTCGAGGTTCGGCAGTGGGTGCGTCCAGTGGACCCACTGCACGAGGCGCACGCCCCGGGCGAACCCCCGCTCCAAGACTTTGGTGTTCCATGCCTCCAGCACGCGGCGAATGTCGGCGTTCAGGGCCCCAAGCTCCTCGGCCGTCATGGGCAGCGCCACATCGACCATGGAAGCCGCCTGCTGCCACGCCACCGGCTCAGTGGGCCGACGGTCGACCCAGGCCGCCAGGCGCGCCAGATGCCACGCGGCCACCGATCGCGTCAGCACCTGCTGGGCACCTGCCACCTCGGCCTCCTGGGCGGGTAACCAAGTGGTGACAGCGGCCGTGGCCCGCCAGGGCCGCTCGCGTCCCCGCCCACCCCCGGCCTCTTCCACCAAGCCCCACTTGGCCAGCTGCCGCAAATGAAATGAGCACGTGCCGGGACTTTCCCCCACCAGCACCCCCGCCTGCGTGGCCGTCAGCGAGCCGTGGCTTCGGAGCTGGGCCATCAGCTCCAGCCGCAGCGGGTGTGCCAAAGCTCGAAGTGAGCGCGGATCCGTCAACTCGACAGACGCTCCTAACCGCGGGGGCCGGAGCTTTTGGGACTTCTCTTCATCATTCATAATCACAAGATATCTTTCGAAAGACATGTTGTCAATGCTGATGGTCAAGCACGTGGTAATGGCCCCACACGCTCCCGCCCGGTCCGGGGCCCGCGCCCAAGCGTTCCAACGCGATCATGCTCGTTGGCGACGCGAGGTCCGCGGCATCGTAAATGGTCGGGGTGGTTTCTCCCCCCACCAGCACCGGCTCCCACGCGACCAGCAACTCGTCCACCCATCCCGTGCGCAGGAACACCCCATTGAGCCGCCCGCCGCCGTTCAGCGCCAGCCGGCGGAATCCCCGCCGATAAAGCTGGTCAAGCGCGCCGCCCACATCGATGTGCTCCCCCGTCCCCGCCCACACGGTGTCGATCCCCTGGCGGCCGAGCTGTTCGCGATAGGCGTTCGCCACGTTGGCGCGCGTCACGACGATGAGACCCGCGGTTTGCCCCCACGTGATGCGGCCCCGCCCGTCAAACACGATGTACGGCCACGGCCATGGCTCACCCTGGTGGTCCGCCGCCCCCGCGGCGGCCGGGTGGGCGCTCCAAATCAGGACCGACTCGCTCCCCGACATGACCCCGTCCACTCCCCAGCGGTCCAGCCACGTGCGCAACAGCTGGGGAGCTCCCCGGTCCGGCCATCGCACACTCCACTCGTCGACATTGCGTCCAGGTCCGGTGGTGATGCGCCCGTCCACCGATGCGCTCATAATCATCAGTACTGTGGGCCGCATGCGGCTCCCCCCCTCACGTTATCTCTCGGGTGCGCGGGCGGCATGACTCCACCGTGTTGGCGCCGACCGCCACTGCGGCCACCTAGTATGGTGGCGCGTCAATCACGACACCTTGTGTCATGATTGACAGAGAGAATTCGACGGCCCGGTTTGCGGCCGTTGTGGGGGCTGCCACGCCATGAGGGAGGGGTGCGCGTGCGGGCTGACCGGCTGGTGCATCTCATCCTGCTGCTGCAGCGGCACCGGCGCATGACCATTCCCGAACTGGCCGTCAGACTGGAGGTGTCTTCCCGCACCATCTCCCGCGACCTGCTCGCGTTGTCGACCGCCGGCGTGCCCGTGTCGGCGGATCGGGGTGCCTACGGGGGCGTGCGCTTGGACCAGGATTGGCGAACGGACTTGTCCGGCTTGCAGTCGGATGAGATTCGCGCCTTGCGGCTGGGACGGGGTCCGGGTGCTCTTCGGGATCTGGGCTGGCATCGCGCGGGGTCGGCGGCCCTGGCGAAGTGGCTCGGTCAGATGGGGCCCGAGCAGCAGGCGGTGGCGCACGCGGTGGGCGAGCGGTTCCTGGTGGACGAGCAGCCGTGGTTCAGCCACACCATCGCCCACCCACCTCACCCCGACCTGATCACCGCTGTCCAGCAGTGCCTGCGGGTCGACTTCCTGTACGACGCGGCCCCGGGTACCGGGGCCGCGCGGACCGTATCGCCGTTGGGACTGGTGTGCAAGGTCGGCACGTGGTATCTCGTGGCCCTGCGCGACGACCGCCTGCGGGTCTATCGGGTCGGGGCGATGCGTGGCATTCACCTCGGCGCACAATCCTTCGATCGTCCCGCTGGGTTCAGCCTGCAGGCCTTTTGGTCGGGATGGACCCGAGAATTCGAATCCAGCCGACCCCGCTATGACGTGGTTCTAGAGGTCCAGGAGGGCGCCTACCCCGAGTTCGCGCGAGCCACACCGTGGCTTACGGTGGATGGTGTCCTGACCCGCGAGGAGCCCAGCCCGAGTGGATGGACCACCGTTCGGTTGACATTCGGCAGCCCCGAGACCGCCTGCCGCCACGTCATGGGTTTTGCCGACTGCATCCGCGTCAAGGACCCGCCCGAGCTGGCCGCGATGGTGCGTACCCGACTGGCCAGCGCCATCGCGAGCCTGCCCGATCGCTCGGCCATCCGCTAGACGCGAATCGACGCGGACACCACCTGCCCGCCCACAGCAGCAACCGCTAAAATAAGTCGAACATGCGCACCGGAGCCCGGAGCACTCCCCGGAGCGAGGGCTCGCAGAGACCCCGTACTTGGAGCAGAAGGGAACGTGGCATGACCAGTCCGTTTTTGGCCTATGTGTACCGCCTGCAGTACATCCAGCGGTGGAGCCTGATGCGCAACACGCATCCCGAGAACGTGGCCGAGCACTCCTTTCACGTGGCGGTGCTGGCCCACGCGCTGTGCACTATCGCGGAAACGGTCTACGGAAAAGACATCCCAACGGCGGACGTGGTGACGGCGGCTCTCTTTCACGATGCGCCCGAAGTGCTGACGGGCGACATTCCGACCCCAGTGAAGCACCACAACCCCGACATCCTGCACCACTTCCGCGAGATTGAGCAGGAAGCGGCGGCCCAGCTCACCGCCATGGTCCCGCCCACGCTCCGCCCGGCGTACGCCCCGTGGCTGGCGGAACCCCCGGACGCCGTGAGAGTTTGGGTCAAGGCGGCCGACCGCCTGGACGCCTACTTGAAGTGCTCGTTTGAGGTGATGGCCGGCAACCGGGAGTTTGTCGTGGCCAAAGAGCAGTGCGCCGCGGCGCTGGCCGCCATGAACATGCCGGAAGTCGCGTACTTTCTCGACACGTTTGCCGGCGCTTTTGAACAAACCCTCGATGAGATCACCACGGCGCGGCCCGGACCTTGAGGCCTGGGACTCGACCGGAGTGGCCGGGACCCCGGCCCGTTCAGGCAACCAACGCGTCTTCCGCCATCGCCGTCAGGTTGACCACGGACAGCATGGGGTTCGGGCCCCAGTGTATCCCCCACCACGGCCGGAATGGCGGAGTCGGCCAGCGTGCGGGCCACGCGGCGCACGGTGGTGGAGCCGCGATCCCGCCGGATGAGGCCGTTGTCCTGGAGGGTGGCGGCCTCGCTGGGCGACAGGCCCAGCGAGGCCGGTCCATCGCCCGGCCACGCCCCCAACCGGGCTAGAGAGTCCCAGAGGATCACCATGCTGCGACTACTCCCCGGGGCCGCTCGCGCCGAGCCAGTCTTTGAGCGCCCGTCCCGTACCGTCCGGGTTGTCCGAAAACATATCGTGACCGGCCCCGTCGATGATGGCGACCGGAACCCCGGCGGCCCGTGCCACAGCGAGCGATCCGTCGTGGCTCTCTGCACCCGCCAGGAAGCCCACGGCCCCTCGCACCAATGCTTCGCCGTCCAAGTCCAGGTGCACCAACTGCAGCGACGCGCGGTGCATGGCGCGGGGGTCCGCGTCTGCGAGGGTATCCCAGTAATGGACCTCCATGGGGCGCGCGGCCGGACCCGGTCGCATCTCGGCGAAGACCGTGTGCAGTCCGAGACGAACATATTCTTGCTCTGAGAGGTCGAGGGCGCGTCGGCTGATAAGGCCACCACCCGAGACCAGGTTCGGCTCGGCCACCACCAAGCGGGCAACCCGGCTCGGAAACAGGGCCTGAAGCGCCAGCGCCACCGTCCCGCCCATGCTGTGGCCCACCAGGTCGCAGCGGACGACATCGAGCGCATTCAGCATATCCACCACCGCCGCCGCCTGCCCTGCCGGGCTGTAGTCCCCGTCAGTCGGACGGTCACTCCCGCCAAAGCCCAGAAGATCGGGGGCCAGCAGCTCGCGGTCGGTGAACCAAGGGCGCTGCCGGTCAAACACGCGGCCGGCGCTGCCCAGGCCATGCAGAAACACGATGGGCAGGCCCGCGCCGGCTTGATGTCGTCGCACAGCCATAGCCCCGAACCGCGTCTCCACGAGACCCGACCCGGGTGGTTGGGGCCGCCGCGCGGCAGAGCGGTCGTCGGCCGAAGCGCGAACGGGCACCGCCGGACGAGCCGTCGCCCCCGGTACCTCGGCGGGGCTCCACGTCCCATCCGCATGACGCTGATACCCGCTCTGGTAGTGCGGGCCGAGGTCGGCGGGCGACAGCAGGGCACCGACCGGAAACAGCGCGGACCAGCCACCGCCGCGCAACAGGATTTCTTGGTGGTCCGAATACGTCACCAGGTCCTTGCTCCCCCGGTCGGCTGAGGGCCAGATTTCCATGTCCAGCAAACGTACCTCTTCACCCTGGTCCGCGAGGATCTGGCTGGTGACATCCGGGCCGGTGGGCTTCGCAACCAGGTTGCCCGGCCCCACGGGGACGGCCTGGTCCTCCATCCTGAGTGTCCCGCGCCCCTCCAAGACCAAATAGTACTCGTCGACGGCGGAGTGGCTGTGCAGTCGCGCGGATGCACCGCCGGACCCCAGGACCTCTACACGGAAGAAGGCCCGCCCCACCCCCAGCCAGGGCATGAGAAAGTGCTGTCGTTCACCGGATCCCCTCGGGTGCCACGCGGGCGGATCCGCCGGCCCCATCACCTGATCGACCAGAACATGAGCCAGGGGAGGTTGCCAGAGATTCGGCCCAACCAGTGCCCCTCCGGCGCCTACGGCCTGAATCTCGGTGCTCCAAAACGACGCGAGCCGTATGACCAAGTTCCGGCCGGCTGGTGTCATCAGGGGACACCAACACCACACCTGCTCGGGGCCGTCAACGGAGAGGCGCCCCGCCACATGCCCCATGGCCTCCCAAAACCACGTGGCCAAGGGCAGAGCACCCGGCTCGACGCCTGCAGGCAGATCGCCGGGGTGCTCCGGGGCGTACAGGTCCCACGCCTTGTCCCAGCGGACCACGATCCGGTCAGGGGGCGGCTCGCCCAGCCCTTCCGCCACCCCGATGGCGCGCAACATCACCCGTCATCCTCCCCACCGATCGGTTTCTGTGAACGAGTCTACGGGCCCCGCGCGCGGCGTCAAGCATGGTGGCGCCGCGATGCCGGACCGATGAGGAGGCTTGGGCGAGTTGTCCCGGGGTTTCACGGAGTTCCGTCACCCTCTGGCACCACGCGCCGGTTGAGCGGCGTCACATGCGACGTGACCGGTGAAGCCGCCGCCTCCCCACCCGGTTCAGCCCCATCGGACGGGCAAGGGTGTCGTTCAGACCGGGGTGGACCAACGCGGGCGGTCTTGAGGCCATGCTTGGCGAACCGTCGCCCGCCCGTCACCCACGCCGCGCAGACGCGGCAGCCGCTGGCGGACTAAATGGGTCCGGCGACCGCCGGTCTTACCGCCCCGCCCGACCAGCGAACCCCGTAGCCGGCCCGTCTTTCACTGGGACTTGACACTCGGTACACGGGTGAACCCTGATCCCGTCGATCCTTCGCGCGCACCTCGAGATGACCATGCGGAGTGGGCGGCGCGCCACCGACTCCCCTCCTCGTCCGCAACCGGCAAGCGCGACCGCGGTCGTCGGATCAGCTCCCGTGTCCCTCATGTGCGAGTCCGAGCGGACGGTCCGTTCAGGCGCCGGTCCTGCCCGCTACGTACCAACGCCACCACCCGACTGACGTTATGGCCTGCCTTCGTGCCGTGCGCTGCCTAGCCCACCGGAGCGCCGACCAAAGACGGTCAGCACCGGCATTCCGTCTCGCTCCCGGTCGTGTGGCGGCATGGCTTGACGAACCGGCGCCCGAACGGTAGAAGGGAAGCGGGTCGAGTCGGCGGCTCGGCAGCGCCGCCCGGGGCCGCAGCGGTCCGCCCCGCCATACCGACGCACCTACCCCACGCGCCCGGCCCGCCCTAGTCCCTGATCTGAACATAGAGGGAGACGACAACATGAGCGAGCAGCAGAGCGACACGGCCGCGACGGACACCAAGGAGCGGTCCACCCAGGACGGCGACGGTGCCCGAATCCCTGAACCCACGGACGAGCTCGTCACGACCCACCACGTCCTCCAGACACCTGCCGGCGAGTTGCGTTACAGCGCTACCGCTGGCCGCGTGGTTCTCCGCGAAGAAGTCCGGGAGGATGGCAAATGGACGGGGTTCCGCGCCAAGGCGGAGATGTTCATGACCGCCTATGTCCTGGAGGGGGTGGACCCAAAGACCCGACCCGTGACCTTTGCGTTCAACGGGGGCCCTGGGTCGTCAAGCGTTTGGCTGCACCTGGGTCTGTTGGGGCCGCGGCGGGTGCTCATGGGCGACGCCGGCGCGCTGGCTCCGCCGCCATGGGGGTTGGGTGACAACCCGGAGACGCTGTTGGCGGTAACCGACCTCGTGTTCATTGACCCAGTGACCACGGGGTACTCCCGCGTCGTTGAGGGGGGCAAGGCAGGCGAATACCACGGCTTTCAGAAGGACCTCGAATCCGTCGGGGCCCTCATTCGGCTCTGGACGACGCGCCACGGCCGGTGGCTGTCACCCAAGTTCCTGGCCGGCGAGTCGTATGGGACCATTCGCGCCAGCGCGTTGGCCGACCATCTCCAGCAGCGCTACGGGCTGTTTCCCAACGGCATCATCCTGATTTCGTCCGTGATTGACATGGGGACCATCCGGTTCACGGAGGGCAACGATCAGCCGACGGTGCTGTATCTGCCGACGTACGCGGCGCTGGCTCACTATCACGGGCGCTCCGGCGACCGGTCGCTCGCCGACGTGCGGGCCGAGGCCGAGGAGCTGGCCGCGCGGGACTATCCGTGGGCGCTGGCCCGCGGCGCCCGCCTCACCCCGGGTGAGCGGGCGGACATCGTACGGCGGCTGGCAGCGGTGACGGGCCTGTCTGAGGCGTACGTGGACCAGGTGGATCTCCGGATTGAGCACCAGCGTTTCTTCCGTGAACTGTTGCGCGACCGCCACCAGGTGATTGGCCGGCTGGACGGCCGATTCATCGGCTACGAGCCTGACGACGCGGCTGAGCGGCCCTCGCACGACCCGAGCAACGTCGCCATTCACGGCCCCTATGCGGCCGCCTTCAACCACTACGTGCGCCAGGAACTCGGATACGAGTCCGACCTGCCGTACGAGATCCTGACCGGACGGGTGCGGCCGTGGAGCTACGCCGAGTTTGAGGGCCGCGCCGTGAACATCTCGTCCATGCTGGGCCAGGCCATGCGCCACAACCCCCATCTTCGCGTCCACGTGGCGTGCGGCTACTACGACGGGGCGACCCCGTACTTCGCGGCCGAGCACGCCTTTGCCCATGTGGCCATCCCGGAGCACCTGCGGACCAACATCGAGATGCGGTACTACGAGGCGGGTCACATGACCTATGTCCACGAGCCGAGTCGCCTTCAGCAAAGCGCTGACCTGGCTGCATTCGTCCAGGCCACGGTAGGCTAGCGCCTAAGGGGCATGGGTCACGCGAAGGGGAAGTGGGGCGGTCTCGGGACCGCCCCACTTCCCCTTCGCCTTCACTGCCGCCGGGCTCGACCACGGTGCGAGTCCCGTCGATCACGAAGCGCCTGGATTGGACCAAGGGCCGCCAACGGCAGAGCCCCGATTAGAAACAAGACGCCAACCGCGACGATGACCCCCCAATACGCCGACACTGCCCCCACGCCGACGGTGGCGACCAGGGCGCCGAGGCCAGTCAGGGTGCGGACGCTGGTGTTGACACGCCCCAGCACCGACACGGGAAAGTCTTGTTGCAGGCGGAGATTGCGCTCGACTGCCAGCGCCAGGTAGGCAGCCGCCACGCACCCGAGGCCGAGGGGCAGCGCCGGCGCCCACGGCGTCACCAGACCCGCCAATCCCACCAAGTTCAGTGCCAGCAGTGCAGGGAGCCATCCAGAACCCCGGGCCCGCACCCAGAGCGGCAGCCGCGTTCCCAGCAGCGCACCGAGGCCTGAGGCCAAAAACAGAGCGCTGACCGCCGCGTCGGGCCAGTGAAATGCACTCTTGGCCCGATACACGGTCAGAACCGTCGCCACCGCGTAGGACATGTCCACGGCCACCAGGACCCCGAGCAGGGGCCGGAGGGTACGATGGGCCTTAAGGACGGTGAATCCCTCGGCCAATGCCCGAGGGAACGGCACCCGACCTGCTCGGACCGGAAGCGGACCGTTCGGGATGTGGGTCCACGGGATCAGCAGGATGGGACCCAGAAAGGACGCGGAGTTTGCCCAGAGCAGCAGCCCGCTGGCATCGTGCGCCAGCGCTGCCGCGGCCAGCACCGGGCCGACGATGGTGGTCAGCGTGTACGCGCTCGTGAGCCCCGCCGAGGCGTGCCGCGCGCTGTCGGGAAACATCAGGGGCACCACGCGTGTCTGCACGGTCTGCAGTGCGTTGGCGCCAACCCCCACCAGAAAGCTCACCGCGTACAGCGCGGGCAGTGTGAGCCAAGCCGAGTGCAACCCCAATGGCAGCACCATGCTGACGGCGGCCTGGAATACGAGCGCCCGCACCATCAACGCCCGAGGCCGCATTCGGTCCGCGAGGAGCCCCCACAGCGGCAGCAGCAGGGTCGAGAGCGCCTCCACGCCCACGGTCCCCGCCATCGCGAAGCTGGACCGCGTCGTCTGGTACACCACCAGCGGGAGCACAATCAGGTAAAAGGCATTCCCAACGTTGTTGATCGAATTGCCCAGGGCATACAGCCCAAAGCGCCGCGTCCACCAACTGCTTTTCGCGAGACACCCCACGGCGGCTCACCCCTCTCGCACGCCGCTAAGGCGCCGCGTCCTGCACGCTATCAGGGGACGGCACTGGTGGCATCGGGCGCAAGGCCGATCGGCCAGTGTGCCAGGTGAGCTCTGGCCTTGAGGCGTACCGGCATGCTGCGGGCCGCAGCCCGAGTCCCTCCCATGAATTTCCAGAGCGCCGCACCGCAGATACGACCACCAAAGCGACCGGAGGGATGTCCAATACAGACCATCGCTGGGGCGCTCCTTTCAATCCCTATTTCCCCGCCCCTGCGTCACTCTTTGCCAACCGCCGCCGGGAGCTCGCATTTTACCGCGAGGGACTGGCGCAGGGGTTGGATGCACGCGCCCCAGGGCCCTGGAAGGTCGCCCTGCTCGGGTCGTGGGGCATGGCCAAAACCCGCCTGCTGCGAAAATGTGCGTCACTGACCGATGACGCTGACCATCCGGCCCTGTGTGTCATTGTCACGGTCAAGTCAGGCATGAAGGGCTTGGACGGCTTGGCGACAGACCTGCTGTCTCGCATTCAGGCGGCCCTGGTCAGCCACCTGGATTGGCCCGAGGCGCTTCGGCGCGAGTTCAGCCGCTGGGAGCCAACCCTTCGGGCGAGACCGCGCTCGGCCGTGAGGCGGTCTCAGAACCCGACGGTCACCGGCGGATCGCGCCTGTTCGCGAGCTGACCATCCTGTTGGACGACGCCCACCAGCTCCTAGCCCATGACGAGAGTGTCCTGATGGCCTTGCATGCCGTCTTTCGGGACCTGCAGGGCACCCGAGCGCGCTATCCCCTCATCATCGCTGGACCGGAGACGCTTTTTGAGGCGGTCCACGACTTATCAGAACCGGTCACGTGCTTCTTCGACCGCATGGCCCTCAGCCCGTTCAGTCTCGAGGCCACCGCGGAAGCCGTCCGGAACCTCGGGCCACCGCTGGAGCCCCTTTGGAGCTCGCGGGCGAAGCGGTCGACGCCTGGTGCCAGGCGACGGAGGGTCATGCTTTCTTCACCACGTTTGCCATGCGCGACATCGGGCAGTTTCATTCGCAGCCAGGTCCCACCGCGGCGCGCTCGCCTTATGGCTAGCGCGGACCTCATGGAGGGAGTCTCGGATCCGCGGTACGCGCACACCAAGATCACACATGCAGCAAACGCAATACATGTTTTGGATCGCGACCGCCTGTGGTCACACCAGCCCGCTGTCGCGGATGGCCTGCGACAACGCGGCGATCAGGCGCTCGCGGCGCGGCTCATCTGCGCCACACCACGAGCGCACCACGCGAGCCTCGTACGCCGACGGATCTTGGTCGGCGGGCACCGGCCACGCCCGATAGGGCGCCAGGGGTCCAGGCGGCATTCACGGGGACCCCAGTCGCTCGCCCCCTAAGGGCCACGAGGCGTCCGCGGCGGCCCAGGCTCCCAAAGCCCACACCTCGAGGAAGTTCTGAACGTCCGGGACCGGTCCGTCCGCGAGCACGGCCGCCATCCCCGGGGGGCCGGCGGGACCGTGGCGGTCTAGCGGTAGGTATAGCTCGCGATCATGAGGCGCGAGGGAATGCCGACGGCGGCCAGAAGCCGCTGCAGCAATCCGTGCTTGGTCGAGCACGTCCCGCAGCACTCGTCGATGGCGGCCAGCGCATCGGGACGCGACGGGCGCCGGTACGGCAGGTCGCGCACCAGCCGAAACAGGTCGGACGGCCCGATGGGCGTCGCGCCAAAGCCGCGCCGCACGTCCTGGTCCGTGATCACGCCACCTCCTCATCCCGCGCCATGACCCACGCGCTGCCACAGCTAACCTCGGGGGACGGAACCTGCAGCGCGCGCCCAACTTCCGGTATTGTACCGTAGAGCTTGCAGCAGTTGGGGAACGCCCCCGCCCCCCCGGCGCAGGGCTGGTGCGACGCACTGGAACAGTTCCCCGTCCCCTGTCCCGATATCCTATGAGCAGACGGGAGGATATGGATGCCAGCCAAGTACCGCGGACCCGTGTTCATGGCCCTCGCCGCAAGCATTTGGGGCGGCATGTACGTCGTGAGCAAGCTCGTGCTCGTGCTGGTGACGCCCTTGGCCCTAGTGTGGCTGCGCTACGTCGTGGGGCTGGCTGCGCTGGGGATTTTGGGGGTGGCCACGCGACAGCGCTGGCGCCTTAGATGGCGTGACATCCCTCTTATTATCTTAATTGGCATATCTGGCTACGGAATATCTATCTGGGCGCAGTTTCGCGGCACGCAGCTGTCCACGGCCCAAGCGGCGTCGGTGATCACTGCCGCCACCCCGGCCTTTATGGTGGTGTTTGGCCGTCTGCTCCTGGGCGAGCGGGTGACCTGGCGCCGCGCGGCCGCCGTCGCGGCGGCCACCGCTGGCGTTCTGGTGATTGTGGGCGTGGGCCAGGTGTCCACCCGCCAGGGCGGGGGCTTCATTCTGCTGCTGGCGGCCGTGACCTGGGCCCTCATGTCCGTCCTGGTCAAGCGTGTGCCCGGCGACTACTCGGCCCTGGTCGTTACCACCTACGGCATTCTGGTGGCCGCGGTGCTCATCACCCCGCTGGCGCTGCCCCAGGTTCCGCCGCTGGCCGTCATGACGAGGCACCCGCTCATCTGGGGCGGCCTCCTGTATCTCGGCGTGGTGTCCACCGCCGGGGCGTTCTTTCTGTGGACTCGAGGCGTGCAGTTGGTGGACGCCGGACGCGGCGGCGTCTACTTCTTCTTCCAGCCGCTGGTCGGCACGCTGCTGGGCTGGCTCATCCTGGGCGAGCCGGTGGGGTGGGGATTTGTCGGCGGCGCCCTCTTGATTGTGCTGGGCGTTGCCTTGACGCTCTGACAGTCGGCGTCGCGTGGCCCCATGGCACGAGCCTTCCCACCTTCACCAAAGCCCGGGCAGGCGCCGCGCCGTGGAACCGCGCCTTGGTCCGGCCCTCGGCAAAAACCCGCAGCATGGGTTATACTGAGCGCACTTTTCGATTCCCCTCCCGTTGAAAGGTGCTGAGGCATTGGGGCTCATCGAGCGATTTCGTCCCTGGTTGGGTTTGGGCGACGTGGCCCCGGTTTCGTTGGGCGAAGGGAATACGCCCTTTTTTCATTGGGACACCTGGAAACAGACGCGCTTGTGGCTGAAGCTAGAGGGATGCAACCCGACCGGGTCGTTCAAAGACCGCGGCATGACGGTAGCGATAAGCGCGGCGCGCCGCGACGGGGCTCGCGCCGTCATCTGTGCCTCCACGGGCAACACCGCTGCATCTGCCGCCGCATACGCCGGCCGCGCCGGCCTGCCGGCAGTGGTGGTGGTGCCCCACGGCCAAATTTCTCAGCAGAAGCTCCTCCAGGCGGCAGTGCACGGCGCTGTGCTGCTGGAACTGGAAGGCAACTTCGATGCGGCGCTCGCGGCCGTCCGCCAGACGGTGGAGGACCATGGTAGTTGGCTGGCCTTGGTCAACTCCGTCAATCCGTGGAGGCTGAGGGGGCAGGAAACGGCCGCCTATGAAATCGCCGACGCCTTGGGTGGGGCGCCGACGGCGGTCATCCTGCCGGTGGGCAACGCCGGCAATATTTCTGCCTATTTTCAAGGGTTTCAGCGCTATCAACGTGGTCTCCCCGCCCTCATCGGGATTCAAGCCGCCGGGGCCGATCCCTTCGTGGCGGGCCATGACCTTAAAAGCCCGCAGACGATCGCCTCCGCAATTCGCATCGGGCGGCCAGCCAGCGCGGACAGCGCCCGTGCCGCCACGGCCCACACCGGCGGGTTCTTTCGGTCCGTTCCAGACGAGGCCATTTTGGAGGCGCAGTCTCGTCTCGCGAGGGGTGGGGTGTTTGTCGAACCTGCGTCGGCCGCGGCTTACGCCGGAGCGTTGCTTTTGCACCGGGAAAGCCTGCTGCCGCCCGGGGACGTCGTGCTGATCTTGACGGGTAATGGGTTGAAGGATACCGACGCCCCTCTGCACTGGGCCAACGTAAGCCCCGTGGGCACGACCGATGCCCAGACCATCGGGCAGACGATCCTTGAGATGCTCCCTGCGGACGCCCTGCAGGCAAGGGGTGGTTGACGCTATCGCATGTGGCACGTCAAGGTTCCGGCCAGCAGCGCCAACTTGGGCTCCGGACTAGATACACTGGGCATGGCGCTTCCGCTGTGGTTCGAGTGTTGGTTCACACCTGCCCAGTCCCTGACCATCGAACTGCAGGGGGAGGGGCGCGACCAGGCACCGCAAGACGAGCGCAACCTCATTTGGCAGGCAGCCCAGGCCCTCTACCAGGCGAAGACCGGTGAGTCCATGCCACCCGGACGCTTGGTGGTGTCCAGCCAGATCCCCCTAAGGCGGGGCCTTGGCTCCAGCGGTGCTGCGGTCGTGGCGGGGCTGCTCCTGGCTAATGCGTGCTTGGGCGAGAGCGTTCCGGTGGAGGAACTGCTTCAGTGGGCCGCGTCCCTGGAAGGGCATGCCGACAACGCCGCAGCCGCCTTGTACGGCGGACTGGTACTGGTATCACAGCGTGACGAACGCGTGATGGCCATCAAGTACACGGCGCCAGAGCTGTCCGTGGTGTTGGTCATCCCCGCATATGAAGTGCCAACGGACATGGCCCGGGCGCTGTTGCCCGCCCGGGTGCCGCGCGCTGACGCCGTCTTCAATGCGCAGCGCGTGGGTCTTTGGGTTGATGCCTTGTGGCGCCGCAACTGGGAGCTCTTGCGCACCGCCGGAGAAGACCGCCTGCACCAGCCTTATCGGAGCCGCGTCATCCCTGCACTGGACCACCTTCTGAACACCGCACTGGATGCGGGTGCCTCTCTCGCCACGCTGTCTGGTTCTGGCCCCACCGTTCTGGCCCTGGCGCCGCCGGACCATGCGCCCACGGTGGTTCAGGCACTCGAGCACGCCCTCCGAGCGCTGCCGGAGCTGGATGCGTGCGTCCGCGTCGTTGTGCCGTCCAACGACGGGGCTTATGCCCTGCGGGACAGCCGCACAGTTCCGGACGAGGTGACGGGCAACGTGTAGCCGCTTGCCGCCCCCGCCCGGCCAGCTTGACGCGGCAACCAAGGGTGCCGTCGCATGGGCACGATCGTGATGCTCACTCGCCCAACCACGCGACGCCGCGCGGCCTACTCCTCGCAAGGAGCCATCGGGAGCCGCCGTGCCCCCCGGGGGCCCACCAAACCAACCTAAAACCATGGATCCGATCCCGAGGTGTTATTGAGGATGTAGACACGCCCTGGTGGCGTCCGTCACGGTTTCAAGCAACCGGGTCGTGTCCCACGCGACAGTCGTCCGTTGGCCACTCGCGTCAGGAGCAGGAGCGGTCGTGTGACCGGGAATGCCCCCGCCAGCACACACCCCACCCACAAGGCGCCTGGGACAACCTACGCCCCCGTACACGGAGACACGGCACCTGTGGCGGACGGCTCGGACACGCATTCACTCCCACCAGCACGCCCGCGTCCTCTGCGGCATACAAGCGACCCACTCCCAGGCTCCCACCCCGGCGATGGACCCCGCAGCGCATCAAGAACACGTCATATCCCCACCAATCAGTCCCGAGGGCCGCCCCATCGGTGCCCGCTGCACCCGGCCGCGCGGTCACTATGACCCCCTGTGGGAAACCTGCTGGTTCCGGCTGGCCCGGTGCCTGGCTGCCGCCCGAGGAAACTCCGCATACCCCAGCGGCCGACGAATCAACGGCGTCACCGTGCACGTGCTACCTCCCTGGCCGCCGCATCGCCTATCCCCGACGAAGCGACCCGAGCCTTTCACCACGCAAATCCGTCCAAGGAATGATCCCGAACCCAAATGATCGGCCAATGTGTTGGCCACGACTCACCGCGCCGTAACGGACGTCCCAGAACCAGTCGGGCCCTCGTGATGTCAGACCGCCCCTTGGGGCGTCGCTGCCACGCGCGGCAGGCCGCACCCTTCGCTTTTTCTCCCAACGACCGGTCCGTCCTCGGACCATTGGCGGATGCTCACGTGACGACAGCGATTATACTCGCGTGGACGCAGACGAGTGCGAAGGAGTTGCGTGCCTTTGAAGAGGCTGGTCATTGGCGGAACCGGAATGCTGGCCGCCTGCACGGTGGGGCTGGCGGCCGACGGGCATCGGGTGACCGTGCTGTCGCGGTCGCGATCACGACTCGCCTGCCTGCCCGTGGCACCCACCGCCCCCCGTGGCGATTGACTGGCTTGGGGCGGAGTACCAGAAATGGTCCACGTTTCGGCTCGCGCCGCAAAAAGACCGGCAGAGCGGGCCCTTTGAGGCGGTCGTGGCGTGGATGCCCGACAGGCCCTGGTAGGCCACGCTGGTCGACGATGCGGGCCGGTCGCGGCCCTGAGTTTCCCGCGGGGGATCTCTACCGCATACGGGGGAGCGCCGCCGCCTGCTTAGCATTCGCGGAGGCATTACCGCCGGCGTCCGCGCACGTGCGCCGGCATCTTGTTGTGCTGGGGTTCCAGCTCACTCTCCAAGGGCGCCGATGGCTCAAAACCCATGAAATCGCGGCGAAGGTGTTGAACACAGTTCGGTCGGGAAAGCGACTGACCGTCGTGGGCACCGTGAGTCCCTGGGAGCGTCGGCCGCCGTACTAGAGTCGGGTGCCGACAATGTCCAGCCACGACTGCAAGAATCCCCGGGAACGTGTGCCGCCGCCGGACGCGTCTACGACTCGCCCCGCTCCCAGCGGCCCAAAGCGTACCAGGCCGCAAGGTCTTCTCGATCCTCCGGTGCCAGCCATGCCTCCAGCACATTCAGCAGGCTGTCGAACCGGCTCTTCGGCAACACGCCCGCCATGCGGCTCACGCCCGCCCCATCCACAGTGCGTCCAGCCTCCAGCTTCATGTATACCAGCCAGGGGAGGGAAATGACCGGCAAGCCATCGCGCAGGTTGTCCTGCGCCTCGCGGACTGCGAGCGGCGCCCCGGCCGCGCCTGGCACCAAGAGGTCCACCTCCGAGGTTCCGCGTTGATAGGCCCACCCGCCCGCGGACAGGGCCTCCCGGCGGATAAACCCGCACGCC
>JAJZWS010000069.1 GCA_021846565.1 Bacillota bacterium
GGTACTCCGCCGTCCCGCCCGGGTCCTGGGCCGCCGCGGTAAACGTGACCTGCCCGCCCACCGGCGCCGTGTGGCTGGTGGCCGTGAGCCCCACCGACCCCGGCGTCACCGTGGGCCCACTGGACGCAAAGACGGCGGCCGCGGGCACCACACTCATCCACACCAAACTGGACGCCAGGGTCAGTGCACGGATCCCCGTGCGCCGCGATGCCCGCATCTCGTTAAACCTCCTGATTTGCGCAAATGCTTTCGTGGCGGCTCGGCGCTGCGAAGTCCCGCAACAAACCGAGAATCCCGTTTTAGGTCGCTGATCCACCATCCCGCACAGTTTACCGGATTCTGTCGCCCGAAGAAAAACCTTGGGCCCCATTGTTCGGCTCTATTTTCGGCGTGCGGAATCATGCCCACGGTTCGGGGTTCGTTGACACGCGCTGGCCGTATGAATCGCGAATTCGCAGGAACGCTAACGAAGAGGTGATGGCGTGGGCAAAGTGATTGCTCGGTTTCAGGACGTCGACAAGGCTGAACGCGCAGTCGAGGATCTGAAGCGCGAAGGGTTTTCGGACCGAGATGTGTCCCTGGTCGCCAAGGATCCGCGCACGGGCAAGGTAAAGAAGCAGACCGGCGGCGAAGCGGGCCACGGGCAGGACAGTTTGTGGGATGGCACGGCCATTGGGGCGGGGGTTGGGGCGGGTGCCGGGCTGCTGGCCACCGCCGGCCTCTTGGTCATTCCAGGGATCGGGCCGATTTTGGCGCTAGGCCCGCTCGCGGCCACGCTGGGGATGGGAGCAGCCGGCGGCCTGGCCGGCGCGTTTATTGACTGGGGCGTCCCCGCGAACGAGGGGCACCGACTGCAAAAGGACGTAGAGCGGGGCGAGGCGCTTGTGCTGGTGGATTCCCCCAAAAGCGAGCGGGCGGCCGACGTTTTGAAGCGACACACAGACCATGTCCAAATCGTGCACTAAGCAAACGCGGCCACGGCCCCGCACAGAAGCCCGCCGGTCGGCGGGCTTCTGTGCGATCGGTCCCTTACTCCCACTCGATCGTGCCGGGCGGCTTCGACGTGATGTCATAAACCACCCGGTTGACTTCCGCCACTTCCCCCACTAGCCGCGTGGCCACCCGATCCAGTACGTCGGGGGGCAGCCGCACCCAGTCGGCCGTCATCCCGTCGTCGCTGGACACCGCCCGCACAATCACGGTTTCACCGTACGTCCGGTGGTCGCCCATCACCCCGACCGAGCGAATGCCCGGCAGCACGGCAAACGCCTGCCAGATTTCGCGATCCCAGCCGACTCCCGACAACTCGGCGCGCACAATGGCGTCGGCCTGCCGCAGGATCCGGAGCCGCGCATCGGTCACCTCGCCGAGAATGCGGACGGACAAGCCCGGCCCGGGGAACGGCTGGCGCCACACCAGCGACGCCGGCAGTCCCAGCGCCTCGCCCACCAGCCGCACCTCGTCCTTGAACAGCAGCGACAGCGGCTCCACCAGCCTAAACGCCACGTCGTCCGGCAGGCCGCCCACGTTGTGATGCGACTTGATGGTGGCGGCCCCACCCCCGCCGGACTCAATCACGTCGGGGTAGACGGTGCCCTGAATGAGGCATTCGACCCCGGGATATGCTTCGGCCGCCTGCTCAAACACCCGGATGAACTCGCGCCCCACTATGCGGCGCTTCTGCTCAGGATCCGTCACCCCGGCCAGGGCCGACACAAATCGGTCGTGCGCGTCCACCACCGTAAGGTCGAGATGGGGAAACGCCGCGCGGACTTCTTCCACCTCGCCCGCCCGCAGGAGGCCGTTGTCCACCATGACGGCATGCAGGCGGCTGCCGAGGGCCTGCTGGGCCAGCGCCGCCGCCACGGCGGAGTCCACCCCGCCCGACAGAGCCACCAGCGCCTCGGCGGTCCCCACCTCCCGCTGGATCCGAGCCACCGTGTCCGGGACAAAGTGCGCGGGCGTCCAGTCCTGGGGCACGTGGGCCACGCGCACCAAAAAGTTCTCCAACAGACGCTGCCCCGCCTCGGTGTGCCGCACTTCCGGGTGAAACTGCACCCCCAGCACTCGGCCGTCCGCCCGCGCAATTACCGCCGGGGCGCAGTCGGGCGTAGACGCCAGGATGCGGTACCCGTCGGGCAGGTGCTGCACCTCGTCGCCGTGCGACATCCAGACCGTGCTGGTGGGGGGCAGGCCCGCCAGCAGAGGGTGGCGGGGCTCGCCCAGCGTCAGCGGCGTCCGCCCGTATTCCCGGCGGCCCGCCGACCGCACCCGGCCCCCCTCCGCATGCACGACCGCCTGCAGTCCGTAGCAGATGGCCAGCACGGGCACGCGGCCGTCCAGCCAGGCGGGGTCGACGGCCGGCGCACCGTCGTCGTACACGCTCATGGGACCGCCCGACAGCACCAGCGCCGCCGGTCGGATCTGCGTCAGGCGCTCTTGGGCGCGGCGCGCCGGCACCACCTCGCAGAACACGTGGTGCTCGCGAATGCGGCGGGCAATCAGCTGGTTGTACTGGGCGCCAAAGTCAATGATCACCACGGGATGGGAGGGAGCACCGGGGAGCCGGGGGCCGTCGCTCACGCCTCTCCCTCCCGAATCAGCCGGCAGACATCCGGGAGATTGCGGTAGCGCTCGTCCACGTCCAAGCCGTAGCCCACCACAAACTGGTCAGGGATCTCAAAGCCCTTGTAGTGCATCGGCACAGCCACCTTGCGGCGTTCCGGTTTGTCCAGGAGCGTGCAGATCCGCAGGGAGAGCGGCCCTCGCGCCTTTAAGTGGCCGAAAAGATAATTCAACGTGAGCCCCGTGTCCACGATGTCTTCCACGATCAGGACGTGGCGGCCATCCACGCTGTGATCCAAGTCCTTTTGGATCTTGACGATGCCCGACGACCGTGTGGATTCCCCATACGACGAGAGCGCCATGAAGTCCATGGTGATTGGCAGGTCGATGTGACGGGCCAGGTCGGCTGCAAACATGAACGCCCCTTTTAAGATGACGATCAATGTGAGCGGCTTTTGCTCGTAGTCGACCGTGATGCGGCGACCCAGGACTTCGACTTTGTGTGCAATTTGTTCGTGCATGACCAGGGGTTCCGTGCGCTCCCCCGGATACGGTGGTGCCATCCTGTCACTCCTCTCGTTCCTCTCGGTCGCTGGGCGCGTTGGACGCCAGCGATCGCCGGACGGGGGAGGGTCCCGACCGCGCAGGTCCCGCGTGCCGCCTGACCCACGCCTGTCCTCGAAAATGGCTGGCAGCGTCCGTCGTCTCGGGCGAAGGAGCGGCCGTCTCCGCCGGTCGGGCCGTCAGCGCGTCCCGCACGGCCGCCAGCGACTGACCAGCCTGCAGGCGGCGGCGAATCTCTTTCAAGCGATCGACGTCGTCCCAGGTGTACTGGCGATGACGCCCGGCCGACCGCCCAGGTTCCACCAGCCCCCATCGCTCGTAATAGCGGATCTGCCGGGCGGTGAGGCCGGTCGCGCCTTCCACCGCGCCGATGGATACCGCCTCTCTGCCGTCCACCACACCTCCCCCTCTCCAGCCACGTGGTGCAACCCCGCGCCCCGGGCCCAACGGGTCGTGCTGCTGATATTGTACACATTCGGGGCGCCACGCCCCCAGCCGGTAGGGAAAAGAGGTGGGGCGGCCCCACCTCTCACGTCACTTGTCCGTAAAACTTTGGCAAAACGCGGACGACACCTCACCCGAACCGCCGCCGCCAGAAAGCGGGGGTCCGGCGGCGATGGTCAGTTCTTTCAAGGCACAGCGCTTCCCATATTCATTGTAGAGGCAGCGACCCACGGTGCACGCCACCACCTGGTTGGCCACCAAACTAGGCCTCGCCGGTGCGCGCCAACAAACCCTGGCGGTCCGCCAAGTGCCGTTCCAAGCGGCCAATCTCCTGGTGGGCCTGGCCTAGCTTGTACGACATCTGCTGCAGCTCGTCCTGCATTTTGTCGAGCCGATCCTCCCGATGCCCGTTGGCGCGGTTCATGCCGTCCACCAGCGTCCGCATCATCGCCGCCTGCGCCTCCATCAGGGCCAAGAGGCGTCCCATGGTCTCCCGACCGTCGCCCTCAGACCACGCCCGGGCACCCAGCCCCTCCCGGGGCATGCGCCGACCGCTCCTCCGCCGAACCCGTGCATCGCCGCCGTCGGGCCCAAGGACGCCGTCTGCGCCATCGGCCCCCACTCGCCGCATGATGGGCTCCAGCGCTCCATCCCACTTCAGCACGTCTTCGGTCCGGACCAGGTACGGGCGCCCCGCCACTCCGGTCTTGCGGTCCGCCGCCAGCTGTCCTTGACGAATCGCGTCGCGCACCCTCGTCGCCGCCTCCGGGGATATGCGCTCAATCTCACCCAGCGTAACGTCCATCATCCTCCCGCGCGGGAGTGCCCCCCTTCGATTACCGACATCACTCTCCAGGATGCCCGGCGATAGCTGCTGTTATCCGGCATATGAGGTTCAATGTGACAGGATGATCTCGCCATGTTGGTCCACCGTTGTACAGAACCTGGGTGAACAGGACAAACCCAACGTCATGCGGAACGCGGCGGACGGACCCCTGGGCGGCGCGGGGCCCGAGACAGTGCGCCGCGCAGCCATTCAACTGGTCAAGGGTCGCGAGGACGCGCACGCGTGGGATCGGCTGCTGGCCCGTCCTCACTATTTGGGCCGGTCGCGGCTCGTCGGCGAAACTGAGGTACGTCGCTGTGGGGGACGGCGCGCCGGTGACCCTCGTGGGATGGGCCAGTGCCGGCTTCAAGGTGGGCGCCCCGCCCCGGCCCTCGGTTGGACGCCGGTCCAACGCGACAATCGCCTCCGCCAGGTGGTCAAAGTCGCGCGGTTCGCCATTCTCCCGCCCTTCGGGGTCGCAAACCTGGGCTCCCACGCGCTCGGGCTGACTTGCGCCGGCTCAGCGCAGACTTGCGATCCATGGCCACCCGCTGTTGGCGTGTGCGACCTTCTTGAGCCAGCCCCCTTTCTCGGCACCGTCGACGCCAGCACCGGGTGTACACCGGGGGAGACCGCGGGCGGACCCCAACACCCGGACTCCGGACGGCCGCCAGGGGCGGGTGGCGGCGCTGGCCACCGTCCTCGACTGCGCCACCGGCGATGGGCGCCACCCGCTGGCGGTCGCGGTGCTCCCCTGCTGTGCGGGATGCCCGGGTATCGCGCCCTGGGCCCGTGGGCGCAGAATCTCATCCCCACCCGAGCGTGGGTCGTGCCCTCCCTCATAACGCTCTAGCGTTTTGGCGCACGGCGATCGCGGTCGACCCCGACGCGCTGCGTACGGCGGAGGCGGGGAGGGCCTGCCCCGTACGGGTGCTGGCGATGGATGGCCAGACCAGGCGCTATGCGGCCTCCGCCACGGAACCGCAGCGACCACTCATGGGGGGGTGCGGCACCGGTTCTTGCATTTGGTGGCCGGGCCGATGTGGGGGAGACGGTGAACTCCCGGTGGCCCCGCGGGTGCTGGCCACCCTGCCTCCGAGGATGACCTCGTCACCTGGGATTCTTTGCCTGCACAGACCGCTACGGCCCAGTTCATTGGAGTCCGCGGTGGGACGTATCTGCTGACCGTCGAGCACAACCTGCCGAGTCTCCACCCGCGGCTGGTGCACAGCCCGCCCTAGGCTCCCCGCTTACCCTGGCCCCCCTCGGGCGCCGCCGCCTGGCTGTCGCGTGTCCTCCGGGCCGGCCGCGCCCCGTCGGCGCCCCGATCCGAGATCACGACGGCGTTTACACCTCGGGACAGAGCCCCGACCCATGGTCTGACTACCAATACGGGTTGCCCCTGCCTGGGTGAGGGCCCCTCCGCGTAGAAACAGCGGGACCCTCCGAGGGAGGGTCCCGCCTGGCTGAACAGCCTGGCTACATCATCATGTCGCCCATGCCCGGGTTGGGCATGGCCGGCTCCTTCTTCTCCGGTTTGTCCGACACCAGGCACTCGGTCGTCAGCAACATGGCCGCGATCGAGGCGGCGTTTTGAATGGTGGCGCGCACCACCTTGGCGGGGTCGACAACCCCGGCCTTGACCAGGTCCTCGTAGGCGCCGCTGGCGGCGTTGTAGCCCACCGCGCCCTTCTCCATCTTCACCCGCGACACCACGACGGACCCTTCGGCCCCGGCGTTCTCGGCAATCTGCCGCACCGGCTCCTCGAGCGCGCGGCGGACAATCTCGATGCCCACCTTCTCGTCGCCCTCCACGGATTGGGCCAACTTCTCGACCACAGGCAGGGCCCGAATGAGCGCCGTGCCGCCACCGGCCACCATGCCCTCTTCTACGCCGGCGCGCGTCGCCGACAGTGCGTCCTCGATGCGGAGCTTCTTCTCCTTCAACTCCACTTCCGTGGCGGCACCCACCTGAATCACCGCGACGCCGCCCGACAGCTTGGCCAGGCGCTCCTGCAGCTTTTCTTTGTCGTAATCCGAGGTGCTGTCTTCAATCTGGTTCTTCAGCACCTGGATGCGCTTCTTGATCGCGTCGGAGGTCCCACTGCCGCCCACCACGGTGGTTTCTTCCTTCGCAACTTTAACCTGACGCGCCTTGCCCAGCATCTCCAGGGTCACGTTCTCGAGCTTGAGACCAATGTCCTCGGAAATCACCTGGCCGCCGGTCAGGATCGCAATGTCCTCCAGCATAGCCTTGCGGCGGTCGCCAAAGCCCGGAGCCTTCACCGCAACCGCGGTGAGGGTGCCGCGGAGCTTGTTGACCACCAGCGTGGCCAAGGCCTCCCCTTCAACATCCTCTGCGATGATCAAAAACGGCCGACCGCGCTGCACGACTTTCTCTAGCACCGGCAAAAGGTCCTGAATCGCCGAGATTTTCTTGTCCGTGATGAGGATGAGCGGGTCGCTCAACACCGCTTCCATCTTTTCCGTGTCGGTCACCATGTACGGCGACACGTAGCCGCGGTCAAACTGCATGCCCTCCACGGTTTCCAACGTGGTGCCGGTGGTTTTGGACTCTTCCACGGTGATGACGCCGTCGGCGCCCACCTTCTCCATGGCCTCGGCAATCAGCTTGCCGATTTCCGGGTCGTTGGCCGACACCGACGCCACCTGCGTGATGCTCTCGCGGCCCTTGACCGGCTGGCTGACCTTTTTGATTTCCGCCACGGCTGCGTCCACGGCCCGCTCGATGCCCCGCTTGATGCCCATCGGGTTCGCGCCCGCCGTGACGTTTTTGAGCCCTTCGCGGGTCATGGCCTGAGCCAGCAAGGTGGCCGTCGTGGTCCCGTCGCCGGCCACGTCCTGGGTCTTGGTGGCTACCTCCTTGACCAGCTGCGCACCCATGTTTTCAAACGGGTCCTCCAGCTCGATCTCCCGCGCAATCGTAACCCCGTCGTTGGTGATCAGAGGAGCCCCGAACTTCTTCTCCAGCACCACGTTGCGACCCTTTGGTCCCAGCGTGACCTTCACGGCATTCGCTAGCTTGTCCACGCCGCGCTCAAGCGCTCGGCGGGCTTCCTCGTCATACACCATCTGCTTCGGCACAATATGGCCCCCCTATCAAACTGTGTTCGGCACTTCGGCGAGCGACAACCGTCTAGACGGCGACGTTGGCCGTCTCCAGGACTGCCACCAAATCCATCTCATTCAGCACCAAGAGCGCCCGGTCGCCCACCTTGAGCTTGGTGCCGGCCCCGGGCGTGAACAGCACGACGTCATCGACCGCCACTTCCACCGGCACGCGCTGGCCATTCGCGAGCCAGCGGCCCGCGCCCACGGCGACCACCTTGGCCTTCTGCGGCTTGTCCTTGGCCACATCCGGCAGCACGATGCCGGAGGCGGTTTTCTCTTCTTCAACAACCTCGACCACGACCTTGTCGGCCAGCGGACGGATGTCCATGTTCCTGCCTCCTTGGAAAGGTGTTCATCACACTTGTTAGCACTCGCTCCAGTCGAGTGCTAACGGTACCAGGCTTACTATAGCGGGCCGGGGGACAAAGTCAACCCGGACGGGGCGTCCGTACAATTTTTTTCTCGCTCTTACGGGGGCGGCTTCCCTGGCCCAGCGTGGCGCGTACGCCCGGCCACCAAATCCAGGAGGTGCGGCAGTACCGGCTCCAACAGCTCTAGGCCCTCAGTCACGGCGCGGGGCGATCCGGGCAACGCCACCATCACCATGCTGCCCACCACCCCGGCCACCTGGCGCGACAGCATCGCGGCCGGCAGTGCGCTCCATGCGCTGGCGCGTAATGCCTCCCCGATGCCGGGCACGCGACGAACCGCCACCCGCTCCACGGCCTCGACCGTGACGTCACGGGGCCCAAGCCCGGTGCCGCCGGTCGTGAGCACCAGGCGCACGCCGCGGGCGGCCAGGCCGTACAGTGTCCCGATGACGCGGTCCACGTCGTCCGGCAGCAGAATGCGGGCCGCCAGACGGAAGCGCGCCTCGACCCAGGCCGTCAGGACATCTCCGCTGTCATCCCCACGCAACCCCCGATAGCCGGCGTCACTGGTGGTCACCACCGCCGCCGCAAGTTCCTCAGTCATGGCGATCCCCCACTTCACGCCGCCAGGCGCCGGTGCGCCCGCCGGTTTTGCTCAGCAGGCGAATCGGGCCCAGGACCATGGCGCGGTCGTGGGCCTTCAGCATGTCGTAGAGGGTGAGGCAGGCGGCAGCTGTTCCCGTCAGCGCCTCCATCTCGACACCGGTCGGCCCCCGCATGGTCACGGTGGTTTCCACGCGAATCCGGTCCGCCTCCAACGTGATATCCACGGTCGTGCCGGTCACCGGCAGCGGATGCGCCAGCGGAATCAGATCCGCTGTGCGCTTGGCGCCTTGGATGCCGGCCACCCGCGCCACCGCCAGCACATCGCCCTTGGCCGCCGCACTGTCCCGCACCCGCGCGATGACGTCGGGCCGGGCATGCACCCAGCCCTCGGCGGTGGCCGTGCGCACGGTGTCCGGCTTGGCCCCCACGTCGACCATGTGCACCTGCCCCGCCGCTGTCAGGTGGGGCAGGGGCTGGGCGTCCTGGTTTGCGCTCACGGCGCTCTCCCCTTTCTGCGACCGGGTCGTCTCGTCGTCTCGTTCTGCCGGCCTGGGACTTATCATAGCCTCTCTCGGCCCCAAGCCACGGAGAGGGGGACCCGGATGCGCCGCACGTTAGGAGCTGCCGCAGCCGCGGGGCTCCTGGCTGTCGGTCTGGCCATGCTGGGCCGTGCCAGCCAGTCCGTGCTGTCGCGCGTGCCCACCACGTCCCGTGTGGTCGCGCTCACCTTTGACGACGGACCCCAGGCACCGTATACGGGACAGATCTTGGCGCTCTTGACCCGGTATCATGATCGAGCGACGTTTTTTGTCGTGGGGCGGGAAGTGAAGCAGTTTCCCCAGTTGCTGCAGCAGGAAGTGCGCGACGGGATGGAAATCGGGCTGCACGGCATGACGCATTTAAACCTCTCGGCGGTGGGTGCCGCCCACATCGTTCGGGACGCCCAGCGCGAGCGCCAGTATCTGGCTACCGTGGTCCCCACCCTCACCCGCCTCCTGACGTTGTATCGCCCCCCCTACGGCCTGCGCACGCCGCGCCTGGACCGCGAGCTTGCGACCGCCCATCTCACGCTGGTGTTGTGGGACGTGGACACCCGGGACTGGGCTCGGCCCGGGGTGGGGCATATCGTGCGCCAGGTGGAGCGGCTGCTGAAGCCCGGCTCTATCGTGCTGTTCCATGACGGCGGCGGCAACCGCTCGGAGACCGTGACGGCGCTGGCCATCCTGCTGCCCTGGCTCCAGCGCCAGGGCTACCGGGCGGTGACGGTCACCGGCCTCGTTCAAGCCGCCAACGGCTAATGCCCCCATCACAGTGCGCTGCCTGCGTTGCGCCACATGGCGTATCATGGGGAAAAGCATGCCAAGGAGCGGGCCCCACAGGAGGTGCACCGATGGGCGGAGCAGGACGCTGGCTTTTTTACGTGGTGGCGGCGGTAGTGGCGCTATTCGTGGTGGGAGCGCTAGTCAACCTGGTGCTGTGGGTGGGCTCGCTGGTGCTGCTGGGGCTGGCCGTGTGGGCGCTGTGGCGGCTCTGGCCCCGCCATCCCTGGCTCGCGGCGGCCTTGGCGGCCCTCTTGGTGTTATATCTGGCGCGGGTAGCCTTGGGGATGTGGTTGGCGCTCTGGCCCTGGGTCCTGGCGGCCGTGCTCTTGATTGTCCTGTGGGATGCGTTTGTCGGGCGGCGCCACCCTCGAACACACCGCCGAGCTGGGGACCATTAGCCCGGCGGCGTGACTAGGCGCTCCATCACGCGCGTGGCGGCCAGGGCTCGCTCCACCACTACCGACACGGGCTCCACCGCGTCCAGCGTCACGTGGCCGAGCGGCGTTCGGCGATACAGGGCGTGGAGGCCTTGGGCGCGCTCCAGATGCCAAGGGTCGGACTCCCCGGCCCCGCGCTGGGCAATCCGCTGATGTATCACATCCAAGGGCGCGTCCAGCCGGATCACCGTGACGTCGGCCCCCGGGATCGCGTCGACAAACGGCCGGATGGCGGCCTCGGACTCCACCACCTGAGCCAGCACCAGGCAGCGAGCCCCAGCGGCTCGGTACACGCCCCACGCCGCCTCCAGGTTGGCCAGCAGCACGCCTTCGCCCATCTCGTCGCCGGGTGAGGCGGGGTGCACTTCTGTCAGGGCATCGCCGTCGACAAAGGCCGTGGGGATCCCCTCGTCCACCAGCGCGTCGGCGAGCGCACTCGCCACGGTGGTTTTGCCGACCCCGACGGGCCCCGTCACCAGCACCAGCGGCACGGTGCTCCACCAGGCCAGCGCCTGCCGTTCCTGCTCTTTCACAAAAGCATCCTTGCCATCCATATAGGCCTCGATGTCCTCGGGATGCTGCGCCGCCAAGTCGGCCTTCAGTCGGCCGTACTCGGCGGCCACCGCCGGCCGGTGGCGCAGAAAGTCGCGGAACGCCAGGTGCCTCGCGACGGCCGGGTGGCCCACCTGGTAGGCGTGCACGTGGGTGCGGTGCGTCCCCGTCCGAGGATCCGCCTTGACAAACAGTCGGCGGCCGGCAAGACCATACTCCCCGCGCGCCGTGTAGCCCAGCCGCGCCATGGCCGCCCCGCCCGCTCCGTCCAGCGCCGATACGTCGCGCACCACCGGCAGAATGTCGATGATGGGTTTGGCCGACAGGCCTAAGACAGCCGTGCTGCCGATGTGATGGATGTACACCACTTCGGCCGCCAGCGCCCGGTGAATGGCCGCCGCCTCCGCTTCAAACTGCGCCGCCCATGTGGTTTGGTGATCCACTACCACCACGGGTCGCTGGTTCGTCGGCTCCATGACGCTCTGCCCCCCCGGCATGTCTATAGCACAATTGGCCACGCTATCACGGTTGACGGACCGCGTAAAGGGATGACATTGGCACTTGCGTGCGTCATCCGTGCGAGCGGGGCGATGCGCGAACCGGGGACGCGCCTCAGGCATCCTGCCGGACGTCTCCGCGCCATCCGGCGCCAGCGGGGGCGTTGACGGGCCCGCCATGCACGGCGCCCGACGGCCGTATCCGCCACGGAAGGCATTGCCGGGCGCGGCCCACTGAATCTCCCGGGCCCGCGGGCGTCCGCGCCTGACCACGGCGTCCAGCAAGGTAGGGACACCGAACCCCGGCCTTTCCCCTCGCTGGACGTCATACCGACGCCGTCGCACGGACTGGCCCACGGCGCCGTCTTGGCCTCGGCGGTCGGAGGGGTGGAGCCCGCACGACCGCACCGTGCCTCCGTCATGCGGTCATCACGAATACCCCGACGCCGATCCTGTACCGGTTGCGAATCCCGGACAGTGCCTTCGGGCCCCCCATACCCGTCCGAGGCCCGGGCGCCAGCTTCCGTCACCTGCTACTTCCCCGCCCGTCGGAAGCGGCCGCGACGTTGCCGTTACCGCGCTACTACCGGCCAGCCTCGGTGCCCCCTGCAACTTCAGCCGGCAGGGTGACATCGGATGCCCTGCCGAGGCTTCCGTCAGAACCACCAGTTCATGCCGGAGGTTTTCCGGGTCCACACCGCATCAAACAGCCTATGGCGATGCGCCTCAGGACCGAGGGGTCCCTGCGACACTCGCCGGAATGTCCGAGAAGTCATAGGGATGCAGGTCAAACGGCAGATTGAGCCCCCGCTCCTCTTCTTCTGCGGACACACGGAGCCCAACTGTGGCGTTGACAACGACGCCCACGATATACGTCACAAGCATGACGAACGCCACCACTGCCACCACGGCGATGAGCTGGTCGGCCAGAAAATGACCCTGGCCAAAAATCAACCCGTTGATGTGCGACCCGTTGGCGCGTGTGAGACCACTGGGATTCATGGCGTATTGGGCAAACATGCCCAGCAGCAGCATCCCAAGGACACCCCCCACCCCGTGGCACGCGACCACATCAAAAGCATCATCAAACCGGGCGGCATTCATCGCCACGCGCGTCGCCAAATAACAGACCACACCGGCTGCAGCGCCGATCAGGAGCGCGGGCACGGGAGCGACGAACCCCGATCCCGGGGTAATCGTGGCCAATCCCACCACTGCACCGGTGGACAGCCCGACCACCGTCACTCGGCCCGTGTAAGCGCGCTCCATGACGGCCCACAACAGACACGCCGAAGCCGCGGCGAGTTGGGTGGCCACAAACGTACTGGCCGCCAGCTGTCCGGAACTGAGCGCGGAGCCCGCATTGAATCCAAACCAGCCAAACCACAGAATTCCCGCGCCCAGTAGGACCAGCGGCACTGAGTGCGGCTGATAGGACACCTGGGACGTGCGAGACCGATCCCGGATCAGTAGCACAAGGACCAAGGCGGCAACACCGGCGCTGGCATGGACGACGGCCCCGCCCGCGAAGTCGCGAGCGCCAAGCTGGTAAAGCCAGCCCGTGGGATCAAAGAGCCAGTGCGCGATCACGGGATACACCAGGACGCTCCAGGCGATGCAGAGCGCAATCCATGCTTTGAATTTCAGCCGCCCCGCCACCGCGCCTGTGATGAGCGCCGGTGTTATAATGGCAAACATCAGTTGAAAAGCCATGAACACTAACTTCGGGACATGGGTTCCTGGCCACACACCACGCATGTGGTTCATGAATGCATAGTTAAAATTTCCGATAACTCCCCCGCCAACGCTTGATCCAAATGCCAATGAAAATCCAATCCCAACCCATGTTACACTAACTATGCTAATGGTTATGAAATTCATAGCGAGCATGCTTAAGACATTTTTCTTGGAGTCTAGTCATAAACATCACTAAAGCGGAACTGGCAAGCAACCACGCGGTGTCTCCGGTATTTGGCACAAAAGAACCCTCCTGTGGGAAAGACATGCTACCGATGCCCCGTGCACGACCGGAGCGTGTCGTCGGGCCGCATCCTTCGTTGGCGCACGAGGCCGAGCCGACTCCGGATGCATGGCCGCGTGTCATATAAGCACAGGCGGGGTCCCCCTTCAACACACCAACGGACTGCTGCCAAGCACGCCACCCGGACAGCGGGCGCGAACCCGCATGCCTTTGGGAGTTGGGCCCTGCTCGTGCAAAGCGGGACCGAGGACTCCGGTCCCGCGTTCACTCCTCACAAGACGACCGTGGCTGAGCGTCTTTGCGTCGGGCGAGGACGATGATCTCGCTGTAGCCCCTGCGGTGATCCCCGGATCGCTCACGCGCCACTGGGACCGACTTGCCGATAGGCTGCCATAGCCCGTTGCCGAGCTGCCAGGACCAGCAGCTTGGGATGGCCGGGCCGACTCGGCAGAGCGGTCTCCAGCGGACTTTCCACGGTCATCAGCGCTTCGCACCCGCAACACTTGGCAACCCTGGGGACCCGGTCGCCCTCACCCCCGGCCTCGTAAGCGCGCCGCCTCCCCACCGGTTTTTCGGGCAGGCTGGCGAATCGATGGTCAAGCCGCCAGGCCCGCGTCGTCAACGGACTCACGGCGGTGGCGCCAGCCGCTCGCTCCCTTGTTCGGTCGGGCTCGGCTGGAGCGCGGTGTTGACGTCGTCAAGACCACGCCGCCACGCGGCTTGACGGGCTGCCAGTTCCGCCGCCATCCGGGGTCTGGCATCCTCGGCCGCCTCCCGCTCGGCCACAGTGGTCTCCACGACGGCGGCCAGCCGCTGCTCCCAGTGGCCCAGTTCGTCGCGGAGGCGCGTCAGCAGTTCGCTGACCATGACTTCTGCCGCGCTTGCCACCGCGTGTCGCACGCGGCCCTGAAACTGGTCCACCACCTCCCAAATCTGCCTCTCGGTTTTTCTCATCACGAGGCGGCGCCTGAGACCAGCGGGCATGAACCCGAGGAGGCTCTCTGACACGTCAGGAAAGAAGCTGGTGCGATCAACGGCCGATAACCTGAGTGCGATCTCGGGGCGCGGCAAGACCAAGGCCGTCGAGGTGGTCCACTGGACGCCCCATTCCTCCGCATAGGCCTGACGAATATCGCGCGCCAGCCGATCCCCCATTTTTGTCATCGCGTCAAGGCGCCCCTGCCACCATGCGCGCCACGCGGCCTCCTCGTCGGCGAGCTGGCGGGCCGCCGCGTCGCCGGCGGCCTCCAACAGGGGGTTCGGGGTCTCCTGCCTGCGTTGCGCGCCCGCAGTCGCGAGGTGGGGCAGGGCATCGTTCAACGCGGTGCGAGTCTCGGCTGCCCAGGCGGCCAATCGCCGATCCAGCGCCTGAAGTTCCCGGCCCAGATCGCGGCGCAGCAACACGCTCGCATCGTCGCGGAGGCGGTGCACATCCTGTGCGCGCTCTTGCACACGCCGCAGGCGCTCGCGGAGATTTTCGACGGGAGCACCCAAAACCGCTTCCCGGACCGCCAACCCCTCCAGCACCGGATGGACGGCACTGGACACCTTGCCCCAGAGGGAGGCTTGCCACACGCCTTGGCGTTCTAACCGAAAAAACCCTACCAGCGCCGACTCAAAATCGACCCACCCTGACGCCTGGAGGTGTTGGGCGTCCACGTGGCGCTTGGCCGCCAAGGCGTCCCGGGCAGACACGCCGTAAATCGTCGTGGGACCCAAAATAGCTGCGACTTGGTCCGCGTTGAAGGCAGCGGCCCGCTGCCAGTCGCCTTCAGAAAACAGGTCCCGCTTGTTCTGCACCACAAACACGCGAGCCACGCGACGTGTCAAGGTCTCCAGAAAGCGCAACTCCGGTTCAGTGAGCGGCGGATCGGCCCCGGTCACCAAAATGGCCGCGTCGGCCATGTCCAGGCTCGCATAGGCAATGCGCGAATTCGCTTCCACGGTGGACCCGATGCCCGGCAGGTCTATCAGGGATAGGTTGCTGACCGGCATCCGATCGGGAATCTCCACCGCGATGTGCTCCACACCCCGCACGTTGCCGGGATTGTGAATTTCGGTCGCAAACGCTGGCAGGTCCTCGAGCGGAATGGACAGCGTGGCGCCCGTCTGCAGAACCACGCTCGCGCGATTCTCGGGCCCCTGCCCAACGATCGTCGGCACGGAGGTGAGTGGAAGGACGTCGGCAGGCAGGAGCGCGCGGCCCAGCAGCGCATTGATCACCGTAGACTTTCCCCGTTTGAACTGGCCGGCCACAGCCAGCCGAAATTCGTGCCGCTGCACGCGTTGAGCCAGCTCCTGCAGGGTGGCGGCCACGTCCGGGACTCCCTGCTGGTCCGCCAACTGGGCGAGCCGCTCGATGGCGGCTGTCAGCTCGGTCTCGGCGGTTACGGCCACCCTGCCTGCCTCCTGAGCAAGCCCACCGTAGGAGCGCAGGCTCGCAACGTTCTGGCAGGAGCTATCAGTCGGCCAGGCGACGGGGGCCAGCTCCATGGCCCGGGACAAGCACGCGCTCGCCCCGGCCCTCCGATTGTACGCCTCCAGGCGCTGGTCCGCTTTGCCCGAGGGTGATCATCGCCCCGGTCATGTCCGTGCATCCCACGCCGGGGCTCCAGACTGGATGCGGCCTAACCCCTTCGTGAGCCGGGCTGGCGGCTCACGGAATCAGCGCGGTTCGGACGGCGAGAGGTGGGCGGCTATGAGCTGCTCGCATCGCTCAATCATCACGTCCGCACGCCGCATGAGGGTGGGAACGCTCACTTCCACGGCCGCCAGCGCCGTGGGCTGATAGAAGTAATTGTGTAGCGCACCGAGCCCATTGTATTCATCCACGAAATACCGGTCGCCAGTGAGGATAGCCAGCCCACTGCACAAGTCCCGCAATTTGGCAGGACAGTGGCCGATCACTTGCTTCTTTAAGAAGAACGCCGCCCGGATCCACTCTTGTGCCACCGCTCCCCAGGTTAGCTCCGCGGCCTTGGGATACTCACCGGCGACCAACGCCTCCTGCGCGTTGCGGCGGAAGAGGTCGCGCCGCGCCACGGTCTCCTCTACCTCGGCGGGGACGGCGGGCGTCACTGCGCCACCATCTCCACCACCTTGCCGGTGGGATCGACGGTGACGGTGATCTGTCCAGCAGAAAACGCCTTGCAAAACACCACGACCCATGAGCCCTCCGGACCCGCCTTGGCTTGCTGCAACGGCATGTAGAATGTCGGGTAATTGCCCAAGCGAAGTTACTCAACCGCCGCCCGCGTGGCCTCCGTCAAATCCACCGCACTGGCCACGGATGCACCTCCT
>JAJZWS010000070.1 GCA_021846565.1 Bacillota bacterium
CAGTGCTGAGCGAGTTTTACGTCAACATCACGAGAACAATTCTCCATCCACTACCTGTTTCAGAAACTGCCGCCATCCTGGAAGATCTCTGCGCGTGGACTGTCGTTTCCCCGACGGCCACGACGATCTCCAGAGCCATTGTGGACGTGGCCCTACGATACCACCTAAACTTTTGGGATGCCCTCATTGTTCAGGCCGCGTTCAGGCCGTGAGGGAAGCCCGCGTCGACGTGTTGTGGTCAGAGGACCTCCAAGACGGCCAGTTGCTTTTGGGGTTCACCGTGCGCAATCCCTTTATCTGACATTATCATGCGTAGGACCAGCCAACCTGCGGGGCGCCTCCAGAGGCCGCTGTCATGACTCGCTAGCCAAACGCCATCGCCGGGGTTGGAAAATGCCGTCGAGGCCGTGTCCCCCTCGACATTCATGGTACGTTGACCAGGTGAGTTGCCTTAGCAGCTCCGAGCACATAAGCCGGCGCCTGTCGGCTGAAGGGAGTGCCCTCATGAACATAGAGAGCCTTTGGGGGATCGCCACGTGGGGCGACCTGGCGTGGGACCCGACCCGCGACCGCCTGTACTTCACGGAGTCTCGCCAGGACAAGGCCCAGAATCGCGCCACCCACCACCTGATGATGGTGGCCTCCGACCCAGACGCCACGCCCGTCGCCCTCACCGCCGGCCCCTCCGATACGGCCCCCGCCCCGTCGCCCGATGGCCGCTGGCTCGGTTTTCTTTCCCGGCGCTCGGGATCCAACCAGGTGTGGCGCCTGCCGCTTGAGGGGGGCGAGGCGCGCCAGGTGACGGCCATCGCGGGGGGCGTGCGCCAGTTTCGCTGGGCGCCTACGAGCGACGCGCTGGTGGTGGTGGCGCACATCCGCGACGGGCGGGTGGATCCCGAAGCGAAGATTCCGGATCCTGGACCCGACGCGCCCGACAGCGTCTTGGACGAACACTACAACCGCGACGTGCGGCACATCACCCATCACCATTACAAGTTGGATGGCGAGGGCTTCTTCGATGCCGGCCGCAACCAGCTCGTGTGGGTAGACGTGGAGAGCAAAGCCACCCGCCTGTTGACCGACGGCCGGGACAACTATGCCGAGCCGGTGTGGCATCCTGACGGTCGCTCGCTCTTCTGCCTGCACCGATTCTACGACCCCGAAGGGGTCCACCCGGGCCTCACCCGGGTGGAGCGCCGCCCGCTCGACGGATCCGGTGCCACGATCCTGCCACTGCCCGACTGGTCCATCTCCAGCCTCGCGCTGGACGCTCGCGGCCAACGCCTGGCATTTTCCGCCATCGACCCCGAGGATCACGGGTACGGGCTCACCGTCCTGTACGCGTTTGACCTGACGCGCCAGACGCTCGTGGACCTTTCCAGCGTCACCGACCGTCCGGTGGGCGACCACAGCGGCAGCGACATTCCCGTGCGGTCGGCCGCCTGCCCGCTATGGCTAGGAGACGACGTGCTGTGGCTGCTGTCCGATCAAGGCCGCGTCCAGCTGGCGGCGTTCAACGCAGGCGGCGTCACGCGGGTCGCGGACCAGCCGCGGGTGGTTTATGACTTTGCTGTGCAAGATGACCGCGTCGCGCTGGGCGTAGCCGATCCCACGCACCCCTCCGGATTGGTGCTGGGGCCCAAGGACGCAGTAGACCAATCGGCCCCCAGGTGGGCGCCGGTGCCGTGGGGCGCGGAGGATGGGCCGGTGGCACCCAGCGACTTTTGGGCCACCGAGTCCGACGGCACGCGTGTCCACACCTGGTGCCTCCGACCCGCCGGCGTGAGCGGCCAAGTCCCCACGGTGCTCGAGATTCACGGCGGTCCGGCCAGCATGTACGGGTACCGGTACTTTCATGAGTTCCAGTGCCTCGCCGCGGCCGGCCAGGCGGTCGTCTATTCGAACCCGCGGGGATCCGTGGGGTATGGCCGGGAATTTGGCCGGTGCATCATGGGGCAGTGGGGCGACCGCGACTACCGCGACGTGATATCCGCCCTCGACGAGGCGTTACATCACGTCCCGGAACTCGACCCCAACCGGCTGGGCGTGGCGGGCGGCAGCTACGGCGGCTTCATGGTCAACTGGATCGTGTCGCACACCGACCGGTTTCGAGCCGGGGTCACCATGCGGTCGGTGGTCAACCGCCTGTCGGCCATGGGTTCAAGCGACATGGGCTGGCTCCGCGTCCCCCAGTACGGCACCAAGCCCTGGTGGGAGGACATTGAGCCGTACTGGCAGCAGTCGCCCCTGCGCTATGCCTCAGCCATTCACACGCCGCTCCTGATCGAGCACCAGGAGCAGGACTACCGGCTGCCGATCGAGCAGGGGGAGCAGCTGTACAACGCGCTGAAGTTCCTGGGACGCGAAGCCGAGTTGGTGATTTACCCCGGCGAGTCGCACGGCATGAGCCGCGGGGGCAAGCCCTGGCACCGCATTCACCGGCTACACACCATCGTCGACTGGTTCACCGGGCACCTTTAGGTCGGTACCATTGCACCCGAAAGCCGTCCGCCGGTGGCTCGGCTGTCGAGCCACCGCGCGGAGCGCCGGCGCAACCCGACGCCGCCGCCCCGCGTGATCGCGCTCACCGCGCCCCGCGCATAAACCCGATGATCACCGCCACCACCATGGCCAGGATGTACACCCGCAGTCCCCAAAACACGGCACGAATCAGCGGCGACGGCATCGCTCGCTCCAGTGGAACGGGCTGCATGGTCTCGGAGCGTGCACGGGCGGATCCTTGGGCATCGTTCTCCACCATCTCGGACATGCGGTTCCCTCCTTCTAGCGTCCTTTCGTCCTTTCGTCCTTTCGTCGTCGAGCGCCTTCGTGTGGGCTCTCCGTCCGTCCGACCTCCAGCGGCGCCGCGCAAGCCGCGAGAGCCTCACACGGCCCCCGGAAGCACGACAGACAGCCCGTACAGCGCGTTTAACACGACCAGCAGTCCCACAATGCCGACGGCGACCACATTCTGCCATGGTCGGTTCACATGCGGCCCCATAATCTGCCGGTCATTCAACAGCAACAGCAAGAACAACATAGCCGCCGGCATGAAGATGGACGCCACAACCTGCACCGTCAGGTTCAAGAATCCGAGCGGCGCCTCGGGGATCAGGACGATGGCGGCCGCGATCGCCGCGCTCAGCAGGCCAGGAAGGTAAAATCGCCACCCGTGCCGGGCGGGCAGGTTGATGCTGCGCGGCCAGCCAAAAGCCTCACCCATCGCCCAGGACGTACTGGCCGTCAAAGCAATGGCAGCAATCGTGCCCGCCTCCACGAGGCCGAGCGCAAACAGCCGCTGCCCCGTGAGACCCAGCCGCTGACCCAAAATCTGAATCAGCTGCTGAATGTCGAAGGTGGACGCCCCTGACCGACCGAACACCAGGGTACCGGTCAGCACCACGATAGCCACCGCCACCAGCACCATGGCCAGCGCTCCGAGGGCCGTGTCCAGCTGGCCGTGCCGCACCTCATCCACCGTCAGCCCCTTATCCACCACCGCCGACTGCTGAAAAAACAACATCCAGGGGGCAATGGTGGTGCCAAAGTTGGCCAGCACCACAAACAGAAAGGCCGCCGTGAATCCGCCCGGGATGGCCCAGCGGCCAAAGGCCGCGACGACGGTGCTCCAGTGGGGGTGCGCCATGAGCGCCAGCGGCACAAACACCAAGTTGCCGACGGCAATCCACAGCGCGACGCGCTCCCACGGGCGGTACCGCAATACCAGCAGGATGCTCGCATCCACCGCCACTCCCAGAGCCGCGCTCACCCAGGGCGTCACGCCAAACACGGACATGCCGACCGTAATGCCGATAAACTCCGTGATAAGCGTGAGAAGATTGGCCAGCACCAGGTCAGCCAGCGAGAACCAGCCCCAGGCCGACCCGTATCGCCCCCAGATCATCTCAGCGTGGCCGCGGTGCGTCACGGCCCCGAGTCGCACGGTCATTTCCTGTACCAGGTAGGCGATGGCGCCTCCCACCACCAGCGCGGGAATGAAAAACCCGATGCCGTAGGCAGCCCCGGTCTGCGCGTACGTGATGACGCCCCCAGCGTCGTTGTCGGCGATCATCACCAAGATGCCCGGCCCGACCACCGTCAGCAGAAACAGCAGGCGGCCAAGCTTGCGGTTGGAGCGCCGGAGTGCCGTGCGGCGCCCGTGCTCCCGGACCCTCACGTCCGCATCGTTTTCCAAGCTGGTGCCCAGCTCGACATCGTTTTCATCCGCAACGGCCAGTCGTGGCCGCCGGTCAGCGTCAAAAGCCCCCATCGTGATCCCCCCTTGCTGGCGCAGCGGGGGTCACACGCTGGGCAGACCCCCCTCCGCGCAGATAGTCGGCGCACAGGCCACGGCTGGCGTCACTGGGAACGCCAAGCTTCTATGGCTGCCGGCATCGCTCGACACCCGCGGTCCCTCCTTCAAAACAGCAACGTCCCCCTGCAATGGCAGGAGGACAAAGGCTTACGTCCTCCTGGTTGAGCTTTGGCACCACATCACGTAGCAGTCCAAGGGACTGAGCCACTTCGGAGGAAGCCTTAATCCGGCCACCCCTGTCCTACACCTTAGTGTCTTTCGACAGGTCGGTGCAGTGGCATGTGTTGATGTGGACGCCTCGCCTAACGAGGTACGATCCGGTTTACAACCTGACTATATTCCCTGCCTAACGCCGTGTCAAGGGTTTTGAGGCAAACTACGGGCGTAAGCGGTCCTGGCGCCATGACAGTTCATCCAATCGAGTCGAAGCGCCCGCTAACCGTGACTTGCGATGGCGTGCTCGTTGGCGGGTTGGCCAGGCCATGTTCGCGATTGGGCCGTCGGGACCTGCGACCGTTGGTGCCTGTGCCCCTCGGCGACGCCGCAAAACACAGGGCGTCGGCCCGGTCGGGTGGAGTGGTGGCCCTTCCCGCACTCCCTGATGCGGGAAGGGCCGTCAAAGTGATTCGGGTGTCGGTGGGAATGGTGGCGCCAACGTTGGACAGCCCACCAACAGAAGGGCCGCTGGGGATAGCTCGGCCCCAACGGCCCCAGGGTGCCCAGTCGCGTTTGCCGAGAGCTGGTGCGCTTCCCGACCCCGGTCGCGCGGTTCGCCGTCTGCGGTGGCGGGTCGCTGTTGTTGTCGAGAACCTTCGCCGTGTCCGCCGCTGGGCGTCGAAGTCACCCTTCGCGATCGCCGTCATCCCGTCGGGCCAAGGGTCCTGACCACCTTGACCCACAGCACGGACACATGTATTACTTCTGCATATGCAACTTTATTTCGTTTGGAGGCTTGGTCATGCACGACGTTGAACGGCACCTGGATAATCACATTGTGAGCTTCTGGGGGCTCGCGAGCCAAAGTCTGGCAGGAATGGCGCCCACCTGCGACGTGGTGGCGTTCATGACCGCCGGCGCGGCGTTTGCGCTGGTGGCCCTGCCTCTCTCGTATCTGTGGGCATTTGCCCTGATGTTTGTCGAAGTCAACCCCATCTACCACCTGTCGAAGGACCGGACCTCGGCGGGCGGATACTACAGCTACGTCTCCCAAGGGCTCGGGGGCGCGGCGGCGTTGCTCACGGGATTCATGGTGACCTTCTGCCAGATGCTCAGTGTCGCCGAGGTCCCCGTTTATGTGGGGGGTCTTTCTTCCCGGCCTCGCTGCCGAAGTAGGCTGACACCTGCCCAGCTGGTTTTGGGTGGCGGCGGTGGTCCTGTTCATCGGGGTTCCATGGCTGCTCGGCGTGCTGGGCATTCGGCCCACCATCAAGGTGCTTGCCTTCACCAGCCTGACCGAGATCGTCTTCCTCATTGGAGCCGCCCTCGTGATTATGGCAAAGGTGCACACCCCTCACCCCTGGACGCCGCTGGAGATAGGCGTCACAGGCTACAAGGGCGTCGCCATGGGGATGATCTTTGCCATCACGAGCTTCATCGGCGTGGGAAGCCATGCGCCTTTGGGTGAGGAGGCCAAGGGAGTTCGCACACAGCGTGGGCGGCTCATCGGCAAGGCCGCGCTCGTCTCCCTGGCGCTGGTCGGAGCGGTCCTCACGCGGTCGGCGTACGCGCTCACTGTAGGATGGGGCCCGGCGCAGATGGGCGCCTTTGCAACCGCCGATGCCCCGGGCGTGACCGTGTTCCTGCACGACCTGGGTCCGGTCGGCGCCGTGGCGCTCGTGGTCCTGGCCGTCAACAGTGCTTTCACCGACTGTCTGGCATTGCTCACGAGCTCGGCCCGGGTCCTTTATGCCATCGGACGCGACCAGCTGCTGGGCACGCACTTCGGGATCGTCAATGGGTGCCACGCCCCCGCGGAAGCCGTGACCGCGCTCGCAAGCCTGGCGGCCGCGGCCGGAATTGCCGCTGGCCTATGGTTGGGGCCGGTGAACGCTTTCGACGTCATTACGACCGCTGTGCTCTTTGGGTTGGCGACCGCCCACACCCTGATGAATGTCTCCCTGATGCGCCTCTATGCGCATGAACACGGTGGCGTCCGCCACGTCCTGCAGCACTTTGTGCTGCCTGTCGCGGCCACCGCCCTCTTCTGGTGGGTGCTGTACGAATCCGTCTGGCCCATCAGCTCGCCGCTCAGCTGGTCGCTGGCCGTATGGTTCTCCGTCCTGGCGGGGGCGCTGGTCTGCATCTGGCGCATCGGGGGACGGCTGGACTATGTGGACGGCCACCGCCTGGGCGTCTCGGGCTAAAGCTGACCCCGCCAAGCCCCGGTCGTACCGCGGACGGGACCTCACGTGTTGGGGCCACCAGGCAAGAACGCTCCCTTGGCTGGCAGCATGCGTCGCGGGGCCCAGCCTGATGCGCCCTCCTACCCCAGGCGGCTCGCCAGCGCCGTGCCGTCAGGACTGCCCCAGCCGGTGACCGCATTCCACCCCGGGCCGCATTGATACCCGACGACGCCCGGCATGCTGTTGTTGCCCACCAGGATGGGATGAAACCCGGCCGTGCCGCCCAGCGCATACAGCGCCGGGTTGGCAAAGCCCAACCGGGGTTGTGTCTGCTGCACCCGCTGCTGGTTCAGGCGTGCGATGAGCGCCGCCCACACCGGGCTCGCTGCCGACGTGCCGCCCACCACGGTGGGCTGGCCCTGAAACACGACGCTGTATCCGGTGTCTGGGTCGGCCACCAGCGCCAGGTCGGGGACGCCGCGCCCCGCATGGCCGGCGGGATTCGCGGGCACCCGGGCCGTGTCCTGCCACGCCGGCCGCGGAAACACCTGGCTCACGCCGCCACCCGAGGCCCCGTTGTTGTTGGTGTCGGTCCACCCGGTTTCCGTCAGGCGCTGGTCCGTCGGCGTGAGGGTAAGGGTGGTCCCGCCCACCGCCAGGATGTGCGGCACGGCGGCGGGGACGTCCACGTGCGGCACCAGGCGCCCCGCGCCGCGGATCCCGTAGGCGCCGGCATCCCCCGAGGCCGCCAGCACTGTGATGCCGCGCGCTGCCAGCCGCATGGCGGCTACATTCCACGCATTGAGCGCGCTGGGCGCAAAGCGATCCTCGGCCGCACCGTACGAGATGGACACCACCGTCGGCCGATGCTGCACGTCCGTGGCGACGGCGTCCAGCGTTTTCACCATCGAAAGGGCAAAACCGGCGTCGCTGGTGCCGGCCGTGGCTTCATACACCACCAACTGGGCCGAAGGCGCCATCGCGCCGGCCCATTCGACGTCCAGCGTGCACTCCATGTCGACCGCATGGATGCCGCCATCGTTGGGGGTGCCGTCCACCGACACAAATCCCACCGAGCGCACCGGCACTCCGTGCTGGCTCCAAAACTGCTCGAGGTCCGCCACCGCAAAGCCATTGGAAAACTCCAACAGCGCGATGGTTTCTCCAGCACCGGTCGCCCCGGTGGGGAAGGCGTAGGCGGTGGTCAGATCCCGCGGGAAGAACCCCTGCCCCCCGTTGGCAGGTGTGGCGTTCCGTGACGGATACCGATGCATCGGGTGGGCCGTACTGCGGGTCTCCAGCCCGAAAATGGCCGCCACGTGCGGCGCCGCCCACAGCGGCACTTCCGGGTCTTCCCGGTTGATGCGCACCATGCGTCCGTCCAGCGGCCGTTCCGCGAACGTGCACCGAAACGCGCCCGTCAGCTGTCCCACCGTACCGGAAAAGTCCAGATAGAGCCCCCCGGATCGGGGGGGATCCACGCTCAAACCCAGATCCTCCAGATAGGCGGCCATCCGCACCACCACCGTGGGGTCCGGCGCAAAGAGTCGGTTCAGATCGCTCACCTGCTCCACTGGGGCCAGCTCGCCGGCGGCCAGCGCCCTGGCCAACGCCGGGTGATCCTGAGGCCAAAACGCGACCCGGCCGTGCACCACCCGCCCCGACGGCGCAGCCTTCCAGCCGTCTTCCCCCTGCCACTCGGGCACCAGGTGTCCTCCGAGCACCGTTGTCTGCATGCTGCGACCCCCTTTGGTCTGGCGGGACGGCCAACCATCCCGAATTCCACTATACGGATGAATTTCCGGGACGTTCGATGGGCCGCGCCCCGAACGGCGTCAGCACAAACGGGGTTTGCACGAGGCAGGTGGGGCACAGCACCAGCACCTCGGTGTCGCCCCGCGTGTTGGGCGGCAGCGCATTCTTGATGCCCTCGGCCACCTCGCCGGAGGGCACCACCTGATGGCACTGCCCGCAGATCGACAGGGTTTCCCACGGGGGGTGGTATTCGGCCATGGCTTCGCCCACGGCATCCGGACTCACCCAAAGAGCGGCCGGCAGCGGGCCCTGCCGGCGCGCGGCCGCAATGGCCCGGCGGCCCACGGTTTCGAGAATCTGCATCTCACTCGAAAATGGGTCGCGGCGCGTGAGATACATCCACAGCGTGCGCGGAAAAACCACCGACACCAGCTGGTGACCACCGCCCGGCTCGGAGAAGATGGCCCACGGTCCCTCCGGCGCCTCCCCCACATAGTGTAGGAGTTCGGCCGCCTCCTGCGGTTCCTCCGCCTGCCCCATCCCCATGGCACCACCTGCCTTGCCGCCCGCACGCGAGCGTCAGTCGTTGCCGCTTTGGCGGTTCCTTGATGATAGATCGCCCGGGAGGTCGGGAGATAGCACGGAAGCTGGAGCAGGCGGGGGCGGCTCACTTGATACAATGGCGCCACCAGCAGGCGAGGGAGGCAGCTCCAGGCGTGGACGAGCAATCGGCGGCAGCCCCCACTCCCCACCGGCGCTTCTTGCGCGACGCGGGCCGCTACGCGCCCATCACGCTGGCGCGGGCGGCCGCGAGCTTGGTGGGGGTCCTGGTGTTTTCCCGCATCTTCACCGCGACCGCCTTCGGCCAGTACAGCCTGGTCACCGCGGCCATTGGGGTGGTGGTGCCCCTCTTGGGCGAATGGGTGGCCCAACCCGTAGGGCGCTTCTTCAACGAGTACCGGCCGGGTCCAGAGGCCGCCACGTTTCAGGACGCCGTGAGCCATGTCGCCTCCCGCATGGGCACGCTGGCCGTCCTGGTGGCGTCTGCCGGCGCGCTGTTGGCGTGGGTGGCGTCGGGCGAAACCTGGCCGCTGTCCCTCCTGCTGGGGGGCGGCGCCGTGGTGGTGGTGCAGTCAGTCTCGGTGCTGGTGAGCCCACTCTTGCCCGCCCGCTTTCTCACCACCGCATATCGGAACTACACCGTGGCCACCGGCGTCGGGGGGTTGGCGCTGGGGCTCTTGCTGGTGTGGCTCTTCGGCCGGCAGGTGGCGTGGCTGGCGTGGGGCACGGCCGGCGTCGGGCTCCTGATGCTCCCCTATCTGCTGCATCACGCCCAGATTCGCGTGGTGGTGCCGTGGGCCCGCATCAGCGACGGCGCCCGGCAGGTTCAGCGGCGCTTTTGGCAGTACGGTGCCCCACTCACGCTCTGGTACATCCTGGGCCACGTGCTGTACAGCGGCGACCGGTATGTGATCGCGGCGTTTTGGGGCGCGGGGGCCGTTGGCGTGTACAGCATCAACTACAACCTGGTGAACCGCGGCATTGGCTTTATCACGGTGCCGCTGGCCACCGCGTCCTGGCCCATCTTGATGCGCCAGTGGGCCGACGGCGCCCAGGCGGAGGCCCGGGCCACGCTGGCCCGCATGACGGAGACGTACGCCCTGGCGGGTGTCGGGGTGGTGGGCCTGGTGGCCTCCGTCGGCCAGCCTGCCACCACCCTGCTGCTGGGGCACGCGTTCCAAGCGGGCTTTGTCATCCTGGCCCCGGTGCTGGCCGGGCTGGTGCTCCGCACCAGCGCCAATCTGGGGGCCAAAAGTTTGGAATTTCATGAGAAAACCCGCTGGATGGTGTGGGACAGCGCGGTGGCGGCGGTGGTGAACCTGGGGTTGAACCTCTGGTGGGTGCCTCGCTACGGCTTCGTCGCCGCCGCCTGGGCCGCGCTGGCGGCCTTTTTCGTGTATGCGCTGCTCATCTGGTGGCAAGCCCGCCGCCTCCTGCCGTGGGACATTCCCGGCCGGCTGCTGAGCTTTTTGCTCCCGGCCGCGGGAGCCGGATGGCTCCTGGCGCACGGGGCCGAATCGCTGCCGCTCCTGGCCCGCTCCCCGTGGCTCGCAACGGTCGGGGGAGCGCTGGCGTTTGCCGTCTGCTATGCCGCGGGGGTACTGGCGTGGCGCGCACTCCGGCGGCGAGGGCCCTGAGTTTGGTGCCCTTGCTGAACCGGGGGAACGCGTGCCGGATTCGGGGTACGGTTCGCGCATCCCCTGGGTGGGACCCGCCGGTTGGGGCCACGGCGGCCGCACCATCTTGTACGGGAGTCCCGCCGATCCCAAACCACCGGCACCGGACAGCGTCCGAGTCCCTGCCGGACGATTCAGCACACGGTGTCGGTCTCGGTCAATGGCGACACCCTTGTCGTGGAGCCGGGACCATAGTGCGCCGGCGTCTCCATCACCGATGCGATCACGCGGGGGTCGGCCGCCGGTCCCATGAGCAGGCCCGCCAACCCGATCCGGAACGTGTCGGCCAACCTCATGCACACACCACGCTCGAGCCTCGCCATCACCCCCCCGAACTCGCACGCCATCCTGGTGCTGGACACCCGTCACAGGTCGTGGCTGGAGAACATCGTCTCGAACACCGACCTCGGGCTCAATTCGGCCACTGCCGAAAACACTGTTGTCACTGTGACCGGCTTCTCATCGTCGACCGTCAGGGGCGACGGCATTTCGGCCACCGACGGCGGCGGGCCGCTCTCATCGGAGGGGCCCGCCGCTTCTCACGGGGGACACGTCGGATGCCTGGAGGGCTTGCCGCAAGGAGGGTCACAGCTGACGCGGCTCGACGCATGCCACCACCCCGCGAAAGTTTCCACGCCTGGCCACCCTGCGCTGTCATGAAACCGCTGCCAGGAACGTTTACGCCACAGAGACACTTGGGGAATGGGACGGGAGATGAAGGCGGTTGTCAGGGTCAGAGCCCGACGCGAACTGGCTGGAAGGCTGGATGGCGAATTATGGGGACAGGCTGGTGCGCTTCGCGTTTGCCCATTCGGGGGACTGGCCGCTGGCCCAGGATGTGGCGCAGGAGACGTTCTTGCGCCTCTACCGATGGCATCAGCGACACCCCCACCGCGAGATCACCCCGGCCTGGTGCTATCAGGTGGCCTACCACCTGCTGGTGGATGATCATCGCCGCCGCACACGCGAACGCGCGAGCAACCACCAGATGGTGCCGGACCCGGCCGGCGGTGTGGATCCCGCGGAGGGGCTTGGCGACCGGGCGGCCATCCTGGGGGCCCTGGAATCGCTCTCTCCCGGCGACCGCGAGTGCCTCTGGCTCTTCTACTACGAAGGCTGGTCTACGGACCAAATTGCGCATGCGCTGGATCGTTCGCCCGCAACGGTGCGAACCCGGCTCAAGCGAGCCCGAGATCGCTTTCGCTCCGCCTTTCTCCGCGACGCGGCCGACCACAGCCAAGCAGGGAGGACTTAATCATGCCATTCCATGAGGACGCGAAGGACGGGATGGACGACGCCAAGCTGCGCACCGCCCTCACGGAGGCTGGAGTACCGAGGCTCCCCGACGCGGGGGCGTTCGATGACGAGCGCTGGCGCACGACGACCTGGCCCCGCGGGCGCCGGGTGCGCGGTCCGGGATGGTGGGGGTACGTAGCCGCTGCGGCCGTGATGGCCGCCGTGGGCCTGGCGACCCCGCATCTTTTCCCCCGGCCGGCCGCCACCCCCGTCCCGAGGTCCCACGTCACGCGGGACCTGGACCTGGTGCTCGGAGAGGGTCCTGCCCTTCAGCAGCACACGGTGCCCCTGCGCCTTCCCCTGAGTCTCGAGCCCCTTGATGCTCCAACGTCGTCGCCCAGTCCGAGAAGCTTGCAGTATCCGAACACCGTGGTGGTGAGTCATGCGTGGGCGCCGTCCATTACGGGTCACCTGCTCACGCTGCCGGTCATAGCAGGGGCCGGCCCTATCCCCACGCTGCCCGCCGGCGAAGCTTTTCCGGGGACGTCGCGCGTACCCGGATACGCCGTCATTTTGGGCAACGCCGTCCGGTCCAACGGCCTGGTGCCGGCGGGCTTGCTGGCGCCTACGAAAAGCCTCCACGGGAATGTCCTCGCGTTTATCGGCGAACCGTCCTCGGCCGCCAGCCCGCTGGCCGGCGGCGTGACACTCGCGCTCGGGTCCGGCCTTACCGGACACTTCTACACGGCGCCGTCGGTCGACGCCGGGTACGGCCACCAGGCGGTTCCCGCGGTCCTGCTCACCTGGACCGAGGGGGCCGACACGTACGCCGTGTATTCGGCCGGGTTCATCAATCCGTTGGACAACGCTGCGCAGCAGCAGGCGCTCCTGGCCGACTTGGCCCGCAGCATGAGCCAAAGTCTTATCACCCGGGTGACGCCCCTCACGGTGCGTGTCCGTCGGTTCAACGACGCCAACGTCATGTGGACCACGCCCCAGTTCAAGGGCGTGCTGGAGACCGAGACCGTGGCGATCCGTGCGCCCGGGACGCCCGGGTATCGCACGCGGGACGGCCTCGGGGTCCGCATCACGCAGGCCCAGCGTCCCACCACCGCCACCAGCGCCCCAGCCTGGCCCAGCCCGTCGCCTGCCGACCCGGTGCCGGTGCTGGCTGGCGCCGCGCCTTATTTGTCTGCCGTCCACATCTCGGTGCGCCTGCCGTCCTACGTGCCGCTCCAGCGGGGTCTCTGGCCGCGCCTTACGGTGAACGCCTCGCCAGAGAGCTATGCGGTGGACATCCGCGAGACCGGCGTCCATCTGGCGCCCAACACGCCCTACGCCGTGGGATTGGGCCTTGGCAGTTGGGTGGGTACGGTGGAAGGCTCCCGACGGCCGATTGCTCTTCAGGCATTCGGACCCGTGAACGCCCCCACCGTCCCGGCCCGTCGGGTCACCGGTGCCTGGATGGGCCGATACTACTCCAAGGGCTACTACCTGGGGACGGTCATCCTGACCGGCGGCCTAAGGGTCCAAATGTTCGTCGAGATGGCGGGGGACGGGGACCACACGGCCATCACGTTCCACCAGCACGGGACGTATTACGAGGTCACCAACTATCATTCGGCGCGGATGGCGCTCAGAATGGCGGAATCCATGGTGCTGATTTCTCCTGCCGGTCACTGAGAGCCGGCGGTGCGCACCTGCCCTTTGTGGTTGCGTCGCGACGGATGAGAGGCGCCCCCGGACTCGTCGCCCCGAGCTGACAGACCGGCCAGACAACCGGTAGAATGATTGAACGTCCTGAGTCGCCAAGCTCGGGACCGAGGAGGTGTTGGGGATGGACAGCCGGCGCTGGGCGCCTGCCACAGAGAGGCTGGCCATTGGCCAACATCGGGATCGTCGCGTCGCACATTCCGCCAAGCGCCCCTAAGGGACAAGTCTGCCCTGGTGCCCTTGGCGAGTGCACGCCGACGCGTGGGAAGTCTTCCGCGGGTGGCTGCACCTCATGCCCCCACGGAGGAGGATTTCGGTGAGGATTTCGGTGTCACGATGGCTTCAGGCCGCGACGGGTCATGCCACACCATCGGTTCGCCGATTTTACGCATACTCTGGGCTTCGATGGTTTCAGCTCACCGCAAGCCTCTGGCTCCTGTACCTGGTTCATCTGGGCTGGCCGCTGTGGCAGGTGGGACTGGCCGAGGTGGCCTTTCATCTGACGTCGCTCGCGACCAATCTGCCCACCGGCGCGTTTGCAGACCGGTACGGGCGGCGCACGGCACTTCGTGTCGGGCTCGCCATTGCCGCCACCGCCCCGGTGGCCATGCTGACACTGGCACCGCTGTCGTTCGGCTGGGGCCTCTTGGCGATGGCGTATCACGCGCTTGCGTGGTCGTTTATCGGCGGGGCCGACCAGGCGCTCCTATACGACCTGGCGCCCAGCAAGCAGGATTTCGCGCACTTTTACGGCCGAGTGCTGGCCATCACGTATGCCAGTGGCGCGCTGGGCGCGGTGGCCGGGGGATGGCTGGCCACCCACTTCGGCTGGACGGCGCTGTACGGGGCGGACGGTGTGGTGCAGCTGGGGGCGCTTCTCATCGTGTGGCGCCTGCCCGAGCCGTCGCGAACGCGACCGGACGCCCTGTCCGCCGAGCCTCAGCCGGACTCTACTTTGGGAATCGCCGCGCGCATCCGCATGATGGCCGTGGCGCTGCGCCAGGTGCCCGGGCTCTCGGGCCTAGTCCTCTTCTACGGCCTGGTGAGCGTGTTCATCACCACGAATCATCTCTATGGCCAAACCACCCTGGCGGCCAAGGGGGCCCCCCTCCTGCTGGTGACCATCATTCTGGCGGCGGCCAACCTGGCGGGCGCCCTCGCGAGTCTCCTGGTGGGTCGCTGGGCCGCGCGGCCCGGGTTCCCGGCCGTGCGGGTGCTTCGCACGGCCACGCTGCTGCTGGCGCTGCTGCTGGCCGCGGTGGGCGCACTGCCGCTCGCCGGGGCCGCCAGCGCGTTTGTCGTTGACGGCGTCGCCGACGGCACGGTGGATCCGGTGGCCACGGCCACCCTCTCGCGGCTGGCACCCGATGCGGTGCGGGCGACCGTGCTGTCGGCCCCGGACACCCTCTTTAGTTTGGGCATGGTGGCCCTGTTTCCTGCCGCCGGTTGGCTCATGGGTGCCCGTGAGCTGGGCATCCCGCTGACCTACGCCGTGATGGCGGGATTGGTGCTGATAGCGGGCGGGGTACCGCTCGCGCGGTGGCGCCGTGCGGATACCACACCGGCGGCCGCGCCAGCATCCTCGGGACCAGGTTAGGGTCGCCTTTAATAACTGAGGGGGCTCGAACTTTCTGGACATAGTTACATAGTTGATACTTTAGCCAGGGAATTGAGCCCCGGGTCGCGAAGGAGCCGCCAGACCGATGGCCGAGGGGGCGGCGATCCGCTGGAGCTCGACCTTCCCCAGGCGGAGGCGGGCTCCATGGCTTTCGCCCCGATCGGCAACGATTGCGCTCGCGCGCACCCGAGTAAGGGCGCCGCCTTGTTGCAGAGTCTCACGCCGTTTGGCCACGCGCGTCCCATGCTCCCTGAGCCCGGGCCGGGAGCCAAGAGCGGGGGCGACTTCTGGTCGGCCCCGCTTTCCTTGAGGTTTCGAGGTCGGATGGCTTACACCGTGCCGGCCCACGGCAGTTCGGTGGCCGCTGTCGTGGTCACCAAGCCCTTAGCTCTACGGGGCTGGAGCCTATCCCGACGTCGCCAGGGCCTGCTGATGGGCTTTAGACGTGTCGGTAGACTGCTGCCCCCACGGGTGGCGGGGACAAGTGCTGGCGCGGTAGCGGCCTCCGCGCCGACGCTCTTGGGCCCGCACCGGGTCCGCATGAATCCGCCCGTGTTCACGACGGGGCCTCGCACAGCCGAGCCGGATCCAGCGCGTTCAGTCTCTGGCTTCTTGCCCGGAATCAACCTCACGCCGCAGCTGCCTTTGGAGCGCGGGCAGGTCGTGTGTCACGATGTCCCACACCGTGTCAAGGTCGACATCTGCATATCCGTGTATGAGCACGTTCCTCAACGCCTTGAGACGCCGGGCCTCAATCTCCGGATGGGCTTGGCGAAACGCCTCCGATAGACGTCCCGCGGCCTGTCCGACATAGAGCTCCTCATGATGACGCGACATAGATTATTTGTGCCTCCTGCAACACTTCGTCTCGACTGGACCGTGCGCACAAAGGCCCATCCGGACATTCTCCGGGAGTTTGCGGCAGTGTGCCCGCAAATGCCGACCGTGCTGCGCCGCGCGGCCATCAATGCCGCCCGGGGGGCGGTGAAAAGCTTCCGGA
>JAJZWS010000071.1 GCA_021846565.1 Bacillota bacterium
CGCTGGGTCGCGATGGGCGTATGACCCCGCGGCATGGCCCCTGCCAGACAGTGCTCGCTGGCTGCACACGTCGGGCATCACTCCTATGGTGGGGCACTCTCCCCGTGACTCGGCGGTGACGCTCGCGCGCACGCTGGCCGCCCGGGGGGCGTACCATCGCTGGATTTGAACCTCCGGCTCAAGCTCGGCCACACGGTTGCCTGGCGAGAAGCGCTCGAACCCCTCCTGGGCCTGTGGTCGGTGATTGTTGCGACCCAAGAGGAGTTGCGACAGCTGTGGGGCACCGACGACCCACAAGAGCTGTTCGAAACCGGCCTGCTGTACGCTGGCCAGATACTGGTCGTCAAAAGAGGCCCGCGCGGCGCCTTCGCGCAGTGGCGGGACCACCGGATCGACGTGTCGGGCGTGCAGGTAGAGCACGTCGTTGACACCGTGGGAGCGGGCGATGGATTCGCGGCCGGCGTCATCGCCGGCCGTCTGAAGGGTCTTGGGTGGGCGGAGTTTTGCCATGGGCAGCTGGGTCGGCGCCTTTGCTGTGGCTCCCCCGGCGGACTTTGAGGGGTATCCTACCTGGGCAGTGGTGCAAGCGGCATTGGTGCTTGGCTGGTCGCGCGTTAGTACTCCACATCCGAGCCCCCCTGCCCGACCCTGGGGATCCATGCGCTTGAGACCCTGGTGGATGCAATTCGCGACTGCGGGCCATCGGCCTCGGCTTAGTCGTGGCCGACCCGCTGGTGCAGGCGCCCGGCGGCCACATCCTGGTGCCGTCGCACGTGCTCCCAGGTGAGGCCACCGCTCGCTGGGCAAAGTTCTCCTGCATCCATCACTTGGCATTCTGTGCCGCACCCCCGCGTGCCCGACCCGACGGTCATTTCTGGTTTCGAAGCCGCTGCTCTCGCGAGGACCGTCCTCCGGGGGCGCCCCTCTCTTGTTGATGGCAGCTGTCGATGGCCACGCGGAGCGCATCGAGGCAGCTGGATTGCCAGGGTGACAGAGGGCCCCCTTTGATAGCGAAAGTAGCTACATCATCACGATTGTCACCCGGGTGCGGGGAGGATGCGGTTTACGGGCGGTTCGCCGTAGACAACTTTCGGGGAGTCGAGCATATCGACCTGGACCGCATGTCTCCTGTCAACCTCCTGGTTGGGGACAACGGGTCTGGCCAAGCAACGATGCTGGAAGCGCTGCGGCTCCATGCGGCGCCGAGTATGGCCGGGGCGCTGGATGCGCCGAACCACCTTCGGGTGCTGCCGCCTTACGTTGCGGCGCCGTGGACGTGGCTGTTTGTCAATCTCGCCGTCGCCCACCCTTCGTTGGCTTGCACCAGTGACGAAAGTGACGTTTAGCGCCATAATGAGGCGCAGGGGGTGAGTGCGATGGCGCGAGATATCTCTCGCCCGCCAGTACGCCCGGGTGTGGATACTGAATGGATCACGACGGGAGAAGCGGCTCGCCGCCTCGGCCTAGGCTCTCTGAACACCGTGAAGCGTTGGGCTCGCGAGGGCCGGCTGGAGTCGCGGCACGTTGGTGCGCGCGTGCAGATTCGCGCTCAATCGATCGCCCGTTTGTTGGCTGGTGACGAGCCGCAGCTGGCACGAGCCCCACGCTTGGAGGAACTGCTTGCGCAAGTCGAGGATATCGGCAAGGACCTTAGCCCGAGCGACTGGGAGCGGTTGTTGGCGGAACGCCGGGGGCGGTGGCCCTGGGATCTCAAGTAATGGAGATTGCATCCCATCCGGGCGTTCGCGCGCTGTGCGACACCAGTGTCTTAGGAGCCCCGTCATAATAACGTATCAGGGTGTATTCGCTATGAAAGGCATCCGGCGTGACATGGAGCGCGTGGAATTCTTCATCCGTCACGACGATCCCGGTCGGATAAGGCCCGCGTCGTACTCCGCGTGCACGGTCAGGCCGGTGGTGGTGGCGCTGGACGTCTACGAGATCGTGCCTCACCGGTGGGATGAGGAACATTGTGTGTTCCGCGAAGGGCAAACCACCTGGCAGTAAGCCCATGCATTTGGGCACACGCCCGCGCTGGTGGAAGCCGTTTACACTGGCTGAGGATCTTCTGGCATCGAGGCAGCTGGCTTGCCAGGTGACAGAGGGCCTCCTATGATAGCGGAAGTAGTTGCATGATCGCCATGGTCCCCCGGCTGCGAGGAGGATGCTGTGTACGGGCGGTTCGTCATAGACAACTTTCGGGGAGTCGAGCATATTGCCCTGGACCGCATGGCTCCTGTCAACCTCCTGGTTGGGGACAACGGGTCCGCCAAAACCACGGTGCTGGAAGCGCTGTGGATCCATGCGGCGCCGAGTATGGCCGGAGCGCTGGATGCGCCGAACCGCGTTCGGGTGCTCCCGCCTTACGTGGCGGCGCCGTGGACGTGGCTGTTTTTCAATGGGCAAACGGACCGCCCTGTGAGGCTGCAAGGGACTGCCGGTGACCGCACGTGGACGTTTACTTTGGAGGAGGGAGAAGTGGAGGGCCCTATGATCGTGGCGCCTCCCGGACTTCCAGATCTCTCAAGCCCGCCAGGAGCGCTTCAGACGTTGGCTCCTTCGGTCGCCACCCGGGCGATAACGGGCCGGGTACAGGAAGGTGACAACGTTGTGCGGGTGGCTACGGCCCGCGTCACTCCGCTGGGGATGGCCATCAACGACTTTTCACCCCACCCCGGTTGGATCAACGCCACGTTCGACTCGCCGGTTGGGCGTCTCGTGCAATCGGTGGCCCACCTGTATTCGGACGCGGTGGTGCGTCACCGCGATGAGGCCGTGATAGCGGTGGTAAATACCCTGGATCCGGACATTCGGGGGCTGTCGGTTCTTGCATCACCCCTGGGCGCCGAAGTGGCCGCGGAATTTCTCGACGGTCGCCGCGTCCCGGTGAAACTTGTCGGGGGAGGTGCGCAGGCGATTCTCTGGTACGCATGCGAGTCTGCGCTCGCCGACCCTGGCACGGTGTTGCTCATTGATGAAATCGAGAACGGCATCCACCACTCGAAACTGGAGCCGATGTGGCGGTCGCTTGGACGCTTGTGGCAATCCTCCGGGATTCAGGCGGTTGTCACGACCCACAGCCGCGAGTGTCTGGAAGCGGCCTTGTACACGTTCGGGGAGGACGAAATCCTGGTACACCGCTTTGCGCGGGTCAACGGCGGCATCAACGCCGTAACTTACACCCGAGACATGGCGCTCACCTCCCTGCACTCGGACATGGAACTGCGGTGAGCCTTAATGTGGCGCGACCCATTGTGATCATAGTGGAAGGCAAAACCGATGAGCTGCTGCTCGCGTCCCTACTCGCACACTTGCAAGTGTCCGAGCGCGTGTGCGTGACGCAGGGCCGAAACGCCTCAGGGAAAGCGGCGATCAGTAAAACCTTGCTGCAAAGTGTGGTGTCCGACTATGCCCTGTATGAGCGCCCGCTGCAAGCGCTGGGCATTGTGACGGACTCGGATGCCGACCCCACTGAGACGTTCCGCCACTATCGTGCCGTCTTTCAGCATGCGGGGCTGACACCACCGGTGGCGGCCGGTGCTGTGTCGAGAGGCTCGCCGCGCACGGGGGTGCTGGCCCTACCTCCTGGCGGACCGGGAGAGCTGGAAGACATCTTGTGGGATTACTACCAGGACCGCGTTCCCGACGTAGCGAGGTGTATCGACCAGGCGCGCGCAACCGTAGAAGCCGCCGATCCTCCGGCGCGCGCCAAGCGATCCAAGATTTTGCTCCACTCGGCGTTGGTGTACGGGCTTAACCGCGCGCCCACGGTACGGCCTCTGCGGAGTCCGGAGCAAACCTTTCAGGAGGCCTTCTGGGACTGGTCTCACCCGGCCTTCTCGCCCTTAAGCCAATTCCTGGCCGACCTCCTGGGGTAAGGGCCTCTTGGCCAAGCTTTCAGCGCAGTGTAGATGCACCCTGACTCACTGTGACGTGGCCAAACTGACGGGGGACGGGCCGGGAAGCGCTGTTTTACCCCAAATCGCGACAACCGATAGCCACGGCTGAACGCCGACCCATATCGCGAAAGCGTGCCGCCCTGGCTGTTGTTGCCGGTGAGCAGTAATCCCGCTGTCGTGATTCCTCGCATCCCCCGCCGCAGGCTCAAGACCCACTGCCGCCAGACGACCCTCCGCCGCCGCCTGATGACCCACCGCCACCGGACGAACTTCCACCCCCTGATGAGCCGCCCCCACCGGACGAGCCGCCGCCGGAAGAGGATCCGCCTCCGCTGCTCGATGACTGGCCGCCAGACGATCCCGACGAGGAGCTGGACGACGAGCTCACCATCTTCATGAGCTCCTGCTTGACCATCATGGACAATTCCGTGGTCATCGTGGGTGACGCCATGACCTTCTTGACCTCCGTTTGGACCAGCGTCGAGCCGGTCGGCGAGGACAGCGCCAGCGACACGGCAGCAGCCAAGGTCTTTTCGCCCTCCGGCGTCATGAGTGCCGCTTTCATTTGGCCAGACGCCAGGGTTTCCGCGATGAAGCGCTGCATCTTGGGCGTTTCCAATTCGTCGCGCACGGCTTTTTGGACCTCCACGGATGGGGCGCCGCTGCTGGACCCGCCGCCTGACGAACTGCCGCCGCTGGACCCGCCGGATGATCCGCCCCCCGACGAGCTCCCGCCGCTGGAACCGCCCGAGGCGCTGCTGCTTCCACCGGAGCTGCCGTGCTGAGGCGCCGCGCCGCCCCCCAGTGAACAGCTGACCAGCGTGAGCGTCAACATCAGAGCCAGCGTGGCCAGCACCAGGCCCATGGCCCCAACCCGCCGCCGTCCCCTGACTGCACTGCCTTCGCCGTCTTGGCCGTTCGCGATGCCGCCGCTCGCCACGAGCCACCCCTCCCGTCTCAGGGTGGCTCAGTGGGCGCGGCTTACGAGTGGCAATACTCGGCGGCAATGTCAGACCGGACCACCATCCCCGGAAACTGAACCTGGGCCACCTGACTGTAGGCGCGCTGCCGCGCCGTCGGCACATCGCCGGCCGACCCGACCGCCAACAAGGTGCGGCCGCCGCCCGACACCAGCTGGCCCTCGGCATCGCGCCGGGTCCCGGCGTGCAGCATGACGACGCCGGGCTCCGCCGCATAGGCCACCGGCGCGCCCGGCTCCGAACGGTCGGGATAGCCCGACGCCGCCATCACCACGGCCACCGCCGCCCCCGACCAGGCGGGGGGACGGCTGGGCAACTCGCCCGTGGCCACCCCGAGCCAATACGGCATCAGGTCGTCCGTGACTAAGGCGAGAGCCACCGCCGCCTCGGGGTCGCCCAGGCGGACATTCCATTCCAACACGCGCGGGCCGTCGGCGGTCATCATGAGGCCGGCATACAGCACCCCGGCAAACGGCCGGCCCTGGCGGGTCAGTTCGTCCACCACCGGCATGAACACGCGCTCCGCGAGCCAATCCGCCAACTGGGGCGTCCACTGGGCGTGCGGCCCCACGGCACCCATGCCGCCGGTGTTCGGGCCGATGTCGCCGTCGCCCACCCGCTTGTAGTCCTGGGTGGCCGGCAGCCATGCGAGGCGGCGCCCGTCGGTCAGCGCCATCGCCGAGAGCTCCGGCCCCAAAAGGCGCTCCTCCAGCAGCACCCGGTGGGCAGCGGTCCCAAACCGGCGGTCGCCCATGAGCTGACGTACGGCGTCGCGTGCGGCCAGCGGGCCGTCCGTCACCAGGACCCCCTTGCCCGCCGCCAGGCCATCGGCCTTCACCACCACCGGCCCCTGCCAGGTGGACAACACGCGGTCCGCCTCGGCGGCCGAGGCCACCACCTGGGCACGCGCGGTGGGCACGTCGACGCGCTCCATGAGGGACTTGGCGTCCACCTTGCTGCTTTCCAGCTCCGCGGCCGCCGCCGAGGGGCCGCATACCAACAGCCCCTCGTGACGCAGATGGTCAGCCCACCCGGCCGCCAGCGGCGCTTCGGGTCCAATCAGGACTAAGGCATTGAGGTCCTTCGCCAGCGCCGACACGGCCGTTGCGTCCGCGGCCGCCACGCACTCCACATCCTCGACCATCCCGGCGTTGCCAGGCGCCACCACCACCCGGTCCACCATGGGGCTCGCCTGGCACGCCCGCGCCAGCGCGTGCTCACGAAACCCGCTGCCCACCACCACCACGTTCATTGGGCGCCCCCCTCCCGCTCCCGCCATCGCTCCCGTTCCCGCACGGTCCAACCGGGGGTCAATGCCGAAAGTGGCGCTCGCCGGTGAACCAGAGCGCCAGGCCCGCCTTGTTGGCCGCCTCGATGACGGCGGCGTCCCGCACCGACCCGCCGGGAGACACCGCCGCGCGCACATGGGCCGCAGCCAGCGCCTTAACGGTATCGGGGAAGAAAAATGCGTCGGAAGCCAGCACCGCACCCGCGGCCTGCTCCCCAGCCCGGGCGATCGCCTGGTTCACCGCGTCAATGCGGTTGGTTTGACCCTGGCCCAGGCCCACGGTGGCGCCTTCCGCCACCAGCGCCACGGCATTGGACTTCTGGTGCTGCGCCACCACCCAGGCCAGTGTCAGGTCGTCATCCGGCGTGCCGGCGGGGCCCGCCACCTGCCGCCACTCGGTCACGTCGACCCGCCGACGGTCCGTGTCCTGTACCAAAAGCGCCCCGGCCACACTCCGCACCTCGCGGCCAAAGACCCCGCTGGCCGTGGGGGCCGGCGCCTCTAGCACTCGGAGATTTTTCTTGGCCGCCAGTATCGCGCGAGCCTCCGCCGACACGGTCGGCGCCACAATGACTTCCAAAAAGCCGCCATCCACCAAGGCACGGGCCGCGTCGGCATCGAGCGGCTGGTTGAACGCGACGATGCCGCCAAAGATGGAGACGGGGTCCGCCGCCTGCACGCGGGCCCACGCGGAGGCCGCTCCGTCCGCCAACGCCACCCCGCACGGCATCTGATGCTTGAGTCCCACCGCGCCAGGGCCAGGGAGGTCCCACACCAGCCGCCACGCGGCTTCGACATCGGCCCAGTTGTTGTAGGACAGCGCCTTGCCCTGCAGCGGCGGTGCCACACCCCAGCCGGCAGGTCCCGGAACCTCGTACACGGCCGCTTCCTGATGCGGGTTCTCCCCGTACCGGAGGCTGCCCGCCCGATCCCCGGTGAGCGTCAGCCGCTCGGGCCATGCGGGGCCGGCCCAGCTGGTGAAGACGTGTGCGATGTCCGCGTCGTAGGCGGCCACCAGCCGAAAAGCATAGGCGGCCAGCTCCCGGCGGTACGCTTCGTCCCAGCCGGCCAAGCCTCGGGCCCTCGCGTCCGCATACTGGCTGGGATCCGCCAGCACCGCCACGCGGGCAAAGTTTTTGGCCGCCGCGCGCACCAGGCTCACGCCCCCAATGTCCACCTGCTCCACCAGCGCGTCCGGGTCGGCCCCGGAGAGCCACGCCTGCCGAAAGGGATACAAATTGGCTACGAGCAGGTCGATGGGCGCGATGCCCGCCTCGTCCAGCTCGCGTGCGTGTTCGGCACTCCCGTCCGCCAAAATGCCCCCAAAAATCCCCGGGTGCAACGTCTTGACGCGTCCCCCCAAAATCTCCCCAAACCCCGTAATGCTTTTGGTGTCCTCGACCGGGAGCCCGGCCGCACTAAGCGCCGCCGCCGTTCCTCCGGTGGCCATGAGCGTTACGTCCTGCTCCACCAGCCAGCCTGCCAGCTCAATGAGTCCCGTCTTGTCATACGTGCTGATGAGGGCCCGCATCCAGCCACCTCCTGCCATCTTCTCCTGCCATCTTCTCCTGCCATCTTCTCCTGCCCTCCGCCGCCCGCTAGCGCCCCTCGTCGAAGCGAGCATGGGTCTCGGGTTCGGTCCAGATCACGTGGCGGCCGTTCACGCGGAGCCGCCCCTGGTCCAGCGCCCAGGCGGCAGCCGGCAACAGGCGATGCTCCACCACCTGCAGCCGGGCCGAGAGCGTCGCCGGGGTGTCGTCCGGCGCCACCGCGACCGCCTGCTGCGCCACGATGGGCCCGGAGTCAAGCCCCGCATCCACCAGGTGTACGGTCACACCGGTTACCTTGACGCCGTGCGCCAGCGTCTGCTCGATGGCGTGCAGCCCGGCAAACGCCGGCAGCAGCGAGGGATGGACGTTCAGAATGCGCCCGGGGTAGCGGTCAATCACGGGAGCGCGCAGGATGCGCAGGTATCCGGCCGCCACCACCGCGTCGATGTGGGCCTCGCCCAGCCAGGACGCCAGCTCTCGGTCGTAGGCCAAGGGCCCCCGGCCCGCGCGTGGAAGCAGGACCCGGGCCGGCACTCCTGCACGGGCGGCAATGTCCAGTGCCCCCACCTCAGCTCGGTGGCTGACGACCAGCCCCACGTCCAGGCCCGCGTCCAAAAGGGCCGCCAAATTGCTGCCGCGCCCGCCCACCAGCACCGCCCACTTCATCCCCACACCACGCCCGGCGCGGCCGTCACCGTCCCCACCCGATGCACCGGCCAGCCCGTGGGGGCCAAAAGACTCCGCACCGCGCCCTCCAGCGCGGGGTCCACCACCAGTGCGTATCCCACGCCCAGATTGAACACCCGACCCATCTCGATGGCGTCCAGGCCAGCAAGCTTCTGAAACGCGCTCATCTCAGGCGGCTGCGGCCAGTCCACCGGACCCAGCCGGACACCGTGCCCGCCCAGCACACGGGGCAGGTTTTCTGTGAGGCCGCCTCCCGTAATGTGGGCCATGGCCGCCAACGGCAGCGCACGCAACAGGCTCAGCACCGGCTGCACGTAAATACGGGTCGGCTCCAACAGGGCGGCCCCCCAGGACCGCGTGCCACCGGGCACCGGGTCGTCGTACGACACGGCCCGCTCCTGCAGCACGTGCCGCAGGAGGCTGAATCCGTTGGCGTGAAAGCCGCTCGATGCGATGCCCAGCACCGCCATCCCCGGTGCCACGGCCGGCGCCGGGACACGGTCGGCCACCAAGCGGCCCACGGCGGTGCCCGCCAAGTCCGCCACGCCGGGCGCATACACACCCGGCATTTCGGCCGTCTCACCGCCCAACAGCGCACACCCGGCCATGAGGCACCCCCGGTCCACGCCCGCCACTACCCGTGCGGCCCACGCGGGGTCGAGTGCGGACGTGGCCAGGTAGTCCAGGAAAAACAGCGGCTCGGCCCCCGCCGTGAGCACGTCGTTCACCGACATGGCCACCAGGTCAATGCCCACGCCGTCCCACTGATTTAAGGCTGCTGCCACCAGCACCTTGGTGCCCACGCCATCCGTGCCGGCCACCAGCGTGGGGCCCTCGGGCAGCCGGAACGCCCCATAGAAGCCGCCCACGCCTTCCAGCACTTCGGGGCGGGCCGCCGCTGACCGCAGCACGCGTTGGTAACGCGCGACGGCCTCGCTGCCGGCATCAATGTGCACCCCGGCCTGATCGTAGTGGGGCGACTGACCGCACGTTCGGCCAGGATCGACACTTCGGTCTTCAGTCATCGCGCGTGCGACGCTCCTTCATGGGCCGGGTGAGATGGGTGGGAGCTGGCGGAGACGGCGCAGGCCGCCGACTGGTCCGCCAGGTCCAGGTCGCCTTCCTCGCCGATGGGCACCGGATATCCGGCGCCAAAGCACGCGAGGCACCAGTCGCCCCGGCCCGGCAGCGCCTCGCGGAGGCCCTCCTGGGACAGATATCCGAGGCTGTCGGCCCCAATCCGCTCCAAAAGCTCGGGCCGGGACAAACTGGCCGCCGCCAGCTCGCGCGAGCGGCTGGTGTCAATACCGTAGTGGCACGGGTGAGTGTACGGCGGCGACGCGATGCGCATGTGCACAGCGCGGGCGCCCGCCCGGCGCAGCAACTCCACCAGCCGGGCCGCCGTCGTCCCCCGCACCAGCGAGTCGTCCACCAGCACCACCCGTCGGTCGCGCACCACGTCGTCCACCGCCGACAGCTTTAAGGCCACACTGTCCGTGCGGCCGGTTTGGTTCGGCACAATAAAGGTGCGACCCACGTAGCGGTTCTTCACCAAGCCAAAGTCCAAGGGCAGCCCGGCCGCCTCGGCGTACCCCATCGCCGCCGGCAGGCTGGAATCGGGGACGCCCACCACCACGTCGGCGTCGGCCGGCTGCTCCTTCCAAAGCTGGCGGCCCAGCGCCCGACGCGTGCGGTGCACGCTTTGGCCATGCGACACCGAGTCCGACCGCGAAAAATACACCAGCTCAAACGCGCAAGGGGTCGCCGCCGCCGGAACCGGCCCCCAGGGCCGGCGCGTGGACATCCCGTCGCGGTCGATGACCAGCATCTCGCCCGGCTCGACGTCTCGGAGGTACGTGGCCCCCATGGCGTCCAGCCCCGCCGTTTCCGAGGCCAGCACCATGCCCCCGTCGCGGGTGCCCACCACCAGCGGACGAATGCCGTGGGGATCGCGGAGCGCCACCAGTGAGGTCGGCGTCAGCACCACGTAGGCAAAACCGCCCAACAGCTGGTGCGCGGCGCCCTCCAGAGCGGTGAGCCAGCGCTGCGCCACGCCATGGGCCACCAGATGCGCCAGCACCTCGCTGTCCGAGCTGGTTTGAAAAATGGCTCCCCGGGCCTCCAGCGTGCGGCGGAGCGCCGCATGGTTGGTGAGGTTGCCGTTGTGCGCCAGCGCCATCGGGCCGAAGCGCGACCGCATCAGGAGCGGCTGGGCGTTGTCGAGCGACGACGTGCCCGTCGTCGAGTAGCGCACATGGCCAATGGCCAGCCGCGCGTGGGGCGGGCCCAGGGTCGTGAGCACCTCCGATACGAGGCCCATGCCTTTGTCCACGACGATGTCTCGGTCTTCGGCCCAGGCGCGGCCGGCGCTTTCCTGACCCCGGTGCTGGAGCGCAAACAAGCCGCGATACACCAGCTGAGCCGCGTCGGGCACCTGGAATAAGCCTACAACCCCGCATTCCTCGCGGGGCCGGTCATCTTCCCGCCACACCTCGCCATCCGGCAGGCCCCGCACGAGCACCCTTGCCATCTGCCTACCTCCGTTCCCCGCCCAAGGCCGCACTCCCGGCCGGGTCCAGCGAGCGCCACGCCGCCTCCAAGTCCGCCCGGGACCACGACACTGCGCCTCCGCTGGTGCGGCACCAGAGCCGGGCCCCGGACGGCCGCACCACGCCCACAGCGCGTCCCGGCACGGCCTGCGCCGCGAGTTTCGCCGTGAGCCGCGGCACATCGGCCGGTGCGAGGGCAATCAGGGCGACGGCCGGGTCTTCGCCAAACAAGAGCGGGACCAGTTGGGAGGAGGGCACGTCCTCCAGGTCCAGCTCCAGCGACAGCTCCGGTGGGGCGGCCAGCCACATCTCCGTGGCCGCTGCGGCGGTACCGCCATCGCTCACATCGTGGGCGGCACGAATCCAGCCCGCGTCTATCCCCTCCGCCAGCACCGCCCGCACCCCGTTGGCCACCTCCCAGTCCGGAGGCGCCGCCACCCCTACAGTGCCGTCGCCCGCCGCCAGGCGCCAGACGCTGGCCGCCAGGTCGCCCACGGCCGCCCCCAGGCGCCACAGCGCCAGATCAGCCGCGGGCAGGGCGATGCGGGTCACCCGCTTGAGCGGCGCCACCCGGCCCACCGCGCCAATCACCGCCGTGGGCCAAATCGCCTCTGCAGCTCCGTGAGGCCCCACGGTTTGGTTGTAAAGCGACACATTGCCGCCGGTCACCGGGACCGAGAGGGCCGCCGCTGCGTCGGCCACACCGGCCACCAGTTCCAACAGCTGCCGATGCGTAGCCGGATCCTCGGGGCTGCCCGCGTTCAGTCCGTCCGACAGCCCCAGCGGTTCGGCCCCCGACACCGTAAGGTTCATGACCGCCTCCAACACCGCCCGGGCGCCGCCCGTCCAGGCATCGTGGGCCGCCCAGCGGGCCTGGCCATCCACCACGACGGCGAGCCCCGCGTCTTCGGTCCCCCGGATGCGCAGCACCGCGGCATCCGCGCCCGGCCCGACAACGGTCGCGGCCTTCACCATGGAGTCGTACTGACGATACACGTGCGCGTGGGACGCCACCTCCGGATGGCCCAACACGGCGCGCCACATGCCCTCCAGCAACAACGGGCCAACCTCCCCAAGCTCCAGCCGTTCGCGGGCCGGGGCCAGGCGGCGCGGTCGATCGGCCTCGGTCAAGGGCACGCCTTCGGTCAGCAAGCTGACGGGCAGCGCCGTGAGCCTCTGGTCGCCCCCCTGGACAACCAGATTGCCGTCGGGCGTCGCCACGCCCACGTCCCAGAGGGGAAGCTCCCACCGGCCCACCACCGCCGCCACCGCGTCCAAATCTTCGAAAGCCACCGCCATCAGCATGCGCTCCTGTGACTCGGACAACATGATTTCGGCGGGGGACAAGTCCGGTTCACGCAAGCCCACCCGGTCGACGGCCAACAGCACGCCCACCCCACTCTGGCTGGCCAGCTCGGCCACCGCGGACGACAGCCCCGACGCGCCCAGGTCCTGCACCGCGTGCACACGGCCCGTGGCCAACGCCGCCAGCACCGCCTCGATCAGCAGTTTGCCCGTAAACGGGTCGCCTACCTGCACCATGGGCCGCTGGTCCGCCTGACGGCTGTCCAGCGCCCGCGACGCCAACAGCGACGCCCCGCCGATGCCGTCGCGGCCAGTGGTGGCGCCCACGAGCAGCAGGTGGTCGCCTACCCGGGCGCCGGCCGCATTGACGCGGTCGGCGGCGGCCCGGATCCCTACGCACATCACGTTGACCAGTGGGTTTTTCTCATAGCCGGGGCCGTAAGCCACCTCGCCCCCCACCGTGGGCACGCCCACGGCGTTGCCGTAGGCAGCAATGCCCGACACCACCCCCGGCTCTAGGCGCACCCGCTCCGGGCCGGTGCCAAACCGCAGCGAATCCAACAACGCCAGGGGTTCGGCGCCCATGGCCAGCACATCCCGAATGATGCCGCCCACCCCCGTGGCCGCCCCGGAAAACGGCTCCACAAACGACGGGTGGTTGTGGGATTCGACTTTAAAGACAATCTCCAGCGTGTCGCTGAACGGCACCGCCCCGGCATTGTCTCCCGGCCCCGCGGCCAGGCGGACGGCCAGGCCCGGTGACGGCGTGAGCCAGCGGAGCGCGCGCTTGGACGACTTGTAGCTGCAGTGCTCGCTCCACAGCGCCCCCACAATGGCCAGCTCCAAGTCGTTCGGCTGCCGCCCGAGCGACGCCACCAGATGCCGGTACTCGGTCGCCGTGAGCCCCACGTCGCTCGGCGTCATGACGCCGCTCCCATGCGGTGGGCCCATGCGGTCAAGAGCTGTGCGCCGTCGGTGCCGCCCAGCCAGGCGTCCGTGGCCCGCTCGGGGTGCGGCATGAGCGCCATCACGCGACCGCGCACCAGGCCGGCCACATGGTCCAAGGATCCGTTGGGGTTGTACGCGTCGGCGAGCGAGCCATCCGGACCACAATAGCGGAGCCACACCTCACCCTCGCCTGCGACTGTTGCCCGCGTCTCGGCGTCCGCCCACCATCGGCCCTCGCGGTGCGCAATGGGCAGGGACCACACGGTGCCCGGCTTGCCTGCGTCCTCCCCATAACCGCCGGGCAGGGCGCGCTCCACCCGCACATGCTCCCAGGTGCAGCGAAACTGCCGGGAGCGGTTCACAGTCAGGGCGCCCGGCAACAGCCCCGCCTCACACAAAATTTGAAACCCGTTGCAAATGCCAAGAATCGGGACGCCGCGCTTAGCCAGCGAGCGCACCTCGGCGATGGCCGGGGAGTGCGCCGCCAACGCGCCGCTCCGGAGGTAGTCCCCGTAGCTGAACCCGCCGGGCAGCACCACCGCGTCGGCGTCCCCCAACGGGTCGCGATGCCACACGCGCCTGGCCTTGAGACCCAGCTCCGTGAGCGCCCGCTCCGCGTCACGGTCGCAGTTGCTCCCGGGGAACACCAGCACCGCCACGCTCATCGGACGGAACCGCCCGCGCCGTCCCGCCGTTCGTCGGGCGAGCCCTCCACCCGGAACGTCTCCATCACCGGGTTGGCCAACACCCGACCCGCCATCTCCGTGGCCAGGGCGCTCGCGTCGTCCGGTCCGTCGGCCGAAACCGTCAGCTGGATGCGACGGCCCACGCGCACGTCTTGGACGGGGTAGCCCAAGTGCTTCAAGACGCCCAAGATGGCCTCGCCCTCGGGGTCCAGCAGCGCGGGCTTCAGGTCCACCGCCACCACCCGCTTAAAGTGCGGCATTTTGCATCACCCGGCGCAGCACTTCTTGGTACGCCTCCTCCACCTGGCCGAGGTCCCGGCGGAATCGGTCCTTGTCTAGGCGGACCTGGGTTTGGGCGTCCCACAAGCGGCACGTGTCGGGCGTAATTTCATCGCCCAGCACCACCTCACCGCGCCTCATGCCAAATTCCAGTTTGAAGTCCACCAGGAGAATGCCCAGCTGGGCGAAGAACGCCGACAGCACCCGATTGACGGTGCGCGCCCGCTGTTTTAAGTCTGCCAGCCGCTCGGGGCTCGCCAGCTCCAGCATGGCCACATGCTCGTCGTTCAAGAGCGGATCCCCTAGAGCGTCGCTTTTGTAGTACGTCTCCACGATTGGGGTGGTGAGCCGCGTTCCCTCCTGAAGTCCGGTGCGCTGCGCGAGCGAGCCGGCCACCACGTTGCGCACCACCATTTCCAGCGCCAGCATGTCCAGGCGGTCCACCAACAGCCGCCGATCATCGAGCTGCCGGACCAGGTGCGTGGGCACCCCCGCCCGCTCCAGCACGGTGAACAGCACCGTCGTGAGCTTGGCGTTCACCACGCCCTTGTCAAGAATGGTGCCGCGCTTCTGGCCATTAAACGCGGTGGCGTCATCCTTGAACTCCATTTCGACGCGGTCGGGATCGCTGGTGGCCCAGATTTTTTTGGCTTTGCCCTCGTACAACAGCTCTGGCATCGCGCTTTCCTCCTTCACGTGGGCAAGCTTGGCTCGCCGACGTCCCCACCCGGCCACCTGCACACCTACGACTCATCCAGAATCCCAATCCGCTCGTAAATGGCCGGCACCTCCGCCAGATACGCATGCCAGTCAAAAAGTTTCTCCCGCTCCGCGCGCGACAGGTGCGCCTCCACCAGCGGGTTGTCGGTCAGCGCATCGCGGAACGAGCGCCCCTCCCCCTCGATCGCCGCCATGGCGGCAGCCTGCACCGCGCGGTACGCGTCGTCCCGGGGAACCCCGGCGGCCACCAGCGCCAGCAGCACCCGCTGGGAGTACACGAGCCCCCCGCCGTGCTCCAGGTTGGCCAACAGGCGTGCCGGCTTCACCGTGAGGCCGTCCAAAATACGGGTCAGGTGGTGCAGCATGTAGTCCACCAGCGTGGTGGCGTCCGGCAGCATGATGCGTTCCACCGACGAATGGGAAATGTCTCGTTCATGCCACAGCGGCATGTCCTCAAGGGCAGGCACGGCGTAGCCGCGCACCACGCGCGCCAAACCCGACAGCTGTTCGGACGACACCGGGTTGCGCTTGTGGGGCATGGCCGACGATCCCCGCTGGCCCACGCTGAACGGCTCCTCCACCTCACCCACCTCGGTGCGCTGCAGGTGGCGAATTTCGGTGGCGCACTTGTCAATGCTTGATGCCGTGAGCGCCAGGGCCAGGACCACCTCGGCATGACGGTCGCGCTGCAACACCTGCGTGGAGAGCGGTGACGGGGTGAGCCCCAGGTGCTCGCACACGTACTGCTCGATAAACGGCGGGATGTTGGCATAGTGGCCCACCGCCCCCGAAATCTTCCCAAACGCCATCTGGGCGCGGGCCCTTGTGAGGCGCTCCCGCTGGCGGCCAAATTCCAGCCAGTACAGCGCCCACCTGAGCCCGAAGCTGGTGGGCTCGGCGTGCATGCCGTGCGTCCGCCCGACGGCGGGCGTGTCGCGGTGCGCCAGCGCCAGCCGGCGGCACGCCGCCCGCACGCGGTCCACTCCCTCCACCACCAGATCCAGCGCCTCCACCAGCGTGGCTGAGAGCGCCGTATCCACGACGTCCGTCGACGTGAGCCCAAAGTGCAGGGCGCGAGCGTCGTCAGGGTCCACCGTCTCCGCCACGGCTGTCACAAAGGCAATCATGTCATGGCGGTACTTCGCCTCGAGCTCGTCGACCCGCGC